>DAAK01000236.1 GCA_001701075.1 Bacteroidales bacterium GP3 | reverse complement strand
GTTGGTTTCCAATGCCAGCCATCTTTCTGCTCACCAAGGATGCCTTCGGCATCATCGTCGCTCATGAATGACCACCATGTTGACTCACCCCAGCCGCCTGTTCCGTCAGCTGCATAGACAAGCACCATGCGAGAAGGATCAAGATATCCGATTGTGAATGCTGTAGGCTGCATACCTCCGGTGTTGATAGCGAACGGCCAAAGGATTGCGCCTGCAGATGTCTCAAGTGTGCCACGAGAGAACTTGTCGGCATTTGTAATCTCATTGTCCTTGTAGTCCTTGATTGCAAATGATCCTTCATTGATCAGGATTCCCTCATTGCTATAAGCATTCAGAGAACCATCCTCATTGAATTCCATATAAGAAAGTTGGTAGCATTCACCCTTAACCTCTGGCCAACGGCCTTCAGCATGCTGAGTCTGGCCTTCAAATGTATCTGGACAATCACCGTCAATCAGACCGCAGCCCCACCAGGCGCCGTTGATGTCAAGGCTACCATTCTGCTCTCCTGCTAGATAACCAGCATTACCCCAAACGGCACCTCCGTTGGTACTTGTAGGCATCCATTTCCATTTCTTGGTTCCTTTGTTGGATACAAGTATCTTAACAGCCGGTTCAAGTGCTTGAGCTACTTGAAGGGTGAACTGTTTTTCTGCAATTACTTCGGTACCATCTGTATTGACAAATGAGAAGTAAAGTGTCTGAAGTTCATCGCTGCCACGTGATGGAACATAGTATATCATACCACCGGAACGTCCGTAAGAAAGAGTCTTCTTGGCACCGTTCTTTATATAGTAGATATTCACAGCTGAAACCTCAGGCAGATTATACTGGATGTAGTTACCTTTATCCGACGGAACATATTTAATACTACCGTCGTCTTGCTTCACTGCATCGAACTGCGCGAATTCAGCCCCTTTCAACAGGCTTTCGGAGGTCATTGTAACCTTCTCGAATTCGCCCTCAGCCTTCTGGGGATCACATGATGTGAGCATGATACCACCAGCTACGGCCAATATAAATAGAGTCTTTTTCATTTCTTTTTTCATTTAAAGGATTAGTAAACCGGTGTGCTTGCCATGTTCCAATCGGATACGTCATCACCCCAGCCCGGGTTCTGCTTCAGAATCTCCGGATTGTCAATAATATTGATCTGTCCTTCAGGTATCGGCAAGAAACCGTTGGTCTCTGAATAGCGCTGTGCCCATGATGAGGATGCGTGCTTCATAACAGTCCATGTGCCAGTATAGTTGACAGCTGAATTATTCTGCTTCTCAAGAGCTACCGCTGCAAGACAGTTCGTTCCGCCATTTATGCCAGACCAGCGACGGAGGTCGTTGAAACGGATACCCTCGCCGAAGAGTTCCCAGCGACGTTCGTTCTTGATGTTATCCCATGAATAACCTGTCTTGGCTACACCTGCACGTTCCTGGACACGGTTCATCATTTCAGCTGTGCCGGTAAGCTCGCTATGCATGAGCATCACGTCGGAAAGACGGAGAAGTACCATGTCAGTGAAATGGTCACCCTGGAAGGAGTTGTCATTAGTGTTGGAAGCGCTGGTGTTGTTGACACGATATACACCCCACCATGTGTAGGATTGAGTATGGTCTGACCAAGATGATTCGTTGCAGGTTACAGCAATCCATTTCTTGTTGTACTTGCCAGTTTCCTCTGAGCAAGATGTAGTGTAAGCAAACTGCTGAAGTTCTGTGTCGCAATCAAGCACTGTTGCCTGCTTGCGAGGGTCGGATGCCGGCCATTCATTCACAGCGTTCATATTGAAGACAGCCTGTCCCCAACCCTGACCAAATGGAAGAGTCTCTGGACCACCGTTTTCCTGGCCTGCATCGTTTGCATCGCAACGGAGAGAACAGTAGAGAGATGTCATGTTGGTGAAGCCCATGCTGATTGTACCGTTCCATGAAGCTGCGTTTAAGAACTGCACCTGGAAGAGCTGCTCACGGTTGCCATTGCCTGCCCAGTATTGACCTGCATCAGCAAGATCTTTCACATATGCATAGTCAGGAGCAGTCAGTTCATTGGTGTATTGCCAAAGCTGACGGAAGTCAGGAATAAGCTGTGCGCCGGAATTGTTGATACAATCCTCAAGGTAAGAAACAACCTGAGCTTTTGTAAGAGCGCCAGTTACGCCTTCCTGCTCGGGAAGTACGACATCGGCAAGGCTTGCTGTTGCAAGTTCACCTGCATTGTTGTAGAAGCCCTGATAGTACATATAAGCACGAGCAAGATAACCTTCAGCCGCACCCTTCATGGCATGTCCGTCGCCCCATGTTGTTGCGCCGTTGGTCATAAGGTTGGAAGCTGACACAAAGTCTGCAAGAATATGCGGGAAGATTACATCCTTTGCGCTCTGTTGAGGACATGGATCAGGAGCTGCCTTATCCCAATAAGCAGGGATATCGCCCCAGAACTGTGTGCCCCACAGATAGAATAGGCCACGCATGAAGTAAGCCTCGCCAAGAAGCTGGTTGCGGGTGGTTTCATTGCCAGTCCAGTCGAATGCATCAACTGAATAGATGATGGCGTTTGCACGAGCGATACCTACATAAGTGTTATGCCATGCATGCTCATATAAATTGCTCTTATTTGACATAAGATGACCGATAGCATGAGACTCTACGTCACCTGTGCCTCCAGCACCATTAGTATCGTCTGACATGATGTTCCAGACCATCCAAGGTGTCTCCAATACAAAGTTTGCGTATTGGTTCATCACTCCATAGAGTGCTGCCAACTCCTTGTTCAGGTCAGCTGCGGCTGCGGGATAGTTACCCGTGTTCGCCTGCGTATAGTTTTTCGAGTCAAGGAAGTCCTCGCACGATGTGAGAGAGAGCATCCCGACCGTCGCTATTGCAATCAAAAGATATTTTTTCATAACTGTATATAGTTTCTCTTGATGTTAGTTGTATTAATATTTGAGGGTCACGCCGAACACGAATGAACGAGCTGATGGATAAAGACCTACATCGACGCCACGTACCCAGTTGCCTCCATGACCACCATTTGAACCAATCTCAGGATCAACACCTGTATATTTGGTGATGGTGCAGAGGTTCTGTGCCTGTGCATAAACACGGATCTGCTGGAACGGGGACTTGAAGAGAGTGGAGAAGTCGTAACCGATTGTGATGTTCTGAAGCTTGAAGTAGTCTGCGTTCTGCATGTAGTAGGTAGATACCCACTGGTTGTTTTCGCTGCCTACTACGAGACGAGGAACTGAATTGCTTGTTCCTTCACCATGCCAACGGTTGAGAACGTCGGTAGTGTAGTTGACATACTGGTTGGCGAGAAGCGCGGTACGGTAGCACTGCATAGCCTGCATGCCGAATGCGCCACTACCTGCTGCACTGAAGTCGAAGCCCTTCCAGTTGAAGCCAAGGTTGATACCGAGAGTGAAGTCAGGATTCGGGTCACCGATTTCGTGACGGTCGCCGTCGAGTGTGATCACTCCGTCGTTGTTGTAGTCGTCCCAGATGAAGTCACCAGGCTGTGCTGTAGGAAGAACTGCCTGACCTGCAGCGCGAGCTGCGTCAATCTGAGCCTGAGTTTGCCAGATACCACTGTGGCTCATGCCGCTGAAGTAACCGATCGGGTGACCAACTTCCACGAGAGATACATAAGATGAGTTCTGGAAGAGAGCGCTACCCTCGCTATCACCAATCTTACCGGATGCAGTTGCAAGACGGGTCACCTTATTCTTATTGTATGCACCGCTTACATTAACGTGATATACGAAGTCTCCGCCGATGTTGTCGTTCCATGAAAGTGCGAGTTCGACACCCTCATTCTTAACGTCACCACCATTGATCATTGCTGCCTCTTCATAACCAAGCACGTCGTTGAGAGGAGCCTGAACCAACCAGTCCTTGGTAGTCTTGCGATACCAGTCGAA
>DAAK01000085.1 GCA_001701075.1 Bacteroidales bacterium GP3 | reverse complement strand
AATCCCAAACGGATGAACTGATAGTACTGTCCAAGGATCTGAGCTGCAGGACGTGAGTAGTTAAGACCTACCTGAGTTACTTCTGCGCCAAGGTAGTCAACTGTAAATGCCATATCATCCGGCAGATACTTCTTGTCTTTCCATACTACCCAGCCAAGACCCGGATATACAAGACCAAACTTGTGGCCTGATGTGCTTATACTCAATACCCATTTCAAACGGAAGTCCCATTTCTTTTCCGGGAAGAGGAACGGAAGGATAAAGCCACCGGTAGCTGCATCAATGTGGATACATACTTCGTTGCCAGTCTCTGCATTGAATTTGTCAAGTGCAGCGTCAAGAGCCTCAACATCATCATTCAAGCCTGTCCATGTCACACCCTGGATAGGAACTACACAGATTGTGTTTTCGTCGCAAAGCTTGATAGCTGCGTCTACATCAAGTGTAGGATGTTCTGTGCTCAGTGGTACAAGACGCATTTCAACGTCCCAGAAGTTACAGAATTTTTCCCATACTACCTGATAACCGGTTGACATTACAAGATTTGGCTTATCATAAGGCTTGCCTGCTTTCTTACGACGGTCTTTCCATCTCTTAAGAGCTGCAAGTGCGCCAAGCATACATGCCTCTGAACTACCAATTGCAAGTGCACCAGCTTTCCATTTGTTAGTCTCAGGTGTGTTCCAAAGGTTTGCTACAATGTTAATACACTTCTGACACATCACTGCTACACGAGGATATTCAGTTTCATCAATGTAGTTGATGTTGATAGCCTCATTCATCAGTTTAGTTGCGTAGTCATCCATGTAGGTGGTGACGAATGTGGCAAGATTCAATCTTGGTTGGGTCTGGGCAAAAGTCTCGTCCTTCACCATTTCGTATGCGACTTCAGGAATTGTTGGGCCGTCAGGAATTTTCTCTACAGGGGCCTGTTTTAACATTGCGTTCGTGCCAAAAGCCTCGCTCTTAGCGTCGCCGAAGCGATAATTTGCATCATTCATAGTAACTAAGATTTTAATAATGAAACATTTTTATAATTTACTCAAATACGCATGCATCAGGAATCGCATCAGGAATCGTATCTCTAATTACTACGATGGCTTTGGCATGAATAAAAGAGAGTTGTTATTTCTAATTTCAAACTTAAAACGCCGTACTCTTTCTAAAGTTTATCAATTCTTCATTTTTTTTACTCAAACCCCGAATTTTTAACATTTGTCGAATGTATCCTTGGATTTTAAGCGTTTTTTGGGCTCCCATGAGTGGAAATTTGATTCGAAAAAAGTTGCTGAATTCATATTTTTTATGTCAGTTTTCCGATTATTCTCTTTTATGCTGATAAAAACTCATGATAAAATATTGTATAAATAGCAAATATTGCGTACCTTTGTAGTCGGTTTAAGATTCCAATCAATGCGAAACAGATTGTTCTTACTTTTGATTATCCTCTCATGTGTGGCGTTCGCGAATTTCGCCCGCGGTGAGGCTTCCTTATCAGCTGCGGTAAGCCATAGGCTTCACGGCTTGGTTATCGACGATTTCGGAGATCCGCTTCCCGGAGTTGTCGTAAGGATTGACAATACGTCATATTCTACTGCTACGGATAACGACGGACTTTATTCCTTTAATAATGTTCCGTTAAAAAAGGGGGATAAGCTGACATTCTCTTTTCCTGGAATGAAGAATGAAGAGCGCATTTGGGATGGAGAATCAAGATTGGATATCTCTATGTCACCTGATGCCAAGTCGCTCGATGAGGTGACTGTCATAGCTAATCCTAATATCAATAACATTGACATCCGCGCCAGATCGGGAGTCGTGCAGACTGTCGACATGAAGCGACTCAATGAAAAACCTATGACCGATTTAGGATTGGCACTTCAGGGTTCGGTGCCAGGATTGATAGTCACAAACTCTGGAGAACTCGGTTCGAAACCTACGATCCGTATTCGTGGCAATCAGTCGCTTCGTGCCGGAAATGAAGCCAACGAACCCCTTTTCGTGCTTGATGGTAAGGTTATTTCTTCTGATGCATTCCGCGCTCTTAATCCTCAGGATATAAAAGAAATAAAAGTGCTTAAGGATGCCGCTGCCTGTGCACTCTATGGCATAAAGGCTTCAAACGGAGTCATTGAGGTCACTTCTAAGCGAGGAAGCCATTTTGGGTCAGTGGATGTCAGCTACACTCTTGGTATGGGCGCTACTCTTAAAGGCCGTAGGGGAGTGGAGGTGATGCAATCTGCCGAAAAACTGGAGCTTGAACGCCTTATGATGAACGAGGCTACTCCCGGCTATCGCTATAGTGAGGATTACTACAGAAAGCGCTATCCCGGAAATCCAAATCTGGATGCGATGATAGCCAGAGGAGCCGAGGTGCTTGATTCTCTAAGGGGAATAAATACCGATTGGTTTAATCGGTTGATGCGTGTTGCGCTTTATCAGAATCATAATCTCTCTGTGCGTGGTGGCAATGAAAAGACATCATATTTTATAAGTGGAAATATCGCCACCCAGGGCGGACAAGTGAAAGGCAATAGCATGATGCGTGCCACTGTGAGAATGGGGCTTGATATAGCCATTGGTAAAATCGGATATTTCACGATGAGCATGGACGGCTCCTACACACAGACCAAGACACCTAATGGAAGTTCTTATTCTCCGGCGTCACTCGTCTACAATCTAAATCCGTATGAGACGGAATCCGGCAACCAACTCTGGTCATATCCAAACAGAAAATTCTCCGACTTGCTTTATCAATACTCAAGCAATAGCTCAGATAAACGAGGTGGTATTTCTGCCAGCCTGACTCTTAGACCATGCGAGGAGCTTGACATATCGGCTGTGGCTGGCCTTGACTATATGCTCAACGAAGGTACGCAACTGACTCCAGCGTCTTCATATTCAGAGCAGCAGAGTGGTTTCAGTACGGCTGAATTGGGTAAATTGAACAAGGATAAGAACACGCTTATGAATTTCTCATATAATGTCCGTGCAGTCTATAATAAGATGTTCAATGAAACCCATGATGTGACCTTTAGTCTTAATCATGACTGCTATGTCACAAACACTGACAATATAGGAATCACTGGATATGGAGTTGGAAACCATGCTTCAGTGGCGATGATCAATCAGTCGCTTACCGGGGCAAGAAAACCTGCTGTATCTGGCTTTAAGGAGAAAGTGGCGCAGCTTGGTTTCGGCGGCGTGGCCGGATATACATATGATGCCACATATGATTTCTTTGCCACTTACAAACTCGACGGATCTTCGGTGCTCCCTTCCGACAAACGCTGGAATTCGGCATGGGCTCTCGGTTTAGGCTGGACGCCATCACAATATGAAATATTCGCAGACAATAGTGTGCTCTCTCGCATCAACTTAAAGGGGAGCTATGGAAATACAGCTTCGCTCGCGGGAGTGTCGGCGGCACAGACAATCGCTACATTTGCTTATCTTGAAGATGCATATGCCACATCGCGTATCCTTGAGTTGCTCGCCCTTTACAACCGCGACCTAAAGCCGGAACACACTACATCTTACGATGCTGGTCTGCAGTTGGGATTTCTCAACAAACTGACTCTTGACCTTAAGTGGTATCGACGCAGAACGGCAGATGCTCTTCTTGATGTCCCGGTGGCTGCCAGCAACGGATTCGGAATGATGAAGCGCAATATAGGTGTTCTGAGCAATGAGGGATACGAGGCTGGCGTTTCATTCTCTCTTCAAGATTGCCACCCCGACTTCACTATGCGTATAGCTGCTAATGTGGCTTACAACAAAAACCGCGTTGACGACCTTTACTTCACCGACAAACTGTATACGAGCGACTATTCTCTCATCCCTGACTTCCAGGTTGGTAAAGCCTATGATATTCTTTATGGTCTCCGTCAGGATGGGATCAATGCTGTGACTGGTCTGCCGATTTTTATCGGTGCTGGAGGAAGGGAAATAGAGCCAGGAAAGACTTCGCTTACACGCGATGACTTTATAAGCCTCGGACATCTGACTCCTCCATTCTCTGGAACTGTCAATCTCGGTTTTACTTGGAAAAATTTTGAGTTGGATGCCGACTTTTATTGGGTTGCCGGAGGTATCAAGCAATATAACTATACCTATGTGCGCAATCATGATGATGTCAATTTCAATGCACTTCGTGGTCTGACTGAGACTATGTGGCTTCGTCCTGGTGATGTAGATAAGATATATTATTCACCGTTCTATTCTTCGGCTGCTATAGAGACACTCCAATATGCCAATACTTCTAATACAGGGAGCAGCGACTATCTGCGCCTCTCAATGCTTTCATTGAGATATAGGGTGCCACAGTCATTATTGGCGAAGACTCATAAATTTATCAAATACGCCACAGTCGGAATGCAGGCATCCAACCTCTTCACGCTGACTCCATATAGCGAATCTGACCCGGAGACCGGTAGGCTCGGTGGCGCTGTGCAGCCTGTCATAACGTTTAACCTTAGCGTCACTTTCTGATATGAGAACATTTGTATGTCTATTCTTAGCAGCCATTCTGCTGACGGGGTGCTCGCTCAATATCCCTTACGACAATCAGTTTTCCGATCCTGATGCAATCACCACTCCCGTTTCAGGGCGCGAACTTCTCTCGTCTGCTTATAGTGACCTCCCAAATCCAGGGTTCGATCTCGCTATGCTCACTGATGATTTCACACCGACATACTGGGCATCGCGAAACTCCTCGCTGTCTAATCAATATAATTGGCAGCCTTCAGCTCTTCACGATCTTTCGCAGTCAATATGGTCGGAATATTATTCTGTCATAGTCTCAGTCAATGCGCTTTTGGAGCGTTTGCCAGATATTGCGGTCGTTGGAGATGCCGACATCAAAGCTGTGGAATGTCTTAAGGCGGAAGCTTACACACTGAAGGCATATTGCTATTTTCAGTTGTTGCATCTTTTCGCTTCAGATCCTCTGGAGGGATTGGATGCTGATGGAATAATATTGAAAGATAAGGTGGCAATGGAGACCAACCCTCGTTCATCAATCCGGGATTGCATCGCTGAAATTCGCCGTCTTCTCAGTGCCGCTCTTGAGATTGATAATACTCAGACAAGTGCTTCATGGATTACTCCTGATGCCACACGGCTCCTTAGTGCGGAGGTGGAGCTTTATGCCGGGGAATATGTAAAAGCTGCTGAAATTGCATCCGAAATTGTAGATCGTCATGGATACGATTGCTTCAGGCCCGATGTCTATCGTAGTCTATGGGATGGGGCTTCTTGCCAGGAGCGAATTTTTATGTTCGATCAGCCAGACAAGGCTCAGTCCTACTATGTCGGAATCGTCTATGATGCTGTCACTGGCGATTATTACAGCCTGAATCCCACTTTGGCCTCCTCGTACGGGGAAGATGATTGCCGTAGGGAATGGACTGTTGTGCCATTCTATAGTCTGTCGCTCGGTGATCAGTCTTTTATCGGGAAATACAATCTTTTGCGGCGCGAAAAGCGTGGCATATCATTCATCAACAAAATGCGCCTTTCTCATGCTCTTTTTGTCGCAGTAGAGGCTTGGTGTCTTGATGGTAATAATAGCGCTAAGGCTGTGTCGGCTCTCAATCGCTTCCTAAAGGCACGTGGAGCAGATGAAATAGATGAGACTTTGTCAGGCACCGAATTGCTCAATGTCATTCTTGAGCAGAAACAAAAGGAATTTGCTGGAGAGGGTGAGCGATATTTCGATATCAAGCGCTATCGTGCAATGCTTTCTTCACTTCCAAACCGCATACCGGCTGCCGGTGATTACCGCTGGCTTTGGCCTCTTCCTAAAGAGGAATATCTCTACAATGACAACGCAGAGCAAAATCCCGGCTGGCCAAAAGTGACTTTCAGTGAATGATTTTAGTAATAAACAACTTCAAAATAATTTAATTAGAAACAGGTAAAAAAAATGAAGAATCTAATCAAATTTGCAGCTGTGATGGCTGCTTTGGTATGGAGCGTGGCTTTCGTATCATGCTCCAAAGACGATGATGATGTGACCACTACCATCAATCACATTTATCTCTCCGTGCCTCAGGATGGCGGTAACGCAATAGTGGATGGCAGTGGGGAATCTGTGACTGTCATGGTCTCTCTTAGCAAACCGGTTGATGCCGCAGTCAGCTTCAATTTCAAAATTGAAAGCCAGCAGGCCGATATGTTTGTGCTTGAGGATAATCCGGTAAAGATTGAAGCAGGCAAGAACTCTGGTTTCCTTACTGTAAAGTCGGCTGATAAACTTTCGATAGTGGATAACGTTGAGGCTACATTCTCAATCACTAATCTTGATGAAAGTAAATTCGACATTGCTTCAAATATTACTGTCAAGCTTCTTCCCGCTCCTGGTGCAGGCGTGCTCTCACCCGAGCAAATCGCTCTCATTGCTGCTTGGAAAGAAACATATAATGTCGATCTCTTGCCATGGATTGGCAATGTAGCTCTTACAGGCACTATTGAATTCCCGGGTGATGGCTATCGTGATCCGTTCATTACTCCTGAGACTATCAATCTTTCAGGATATTCAGCATTTGCCATCGGCGCGGATGCTTCTGCTGAAGTTCCATCTCTCGACATGGTGGAAAATCCAATGGGTATGACAGATTATCTTTATAAGGCATTCCGCAACCTTACAATCGACGATAAGGCTTTCTTCGCCTATGAAGACGGTGGCAATGGCCTCGACCTCATGAGCCTGATTAACTGGAATTCCAATACTGAAGAATCATTTGCTGTAGCTCTTCCCGGTATCAAGATCACTGAAATCAACAATGGAAAGGCAACTCTTGAATTTGTGGCTGAAGGTGAAGACTATATTTACAATTCCAAAGGTGAGACAATTTATGACGAAATGCTTGACGCTCCATTTGTATATGCTGATCATGCAAGCTGGATTCCTTTCAAATACACCTATACTGCTTGGGACCGTCAGCTCGGACTTGTAGAAAAAGGTGACGCTGCTGCTACTGAACTTCTTGGTTATGGTGTGTCTGCAGCCCCTGCTTCATATCTTGGCATCAGCGATGTGCTTGAGGATTACTGGGAGATAGATAGCGAGGAAGATAAGATTAACCTGTATGTATATCCAAAGGGCGAGATTGATTTCAATGCCGGTACAATGACATTTGAATTCCCGTTCGACCACGCTGACCAATATGGATACTCACGTGTTAAGGTGACATACTCTTTAAATAAATAATTCTAACTCTGAATAATCTGAATAATCAGTTTCTGTGATACGTAAGTTTATCATGAATAATTGTAGACTTGCCATCCTTTTATGGATGGCAAGCCTCGCCTTTTGTGGATCTGTGTCTTATGCAGATCTCACTGATTCTATCAAGTTTCCGGAAGGAACTGTACAAGGTAGTTTGCCCAATGGGCTGCGATATCTTATTCTTCATAACGACTTTCCCGCATCCCGGGTCGAATATCGTCTTGTATGGCGTGTCGGAGCACTGCAGCAAGATGACTCTCAGGGTGGATGTGCTCATTTCCTTGAGCATATGGCATTTGGAGGTTCTAAGAATTTCCCCAATCGTGGAGCTGTGGCCTATCTCGAGTCGCTGGGAATGAAATATGGCATAGACATAAATGCATATACCGGACAGGATCGGACCATCTATATGTTTGCTACCCCTTCTGATATTCCTGCCGAAGGGGGAGTGGCTAAAGCTCTGACAATCATTTCTGATTGGATGGATAAGCTTATAATAAATCCTGATAGGGTCAAGACTGAGAAAGGCATTATTCAAGAGGAACTGCGTGGATATTCAGTAGAGGATCCATTCTACGACCTGAAAATCGGTCAGAATCGTTTCAGCAGGCGTATGCCACTGGGTACGCCTCAAGAAGTTGAGGCTGTCAATGCGAAAGTGCTCAAGAATTTTTATCGTAAATGGTATCTCCCTCGCTTTGCAGGAATAGTCATAGTAGGCGATGTTGACCCAGCTGAAGTGGAAAAGGAGATCAAACGTCAATTCTCAAGCATTCGAGCAGGCAAGGATCCCGGTCTTGAGCAATATACGCTTGACTATGATCCTGCCCATCAGATTGCTGTCTATACTGATTCATTGATCAATCAGAAAGAGCTTGAGATCATCATCCCCCATTCTTCACATGTCAACCGGACACTTGCAGATCTAAGGCTCTCGGCTATGGGCCGAATTGTCACTAATGCCTTGAATCGACGTCTTTCCAGCACTGGAATCTATGCTGATGTCAGCGATGCTTGGTATCTCGCTTCTACCAATCATTTGGTGTTCTCGATGCGTGAAAGTAGAGAAAAAGATTTGAATCAGACTATTCGTCAGGCTGCTTCTGTGGTCAACGATGTTGTCACTAACGGCTTTGCTGAAGATGAAATAGCCTATTTTGCAAAAAAGGTGGCTGGTAGGACTGGCCGTACATCTAGGGCTTGTTATCCATCAGACATGATTTGTGATGATTTTACTGATTATTTCATCAGTGGAGACAGATATATAAGTGATAGCGGCCAGATTGATGAGCTTCAGCAGGCGATTGAATCTATAACCGCAGGGGAAGCCTCTTCTTTGCTGAAAGAGTGGCTCTCTTCTTCAGATGTCATGCTGATGGCACTCCGCACTGATGAAAACAAAGATGATCAGATAGCTCTTGCAGAATACACCGGAGAATGGAAGAAAGGCCTTAAGTCAAAGGCTGACCCATATAAATTCATCGCTCCTGTAGAGCAGCAGATTGAGGTTGTGGAGGCTCCTGCTGTGCTTGCCCGGCATTATGACTATGCCCCTTCTATGATTACCGGCAGATGCGATTACAATTCCCTCGGCATTCGCGAGTTGAAGATGGCAAACGGGATGACGCTTCTATTGAAAAAGACTGTCGATGATGGTGGCGTACTCTTCTCTATGGTTGCACCGGGCGGGCTTGGAACCATTGCTACGCCCGACCTGCCACTATATGGCTCCACTGCAAGCTATATAGATATGGGAGGTATTGCCAAAGTGCCGGAAGGCATAGGTGATTATATGTATACGAATAATATAGCACTTGGAATGGCTCTTGAAAACAATTGGCACGGTTTCCTCGGTTCATTTGCTGCTGACAAGGACTATGAGTTTTTCAATCTCGTATATGAGAAAATCACAGACCCGGAATTGAGATATGCGGATTTTGAAGATTATAGGGCTTCTATGTTTGAGGAGCAGGAAGAATCCACTCTCTCCAAGATGTTGAGGCGTGCACCCGATAGGCAACTGACTGCCAGGCTTGACGAGTTGATGGGAAACACCATTGACTTTGATGCTCCATACAAAAACGCTGTTGATGGGGATTCGCTACGCCGTAGTTACGCCGAAAGGATTAATCTCGATAGCATCGCATCATTCTATAGGGCGCTATATACTCAGCCAAAGGGCGCTGTGTTTATGGTCGCCGGCAATTTTGATCTGGATAGTTTAGCTCGCGATTTTGTATCTGTTTTCGATCGCCTGACTCCCGTAGCTGAAGCTCCAAAAGGAGTGTCACCTCTCAATCTGCCTACATCTACGGTCGCTGAGCGATTTGATAGTGAGGATGTAGGTAAGACTGAATTTGATTACTTGTATTTCGGTAAATATGAGCCTGGATTGCGCTCTTCGCTTGTGCTTAAGCTGATGAGTTTCGTGATGCGCAATCGGGTGATAGATGAGTTGCGTGAAAAGCTTGCGTTGGTCTACTCTCCTTATGTAGTGCTTAACTATGAAGGACTGCCACGAGGCTACTATTACTTTGATGTCTCTTCGTCTTCCGACAATGACAATATGAAAGCCGTAAAGAAAGCTCTTGACGGAATAATAGAGGATTTGCGCGCAAACCCGGTGGAAGACGCAGAACTCGAGGCCATCAAACGTTCCTGTATTATCAATCGCAGGGAAACCCTCAATCCCCAGTCTCCATCTGCATGGAGGACACTTATGATGAATCTTGTCAAAAATGGTGAGTCATTGGCCGATTTTGAGGAGTATGAGAGCATCATAGCATCGATTACTCCAGAGGAATTGCGTCAGGGGTTCAATGATTATATAAATCCTCAATTGTACGTATTACTTTACATTAGCGACGAAGATATAAAATGAAACAGACAATACTTACAGCTATAATGGTCTGCGCGTGTGCCTTTTCGGCACATTCCATTGAGGCCTTCCGTCTTTATGACAATTCCGGACGCCAGATAGATTTTGACGAGATGATAGATTCTCTCAGTATCGCCGAAGTGGTCTTTATCGGAGAAAACCATAATTGTCCTATCTCCCATTGGATGGAATTGGAAATCACAAAAGCTCTCCATGGGAAGCATGGCGGCAGCCTGATAATCGGGGAAGAAATGATGGAGGCTGACAATCAGCTGATTCTTGACGAATACATGTCGGGGAAAATTAGCTACGACCGCTTTGAGGCAGAAGCGCGTCTATGGCCTAATTATTCCACTGACTATTATCCGGTGGTCTATTACGCTAAAGAAAATGGGATTCCATTTGTAGCTACAAACGTGCCCCGTCGTTATGCCAATGCTGTCAGCAACGGAGGTCTTAGTGTGCTCGATTCTTTTTCCTCTGAGGCGCTTTCATATATGGCTCCAGTGCCTATTCCTTTCGAATATGATACTTCTGAAGCTGATGCCAAGTTTGGCATGATGCAGATGATAAGCCGTCGCTCTCCAGAAGAAATGCAAAATCTGGCAGAAGCGCAGGCTCTCAAGGATGCCACTATGGGATGGATGATAGCAAAGGCAATGAAGCCCGGCTATCGTTTTTTACACATCAACGGCACTATGCATTCTTATAATGGAGATGGCATTATTCCTTATTTGCTGAAATATCGTCCCTCTACTCGAATTGCTACAGTCACATCTATTAGAGATGATGAGATTGATGCTATTGACAAGGATTATCTTGGCCTTGCCGACTTCTTTATCGTTGTGCCTACTGACTTTCCGCTTAGCTATTGATTTAACAAATTTTAAGAATCGAGCATTGGAGTCAGCTTTGAATTTTTAAATAAATATGTTAAATTTGCAAATAATTGTAAAAATTTTACTTTTTATTATCATACCCATATGAAAAAATCACTTATTACTGTCTTAGCTGTGATTGCCGTGATGCTGTCTTCTTGCACCTCCATTCACAAAACAGCCAGCACTTTGGATATCCCCACATCCATTGTGTCTAAAAACGTTGCTGACCTTAAAGTGAACGATGAAAGAATTACATTTACTTATACCCCCAGTCGCGAAGTGCGTAAAGGTGGCGAACAGAATGTCTTGAATGCTGCAATCGCTGAAGCATTGAAAGCAAATGGGAATGCTGATCTTTTGGTTGCTATGCAATATGAGATGAAGACTACTACAGGTTTCTTCGGACAGAAAACCATTAAATATGTCACTGTGACCGGACATCCGGCTTTCTATACTAACATACACCCGGCTGAGCCTGAACAGGTGATTATTTTAAATGGTCAGTCTGCCGTATGCACTGATTTCAGGCCAATTAAGTGATTTGATTATTTTCATCACAATATAGTTATGAGAGTATTTTCTATAACGTTGTTGGTCGTCGTCATGCTCTTTTCGTCTTGTTCTAAAGTGATAAAGACATCTCAGCATGCGCCAGTCGACGCGCAGGTTTCTTCTTTCCCGACTGTTGGCGATCTGCATATCGCTCCTCAGCGTGTAAGCAAGACTGTCAGCTGGAAGTGGAATCCTTTCAATACCACGTCACTTTCAGCAAGAAAGGAAAACATAAAAGCTGATTTGATAAAGGAGTCTGGTGCAGATATTCTTGTAGAGCCTGAGTTTGTTCAACATACTTCTTTTTGTAATCTTCTTGGTGGTAGCCTGACGGTCTCCGGCTATCCTGCTACTCTTGATAATTTCAGAAGCGCGACTCCGGAAGATATTGCAGCTCTTAGGGTCGCTGGTATGTGGAAAAACAACCCTACTGATAATGTATATATCGTGATTGATCAAAAGGATATAAATGGGGTAGTTGTCGGTAAGCCGATGAAGGGCGTATCTTCGGTCAATGCTCCTGAAAGCACTACCAGTTCTTTAGATACTGTTGAAGATAGTCCGGCTGTTCAGTCAACTGAAAAAGTGATTCCTGGAAATACGGTTGAATCAGCCACTTCGGAGGCTGCTCCCTCAGAAGTTGCTAAAACAGGAGGGAGATTGGAGAATGTAAGCAGGTTGAGAGGCCGTCATTCTAATGCAAAAAATCCTTCCAGACAATCTTCTTCCAACCGATTGGCGGGAGACAATGCAGTTGTTGATAATTCGTCGAATTCTATCGATAATATCACCAATAGTGTGCAATCTTCTTCTAAATCTTTGTCTGAGCCAATAGCATACGATAGGATTGGGAAAGACCGATATTTGGTTACAATGTCAAGGGAATATTATGGCGACCCAAATTTTTGGCCATATATTTATGAGGAAAACAAAGCAAAATTAGGTCATCCCGATAGAATTACCCCAGGCACTGGGGTATTGGTCCCCAATTTGGATAAATTCGGCATTGATCCTAAGAATCCCGCAGATAAGGAAAAGGCTAAGAATTTGGCAAAGGATATATATGCTCGCTATGGAATTAGCAAGTGATTGGCTGTAGTATAATAATTGAGTGATATTCCCAATATATGAAGAGTGACGACGAGAGTAAAAAAAGAAATATTGCAGCGAAGATTCTGAAAGTATTTGGCTGGACACTCTTGACAATTACAATTGTCGTGAGTGTCTTGCTTGTCGCTGTAGTGAAATTCTTTGACTCTGATCGTCTTTCTCCTATGGTGGAGCAGATTGCCAATGATTATATCGACGGCCATGTAAAGTTGGGGAAACTCAAACTCGGCTTCAATCCTCATTTCCCGATTCTTGGAGTAGAGGTAGAAGACCTTTCTGTAATTTCCCATGCCTTTGACTCCTTGACTGTTGAGCAAAAAGGTCTGTTGCCGAATTATGCTGATTCATTGGTGACTCTCGACTATATGTCTGGTTCTCTCGACATTAAGCGCCTTATAGTAAACAATGAACTGTCGCTTCACAATGTAGTATTGCGAGGATTGGGCGTGAATTTGGTCATAGCTCATGATGGAAAAGCCAACTATGATATAATCAGCATCCCAACTGATTCCACTAAGACATCAAAGACGAAGATGCCAGGCTTCAGGATCGACCGTTTCGCGCTGGACCAGCCTAAGGAAATCAGATTCTACAATGCTGCTGACTCAACGTCTGCCTCTGTACTATTGCTGACAGATGCGGCAGTAGATGGTAATGAACAACCGACTTATCGGCTTAAAATCAATGGAAATGTCACCTCTCCAAAAGCAACTCTGATTACTAATCTTGAGGAGATTAACTTCGGGGTCAATGGTAAGGTGTATTGGGATCCATCCGATCCGGGGCTTGTGGCAATGGATGAGATGGAGCTTCGGGGTGCTTTCATCAAGGCTATTGTTTCTGGAGAAATTGACTTGAAAGAGAGTCCGATTGTCAAAAAAGGTGTTGTAGACTTGGAGCCTGTGGCAATATCTGATTTATTGACTCTGCTGCCTGATTCTATCCGTCAGGCACATCGCCTTAAAGCTCCTTATTTTTCCACAGATGCTACTTTAGGAGGCAGATTCGAACTCTTGCAACCCATGAATCTTGCCACCGACACTCTTCCAACGGCAAGGATCAGCATTGTAATACCGTCCTCAAATTTAGATTATGGTAAAGCTCATTTAAAGAATATCGAGTTAGATGTTCTGGTGAATACTCTGACCAATCAGCCGGATCTTATCACAGTGGATATCAACCGCTTCGCGGTGGCTGGCCCAGGCACTGATCTAAAAGCTTCAGCTCGTGTTTCCACTCCTATTTCTGACTTGACATTTGATACCGATATAGAAGGGAAAGTTGACTTTAAGGATTTCCCACCAATCATATTGGAGAAGATTCCGGGTTATCTTGCTGGAGTTATTACTGCCGATTTGCAGGCTAAGGGAAGTCTTTCTATGTTAAAGCCGGAGCATCTTCATCGCCTTGCTGCTGATGGTACGCTAGCGGCCAAGAATATCTATTTTTTGTCGGCCGACACCAGTAAGATGGTTCAGATAGGCAACGCTAAGATTGATTTGGATTCAAAACGTATTGTCAACAACCTGCCGCTTCTTAAGACAAAAATTGCAGTAGACACTGCCACCATCCTTGTAAGTGGAGTTGACTTGGCATTGGGCTCAATCAGTTTAGACGCAGGAATGGACAATTCTGGTAAGAACATGATTGATACGACCCGGATGCTTCCGGTAGTAGGAGATCTGAAAGTTGGTCGGTTCAATATCATCTCTCTTACCGACAGTGCGGGGGCACGAATTCGTGATATAGGAGGTCGCGTAAGCTTGAAGTCTACAAAGCGAAGTGGAAGTATTCCTGAGATATTGGCCAATCTTAAGATAGGGAATGTCTCCGCTGGAACTCTTTCTGATAGGGTGCTTTTGCACGATACCAAAGTGAACGCATCCCTTTATAAGATACCCTCAAAGTCTGCGACTCATCATTCTGCAAAAAAGAAAACTACTGCCCATAAGGAATATAGCTATATATCCCCCTCTGACGTATATAAATATGTCTACTACAAGCGAACACACAGAAAGCGAACCCGTCGTGTCTATGGCGACATAGGGGCTGAGGACGAAGAAATATTGGTGTGGAATCTTACTCCGCAATTCAGCCGATTCCTCAATGAGTGGAAACTAAGTGGGTCGGTCAATACATATAATGCCCGTATTCTCACACCTCTGTTCCCGCTTCATAATCGGATTTCTACTGTGGCTCTGACGTTCAGTAATGACACAGTGAATATATCTAATATTTCTGTACAGGCTGGGCGTAGTGATGTCGCAATGTCAGGACTCGTGACTAATGTGCGTAGAGCTCTCACGGCTAAGACAAACAATGACCTCAAGGGAAACTTTTCTCTGCTTAGCGACACTATAGATATCAATGAGTTGTCGGCCTCTGTTTTTACTGGAGCCTCATACGTCTCCGATAGGAAGCATGGCAAGATTAAAGAAGTGACTGCCGACGATGATGCGAGCCTGCAGTCAAAACTCGATGCATTGTCGAAAAAAGGGCCTGGCCGCTCATCTCCTGTCCTTATCCCTGTCAACATAGACGCAAATCTTAGGGTAGATGCCAAGCATTTGCTCTATAGTGATTTTGATATGCAGAATATGGGTGGGGATCTGCTCGTCTATGATGGTGGCGTGAGCCTGCATGATATGAAGACGAATTCCAATGCCGGAAATCTGTCGATTTCTGCTCTTTATTCGGCTCCAAAAGTCGATAATATGCAATTCGGTTTTGGACTTGAAGTAAATGATTTCAACATTGCCAAGTTTGTAAAACTTGTCCCCGCAATTGACTCCATTACGCCTTTGATGCATGACTTTTCCGGCACAATCGGTGCTGATATTGCTGCCACTTGCCGTATTGATTCTGGTATGAACATCTCCTTGCCATCTCTGAATGCTGCTATCAGGATAACTGGCGATAACCTTGCTTTTATTGATCCCGAAAAATACCGGACATTGGGGAAATGGCTCGGTTTCAAGAATAAGGCAGATAATACCATCCATAGTCTCAATGTTGAGATGACAGTGGCTGATGGCCTGATGCATGTATATCCATTTGCATTTAATATTGACAGGTATCGTTTAGGGGCTTATGGCTATAATAATATTGACATGGATTTCGACTATCATCTATCTGTATTGAAATCCCCGTTGCCATTCAAATTTGGAATCACAATAAAAGGTAATCCTAAGAAATATAAAGTTCGTTTTGGAGGAGCCAAATTCAATGAAAACACTGTCATTGAAAGTGTTGACATAGTCAATAACGCCCGTATCAACCTAATTGATCAGATTCAGAGTGTTTTCAAGCGAGGAGTAAGGAATTCGCGATTCGCCAAACTTCAGATAGCCCAACCTGCTGGTTTCGATGCCCTGCCAGAGACAGAACTGTCAGCTGCTGACTCCCTTCAATTAATAAAGGAAGGCCTAATTGAAGCACCCACATCCCCGGCAGATTCCTCCACCAATAAGTCCCACAAAGCCAAGCATAAGAAAGACAAACCCCATAAAGACGACTCCAAGAAAAAGCACAAACGCTTCCTCTTCTTTTAAATGTCAATTCATGTGCACTGTGCAGGCCCATTGACTGACATTTTATAGGTTGGGACCTTACTTTTGGTATATTTAACAATAAACTTTGCAATTGATTTGGAAAGTTGGGAAATTCTGAGTAACTTTGCAGTCGGAAAAGGAATCCGAGCTATTTTAGCTTGAATTTAAATTCCAGTCATAATGTAAGAATAAAAATGGTGAGGTCCGGTAGCTCAGCTGGATAGAGCAACAGCCTTCTAAGCTGTGGGTCTTGGGTTCGAATCCCAACCGGATCAC
>DAAK01000014.1 GCA_001701075.1 Bacteroidales bacterium GP3 | reverse complement strand
TTGCTCATAAACATCATCAGCCCCTGAGCAAATCCTTTCATATTCGAAGGTGCAACTTGCTGTATATATATGTGCCCGGCTATTGTGATGAAATTGAATGCCACTCCATAGACGAGCATCGATCCGATAAGCAGCCAAAGTCCTGATGCCGGATTTCCAGTGCCAAGCATAAGGAACCGCAATGCCCAAGCTAATAATCCGATGGCGTATACCCATCTGATGCCTTTCCATTTTAGGGAAATGCCGACTAAAAGGATGCACACGGCTTCCGAAATCTGCGAAAGAGAGAAGAGCATAGTGGCATTGCCAGATGCAAGCGAGTCGGCATAGTCGGCTATCCCCGAAAAATGAGTGATATAAGGAGTCGCAAAACCATTCGATATTTGCAAGCATACACCACTGAATATTACAAAGACAAGAAATACAGCTATCTCACGCTTGCCAAACATTATTTTTAGGGAGTTGCCCAAAGATACCAGGTCTCCTGCCGATTTCCCATCGGATGTTTGTGCTGCTAACTTAGGAAGTGTGAAAGAATATGCAGCTGTCGCAATCCCAAGGATGCCACTGCATAGAAGTTGCATGGCATTGTATTGGAACCGCAGATGCCCCGTGTCAACACTATCGGTAAGGGTAAACCCTAAAGCGCCGTCGTGCCAATAGGCAGAATTTACAAACCACATCGCCGCCACAAATCCGACAGTTCCCCATATTCGTATTGAAGGGAACGTGGTGACAGTGTTATGTCCGTTTTGCGTCAGCAACCCGAAAGTAGCTGTGTTGGCAAGCGCCATCGTCGGCATATACATCGCCAAAAACAAAAGATAAAGCGGATAGAAAACCTTGAACTCAAGATGAGGGTGTGTCATGCCGTAGCGCCACATTACCATCATCATCATGGCTGCCGACAGATGGCACACCCCGAGAAGTCTCTCGGGACGTCCCGTTCGGTCGGCGAGACGTCCCAAGAGAGAAGGGGTGATTATTGATACGAGTCCGATTGCTGCATAAAACCATGCAATCTCACCTCCAAGTCCACCGGCACCCAAGAATTGCCCGAAACAGGTCAGGTAGCATCCCCAGACACTGAACTGGAGGAAATAAAGCAGCGATAATCTTGCCTTCATACCAATAATCTAAAACACGGAAATTAATCAGAATTTGAATTCCACGCCACCCATAAGGGTTGTCCCTGGCATCGGGCAACCGTAGATAATCTCATAGTGCTTATTGAGGATGTTGTCTAACTTGACTGAGAGAGTTACGGGTACACTCGTGCCGAGGGTATATGCTGCGCGAAGATTAAGGAGGGTATAGCTTATAGTGGAACCGTCAGGATTGCCGTTTTTCATGCTCCAGATGCTTTGGTCTTCAAGAGTGAAGCTGAAATCACCAGGAGAGTACGTCAATTCAGCACAAAGCTTGTTTTTCGGTGAATATAGATTGTCGGAATCAGTATGCAGATACGACCATGAGGCATTAGCCTGTAGATTAGAAAGGATATTGTAGGCAGCCTCTATTTCAAATCCCTTGTTGTGGAACTCTCCGGTGTTGACATTATGCGGGCGTCCATCCACACGGATTGTCTGGATCATATTCTTGCCGTCGATATAGAAAAGAGCAGCTCCGAGCATAAGGTTATCGTTAAGGAAATATTGACGGTAGCTCACCTCATAATTGAGCATATACTCAGGTTTCAAATCGGGATTTGCCGGCATATAAAGATAAAGCTCGCGGATATTTGGAGCGCGGAAACCCTTGCTGAAAGATGCCTTTATCTGAGAGGTATGCCCCGGCCTCACAATGATTCCAGCCTGTGGGACCCATACATTTCCGTAGGTGGAGCCATGTTGCAGACGCACACCACCGTTGATGTTAAGGATATCGTGGAAGAATCCCTGCTGCATCATAAGGTATCCTGCGATCTCATTCACATTATGCCTTGCTTCGGAAGAGCGGATAGATTCATCTTCCTTGTTTGTATTCCAGATGTGCCCACCCCAGTGCTGGAAGTCGATGCCGGCTGAGAGAATATTTGCATCCCAGAGATACAATGATTCATACATTGTCAGGCCCATATTGTAGTCGGTAGAATGGAAAAGATAATCTTTCGGTGCTGTGCCAGGTGCATTGCCGTCGTCTACATTATGGCGTCCCCAGTTTATGTATCCCTGGATACCACCGTCACATTTGTCATAGATATTTTTCACGTATAGACCTCCCGTGCCACGTGAGATATCAGTCCACATATTTTCCAAGGGACTTTGGATTGTGCCAGGGTTATTTGCATGGCTTTGCGTCATGTCGAGCATGCCGGCTATATTCCAATGTTTTGACGCAGCATATTTCAGTTGTGCAAATTCATTTGCAAGCCAGAACGCACTTCCTGCGCGGTTGCCGTTGCTGCGGTCGAGTTGTCCTGAAAGTGTAGCAGAAAATTTTCCTTTCTTATATCCGGAGGAAAGGGCAAATTTCTGGGTGCTGTAAGATCCGAACATGGCACGGGCGCGTCCCGTAAGTCCATCCTTATGTTGTGTATGAGTGACGAGATTGATAGATCCACCCATCGCATTAGATCCATAAAGTAACGACGACGGGCCTTTCACCACCTCTACGCGTTCAACTCCATTGGCAACATAAGTATCGGCAAGGCTATGCCCGAATACGCCAGCCCATTGGGGTTGACCATCTATCATGAATAAGACCTTGTTACCTTGTCCTACACCGCGAATGTTGACCGTGCCGGCACTTCCGCCTGACACTCCATATCCAGCAAACCCGCGTTCTGTAACAAACAATCCGGGAACCTTGCTGACAAGCACAGGGAGCAGAGAACTCTCTCCTGATTTCTCAATTTCAGATGCTGTAACCTGCGTGACATTCAGCGGTATCAAATCAACATCTGTCTTTAGAGGCGCTGTTACCACTACCTCATGCAGGTTCACTGTGTCGCGTTTTACTTCGGAGGCATTTATCACGCCGGGGGCAATCACAAGTGGAAGGAAATACAATAGTTCTTTCTTCATAATTTGGGGTTGGATTATTATTATGACCGCAAAATTAATGAAATATTTTGAATGTTCAGCAAAATTTAGTTAAATTTGCAATAAATTTCACTAAATAATCACTGATTTGTAATATGACACAATCCGAAATAGAATTTTTCGACAATCTTGCCCCTTCATGGGATGCCAATGAAATCCGTTCCACCCCGGAGCGGATAAGGTCAATTCTTGGTAAACTGCAAATAAAAGAGGGCTTGAAAGTGCTTGATCTCGGCACTGGCACAGGAGTCCTTGTGCCTTATCTCAGTGAGATGGTGGGTCCGGAAGGTCATGTCACAGCCATCGACCTTTCAGAAGGCATGCTCTCTCGGGCAAAAGAAAAATACGGCAATCTAAATAATGTGGAATTTCTGAAAATAGATTTTGAAGAGGAGCAGATTCCGGGCATATATGATATAGTGATGTTATATTCTGTCTATCCTCATCTCCATGCGCCGGCAGATACAATGGAATGGCTTTTCAAGATGAATATGAAGCCTGATGGAGTCATTGTCATAGCCTTCCCCTCTGATGAGAAATTCATAAACGAAATTCATCATGAACGCAAGTCAGAAAGCGACCATCTACCACCTGCACACACACTTGCTGAAATGATATGCCATTGGGGTTTCTGCGCAAAAGTCCTTGCCGCCACCCCCGATGAATACATCATCGAAGTCCACTCTCCGACCCCTCAATCCTGAAGACTCAAGACTCAAGACTGAAGACTCAAGACTCAAAATCCAATCCCATTCTTGACCAGCAATTCCTTGAGTCTAAGGTTTTCATTCCGAAGGGCGTCCACTTCATCCCGAAGGTCATCCACGCGTTCAGAAAGACGGTCATTCCTTTTTGTAAGATAATCAATGCGGGCTTCCATCTCAGGATCGGGAGTGCCATTTGCTTTGTTACGTTGATGAGCCAGATCATGGAAGTGATTGAGGAGTTGGGCCAATGTGTCGCTTTCATCAGATGGATGTGTATGAGGGGGCACAACTGCGTCTGCCCAATCCTCGACCATATAGTCGTCAAGATTGTCGAGTTCGAATATTTCCTTTATCTTTTCCAGCTTCTCCTCTGGAAGCCTGCTCTTCCCATTTTCTATTGCCGAAAGAAAACTTGGGCGCACCTGTAGCAAGTCTGCCAATTTCCGCTGACTCATCCCTACCCCTTTCCGAAGTCTCACCAAATCTACTTTGCTCATACTATTGCCTATTTTTTTTACAAAGATAATAAAAATAAACAATTGATGGAACAAAATTAAGGAATAATTATGCGTATGAATGCAATCCTATCTTATAATCATCAATTTATCAAATAGAAAGTCGCGAATCAGCAAAGATCCGCGACTTTTTTAAATGACATCTACTTGTCATTCCGCATTGTTTTTTAGCCAATCAGTCCTGACCTTGTCAGGAAGATGCTTTACTTTGAAATCAGAGAAAGTGACGTTGAAACCATCCCCATCCGGACAAGCAGCCATCATACCAATTTTTACAGGTCGGTTTGCTTCCATCCATGCATTGCGCATAAGAGTGTATTCCTTATCGTCGAAAGAGTAGAATATCTCGATTGCATCAAGACGTCTTACCGCTTTTATCCAGAGTTCTTTTACCGGTCTATCCAAAGCAATTACGCTCCAATCAGAAGTGTGGTGAGTCACTACTGTGCTTAAATTGTATTTGCCATCCACAAACTCAATACCTGTCTTGATATAGTTTTCATGATCGATTCTGATCATCATTCCTGCTTGGTCGAATCGCACCTTATAGTCTCCGGCTATTTTTACTTTTGCCTCAAATTCGCCACCATATTCCGCATAATAGAATGGGGCATCGTCTACCGTGAAACCATAATGGGAAATGCGCCAATAGTCGCTCTTTGGAGTCACGGACATTGTAAGTTTCCCGTCTTTAACCGACCAATCTTCTGGTTCATTAAACCAGTTCATCTTTTCGAGTGTCTGCGCTCCCGAATTGAAGGATGCAATCAATAGTGAGAGTGCAAATACTTTTTGAGTAAGTTTCATATTTTACTATTATTTATTGGATGTTAATATTTTTGATTACCTTGTAAGGATTAATAAATCATACTTTAGGCATTTTTTCTTTTTCCGTCATCTTTATATGGTCATAAATTATTAACTTTGCAAAGTTAACACTTGTTTTCCCTACCCGCAATACTTATTAATAACCATTTTATGAATCCGAAAAAAGATATCGACCGTTTGCTGCGATCCCAACAATTTGAAACAGATTATACTGATTCCGACATAATTTATCAGTATGCCAAAGGTTTGGCTTTGATAGAAAATTGTCTTGTGGTGATCAGCGATCTTAAATCCAACTCAAGCCGGATATTTAATGGAGGGTTTGCAAATGAATTGGGACTTTCGGGTGCATCATATGAAAACTCAATTTGGGAGGGAGAAATCATTGGGAAGATATGCAGAGACGATCAGGAGGAAAAGTACCTTTCGGAACTAAGATTTTTTAATTTCTTGCGAAAAATTCCACATAATAAAAGGAAGTATTATTATTTGGTCAGTCATCTGAGATTTATGGGTAAAAATGACAATCTGATAGATGTCATGCACAGGATGTATTATTGGTATGAAGGGAAGACTGACATTATTCGGTATGGGGTCTGCATCTATAGCCCTTTCGCAATAAGCATTCCTTATAAAAGCGTGGCCATTAATTCAATTTCCGGGGAGATTGTAGAACTGACTTCCACCTCAGACTCTTCTATATTAAGCAAAAGAGAAAAGCAAATTTTGAGCCTGATTGAAACTGGATTGACAAGTCAGGTTATTGCAGACAGACTTTGCATAAGCAAGCATACAGTGAGCCGGCACCGTCAGGAAATACTGTCAAAACTTCAGGCAAGGAATTCCACAGAAGCCTGCAAAAGAGGAAAGCTTCTTAAATTAATATAATCATCAGTTCATTATCCCAACAAAACATCCAATGCCATCATACTCTCTACATCGGCTGCGAAAAGTTCCCGTACCGGGATTCTTTCTCGCTCTCTATGAGTGGAGTTCTCTGAAAAAAAGTTTCGGCATTTTACATTTATGTCAAACTTTTTTCGTAACTTTGCGTTGTAAAAACAAAGGCAAAGTATTATGAGCGAAGTAGAACTCCTTTTAGTGAACAGCAGCGATAGCTGTACCATGTACACAATTCAATTCCTTTCGGACGATAAGAGCGAATTTGAAAAATTCGTTTC
>DAAK01000133.1:21094-21315 GCA_001701075.1 Bacteroidales bacterium GP3 | reverse complement strand
CATCACTCCGGAAGATGCAACAGATCCCTCTGTCACTTGGACTTCGAGCGATGCTGCAGTTGCGACTGTCGATGCTAATGGCAATGTGACGGCCATCAAAGCCGGCTCAGCTACCATAACTGCAACAACAGCAAACGACAAGACCGCATCTTGCTCCGTCACAGTCAACGCCCCAGAACCGGAAGTCATAGAAGTTACGGCAATAACCCTCGACAAGACGG
>DAAK01000133.1:20575-20984 GCA_001701075.1 Bacteroidales bacterium GP3 | reverse complement strand
GTGACAGCAATCAAAGCCGGCACTGCCACCATCACTGCTACATCTTCCAATGGCAAGACAGCTACCTGCATAGTAACAGTCAATGCCCCAGAACCGGAAGTCATAGAAGTTACGGCAATAACCCTCGACAAGACGGTCCTTAGTCTGACGGAAGGAGAGTCCGAGACATTGACAGCTACCATCACTCCGGAAGATGCAACAGATCCCTCTGTCACTTGGACTACCTCCGATGCTACTGTCGCCACAGTAGATGCGACCGGCAAAGTGACAGCAATCAAAGCCGGCACTGCCACCATCACTGCTACATCTTCCAATGGCAAGATAGCTACCTGCACCGTGACAGTGACCGCAAAGACCCCGGAAATCATCGAAGTGACATCAATCACTCTCGACAAAACTGAATTGAGTC
>DAAK01000133.1:20374-20546 GCA_001701075.1 Bacteroidales bacterium GP3 | reverse complement strand
ACAATCACCCCAGCCGATGCCACAGACAAGACCGTCACTTGGACTTCCAATGACGCTGCAGTCGCATCAGTAGATGCCTCCGGCAAAGTGACAGCAGTCAAGGCCGGCACCGCTACGATCACCGCGACCAGCACCAACGGCAAGACAGCCACCTGCACCGTCACAGTGACCG
>DAAK01000133.1:14205-20272 GCA_001701075.1 Bacteroidales bacterium GP3 | reverse complement strand
GTAACTTGGACTTCAAGCGATGCAACAGTCGCCACAGTAGATGCCACCGGCAAAGTGAGCGCCCTCAAAGCTGGCACCGCCATCATCACCGCGACATCCTCCAACGGCAAGACAGCTACTTGCGCTGTGACAGTGACAGCAAAGACCCCCGAAATCATAGAAGTGACATCAATCACTCTCGACAAAACTGAATTGAGTCTGACCGAAGGCGAAACTGCCACTCTGACTGCCACAATCACTCCCGAAAATGCTACTGACAAGACCGTAACTTGGACTTCAAGCGATGCAACAGTCGCCATTGTCGATGCCACCGGCAAAGTGACAGCACTCAAAGCTGGCACCGCTACAATCACAGCGACCAGCGTCAACGGCAAAACCGCCACCTGCACCGTCATAGTGACCGCAAAGACCCCGGAAATCATCGAAGTGACATCGATTACTCTCGATAAAACTGAATTAAGCCTGACCGAAGGCGAAACAGCCACCCTGACAGCGACAATCACCCCAGCTGATGCTACCGACAAGATTGTAACTTGGACCACATCCGACAAGAAAGTAGCAACTGTGGATCCCGAAGGCAATGTGACAGGCATTAAGGAAGGCACCGCCACAATCACTGCGACCAGCGCCAACGGCAAGACAGCCTCCTGCTTTGTAAAGGTAATTGAACGTCCATTGACTCCTAAACAACTTCTCAGAAAAGGGAACGGAACTACTTGTACATTTATCGTCATGATGGATATGACTGACTCCGAACTCGAAGCACTTGGCTATCGTTATGTGTTCGGCTATAATGATGCACAAGGCAATGCGACTGTCATCGCCGAAACGGACTTGCGTTATTGCCATACTGCTCCCGAAATTTACAATGACCCATCTAATGATTTCTGGGTATTCACAGTCCTTGAAAAAGATGGTATGCTCCTCAATAGCAACCTCCGCCATCTCGACGGAAGCGAGGAGGTATGCTTCGATGCTTCCATCTATGGATATGGCACTAAGGGTAACGAATCATCTGTGGTTGCTGTCTTGGGATACAATGACTGGATAAAGGTCACTCCATCCACTCTGATAATATCTACAGATGATTCAGAAAAGGGCAAAATAGCTATCTATTCATTGACCGGTGCAATGGTATATTGCAACGAATTCCAAGGTAATGAGGAAATTGAACTTTCTCGTTTTTCAAAGGGAGCATATATGGTGGCTGTAAGTTGCGGAGGAAAGATGATGACAAAGAAAATAATAGTTCGAAAATAAGGAAAATCATGATAACTAAATATATAAGATATGTTGCCATGGCAATGGTAGTGATTCCGGCCTTGATTGCCTCAGCACAAAACGTGGGCAATGACAAGTTCTCGGTCAAGGCTACGGCAGATATGGGGATGGGAAACAGTCTATCTACAGATTACAATTTTCCCGGAATGACTTCGAAATCCTCTTCTTCCGACTTCGGAGTTGAGTTCGGTTGTGCTATCTGGCAGCAGAAACGCCATTCTCTTGAACTGAACGCCGGTTTAGGATACGGTTCCATTTCTTTGAAAGCTGATGTTCTTGCACTTGATTATCACTATAATGCACCTGCAGAGGCAGATATGGACCAAGAAACATATATCCGATATTATGAACTTGATGGTGTGCATCAGAAAATCAAGACGGAGAGGATTACGATGCCTCTTTATCTGAACTATCGTTTTCAGTTGAATAGGATGGTTAGTTTCCACGCTTTGCTTGGCTATAAGTTCGGTTTTAATTTTTCACCGAAGGTGACTGAGATCAGTGGCAATGTTTTCAGCTATGGAGTATATCCGCAATATGGCGACCTTTTGATAGATGCTTCTTATATGAATATGTTTGGTGAGAGCACCTTGAGTGATGAAGGGATGTCCAAACCGGAGTTGAATACGTTTACACCTTCTTTCATGGCAGGTGTTGGTGTTGAGTTCTGCATTTGGGGTCCGTTGGCTGTGGATGTGTCGCTGAGATACGAAGATAGTATGACTGATATTTTCAAAGCCCGTAACTATGACATTGTTTCTTTCGATGCATCCGATGCTCCGATGACGTATCTTGTGGCAGAAGGCCAAAAAGTGAAACCTTTGTCGAGCTACCTCTCCACGTCAAAACTTTCCCGTCTCTCTCTTGCCGCCTCACTCGTCTATCGATTTTAACTGATATAATTTTTTTAACGACGTTCGCTCCCGGGTTTGCAGGGGCGAACGTCTCTTTCTCTTTTATAATTCCTTTTTGCCAAATAATTATTAGTTAGTGTCAAAAAAAATGCTTAACTTTGCGTTTTCATTTAAATATTCTATAAATGAGTATGCTAAAAGGTAAAAAGAGGATTCTTAAGGAGATTGTTTATATTCTGACGATAATCATTATTGTTGCCCCTCTTTCGGGATGCATCAATGATAAATCGTGGCAGAAAAACCAAGGCATGATTTGGAACACCGTCTGGCACGTTACCTATTACGGTGAAAGCGAGGCTCTCTCTGAGGCCATAGACTCCCTGAAATCAGTAGAAAACAGCCTTTCAATTTTCGATGAAAATTCCCTTATCTCTTATATCAATAAGCATGAAAGCGGTCCTGTCGACAGCCATATAAAAAATGTATATGAAATGTCGTTGAGCGTGAATAAGGAAACCAATGGAATGTTTGATCCAACTCTCTCACCTCTCATCGAGGCTTGGGGCTTTGGCGAGAATCATGAACCCAAGGCTGACCCCGAATTGGTGGAATCGCTGCTTCCATCAGTAGGAATAGATATGACGCGGATAGAAGATGGAATACTGTATAAATCAACTCCTCAGATGGCTTTCAATTTCTCTGCCATAGCAAAAGGGTATGGGGTAGATGTCGCCTCGCAAGTGCTTCAAGATAAAGGATGCAACGACCTTATGTTTGAAATCGGTGGGGAAATAGTTTGCCGTGGTCACAATCCGGAGGGAAAGAAATGGAGAATCCTGATTGAGACTCCCGACGAAGAGTATCTGAAGGAGGTTTTCAAGAATGAAGACACACCTACTTTCAAAGACCGGTTGATAATCGAGCTCAATGACGAGGCTCTCGCCACTTCCGGCAACTACAGAAACTATCACTCGGCATCCGGGCACACCTTCGGGCATACCATTTCTCCGAAGACCGGTTATCCTGTCAAGACCGATGTCCTCAGTGCATCTGTGATAGCTCCGACCTGCATGGAAGCCGATGCACTTGCCACGGCATGCATGGTCATGGGGTCGGCTGATGCTATGGCTCTGCTGCTTGAAAAGGATCTTGCCGGAGCATTTATCCTTTACTCTGGAGATGTCCTGGTCAATGAAAAGATGAAAGAGCATATGGTGAAGCAACATTAAGTCCCTTAAAAATGAAGCAGACTGCCTTATCATCAATATTTCTCTGTTTGCTTTGTGCTGTCGTCTGGTGGATGTCGGCTAATGTCGTATGGCTTGGCGACGATCTGGATTATAAATATATGATGAAGGGTGAAATATGGCAGTCGTGGGGCTACATATGTTCAGTGAAAGCTTTTTTTGAATCTCAATTTACACATTATATTCACGTCAACGGGCGTTTTGTGGCCCATTCTCTGGTTCAGCTCTTCAACGCCTGTTGGGGCCAACAGGTTTTTGCCGTTGTCAATGCTCTTGTCTATACCCTCTTTGCCATTATGTTGGCTCGAATTGGTTTGGTCAAGATAAGTCAAAATTCTGCAGGAATTCTTTCTGCCATCTGCATGGCGGTGCTTTGTTTCATCACCAAGATGATGCCTACTTGCCAAATAGGATATATCTGGGGTATGCTTGCTAACTTGGTTTGGCTTTCAGTTTTCTTCAGGCGTTTCCCTCCATCGTGGTTGATGACAGTCATAATGTCATTGGCCGGAATAATTGTCGGGAACTGGCAGGAATCCGTCTCCATAGGTGTATGCTTTGGTGTCGGGATATGGTGGATAGTGCAACTCAACAAAAGCAGAAGATATTCATATTGCCGTTTTGACTGGAGAAGGAGCTGGATGTTGGCAGGGTATGTGATAGGGACAGCCTCTAATTGCTTTGCTCCCTCCACAATCAGCAGAACCTCGGGGGAGATGATGCCACTGTTCGATCAATTGCTGATTGCGTCATATTCCGTTCCGGCAATAATCGTTTTGCTCATCACTGTCATTTTTGTCAAGGCATCACATGGGTATCAGAAACTGTTTTCCTTCAAGATAGGAGAAGATGGGATTCCAAATGGAGTGCTGACTACCGCAATGTTGTCGCTCCTTGCATTCAATGCCATCATAGGAGTATATTCCAACCGTCAACTGTTTGGGGCAAACCTATTTGCAGCCATACTTATACTCAGGTTGCTTCCACGACATAGATTCTGTGCGTTTCTGAACACTTTGTTTTCTTTAGCTGTAGTGGCTTTCTGGGGCCTTATGGCGATTGGGATAGAGGATGTCAGGCGCCAATACGACGAGATTGGCCGTCTACATTCTGAATCGAAAGATGGAAGTGTGTATCTTGACCGCACACGCGTGATGACATTGGGATTTCCGTTGAGAGCAAAATATTTTGAAGATATATTGGGTCAGTTTGACAATGATATCCATCATTCTCTGATGAAGGATTTCAAGCATGTAAGAAAAGGAAAAACATTGAAACTAAAACCCACATCGGGTCTGGACAGTGAGAAGGTAGAGAAATATGCTCCAGGACATTTCAATGTGACTCTGAAGCTTCCTCCCAAAGGAGAGGCTCCGAGAGAGGTCATTGTATATGGACATTATCCAATAAAGAGAATAGAAGCAAAGCCGAGAAAAATTGAGGTGACAAGATACTCCAAACGACGACCACCCTATGCCACTGCGGTCATAATCCCTGAGTTCCCGTTTTTCACTGCAGATTCCATCACAATACTTCCATAATCATCTCCATTTATGGATATGCTTTATGGTTGCAATTAATGTGAAATTTTGAGAAAAATGTTATAAAGTTTGCAAGAGTGAAAAAAAATTGCTAACTTTGCGAGAAAATAATCGGAAAAGGTGATTTCAGCCGTTTTTCACTATTTGGAACAAGATACAATAACAACAATAAAGGTAAAAAGATGAAAGCACAAGAATTTCTTGCCGAACTTGAACGCAGATTCCCCAACGAACCGGAATATCTGCAGGCAGTAGAAGAGGTTGTAGGTTCTATCGAGGATGTCTACAACGAGTATCCAGCTTTTGAGAATGTAAACCTCATCGAGCGTCTCTGTATTCCAGACCGCATCTATAGCTTCCGCGTGTCCTGGATCGACGACCAAGGCAAAGTGCGCACCAATATGGGATATCGTATCCAGCATAACAATGCCATTGGCCCGTACAAAGGTGGTATCCGTTTCCACTCTTCAGTAAACCTTTCAATCCTGAAATTCCTTGCTTTTGAGCAGACATTCAAGAACTCCCTCACCACTCTCGCAATGGGTGGCGCAAAGGGTGGCAGCGACTTCTCACCACGCGGTAAGAGCGACATGGAAGTGATGCGTTTCTGCCAGGCCTTCATGCAGGAGCTTTCCCGCCACATCGGTGCCGACACCGACGTTCCCGCTGGTGACATAGGCGTAGGTGGCCGTGAAGTAGGCTATATGTTTGGCTGGTATAAGAAGATGCAGCGTGAATTCACCGGTACATTCACCGGTAAGGGTCTTGATTTCGGCGGATCTCTTATGCGTCCGGAAGCAACCGGCTATGGCAACGTATATTTCCTTCTTAACATGCTTGCTACAAAGGGTATTGATATCAAGGGCAAGAAGGTAGCTATCTCCGGTTCTGGAAACGTGGCTCTCTATACTGCAAAGAAACTCATTTCTCTTGGCGCTAAGGTGATGTCGATGAGCGACAGCGAAGGCACCGTCCTCTTCCCTGAAGGAATGACTCAGGAGCAGTTTGATCGTCTTTTCGAACACAAGATATATTTCCGTGGCCGTTGCAGCGAGTACGCAGCCAACGAAAATCTTCCTTATCATAGCGGTAAGCGTCCTTGGACACTTATGAAGTATGACATCGCAATGCCTTCTGCAACTCA
>DAAK01000133.1:13265-13995 GCA_001701075.1 Bacteroidales bacterium GP3 | reverse complement strand
GACCAGAAACTTCAGGAGATCATGAAGGATATCCACGAGCAGTGCGTGAAATATGGCAAGGCTGAAGATGGCTACGTTAACTATGTAAAGGGTGCTAACACAGCAGGCTTCCTCAAGGTAGCCAAGGCTATGCATGCACAAGGAGTATTCTAATGAAAAATTCATTCGTGTTTTTGGCAGATGGCTTCGAAGAAATCGAGGCCATCTCCGTCGTTGATATACTTCGTCGGGCAGGAATACCGGTGAAGACTGTTTCCATCACTGCCTCACTGCAGGTGAGGGGTGCACATGGCATGACAGTTGTGGCGGATGTGCTCTACGACAGTACGATGTTTGCAGGTGCAGAATGGCTGATTTTCCCAGGTGGGCTTCCCGGAGCTACAAATCTCTATGAGTTTGCACCACTCCAGGGCCTGATAAAGAATCAGGCTGCCTCTAAGAAAGGACGTATCGCTGCAATTTGTGCATCTCCGGGAGAGGTGCTCGGACAGCTTGGCGTCTTGAAAGGGGAGCGCTTCACTTGCTATCCAAGTTTCGAGAAAAAGGTGGAAGGAGGCATACATGTGGATGCTCCCGTGATAGTTTCCGGAAAATTTGTCACTGCAAATGGTCCGGTGAGCGCAACAATATGGGCGCTTGAAATTGTGAAGGAGACTCTTGGAGAGTCAAAAGCTACCGAAGTTGCTTCTGGGATGCTTCTCTATCCGAAATATACACAAGACTTCGTCAA
>DAAK01000133.1:9503-13210 GCA_001701075.1 Bacteroidales bacterium GP3 | reverse complement strand
GGCAAGTTCACTGAGAAGAAAAGCCGGTTTCTTTCCTTTGCATATCATGTGGTTTCGGCCGACGATGCCAAAGCTCGTCTTAAGGCATTACAAAATGAGTATCATGATGCGCGCCATGTCTGCTGGGCGTATGTCATAGGACCGGAACGAAAGGAATGGCAGGCAAATGACAATGGTGAACCCTCGGGCACTGCCGGTAAACCAATTTTGGGACAAATCAATTCACTCGGGCTTACGGATGTGGCGGTCGGGGTAGTGAGATATTTCGGCGGAATTAAGCTTGGCACTCCAGGATTGATTGCTGCATATAAGGAGGCGGCATCACTTGCTCTTGAGGCTTCCGGAATAAAGGAATGTGTAAGGCAACAACAATATTCATTCACATTCCCCTATATGGCTATGAATGATGTGATGAAAGTGGTTAAGGCTACGGGTGCTGAGGTAATCAGCCAGCAATTCGACAACTCTTGCTCAATGACCCTTTCCATCCGCATGGATGATGCTGAAAACCTCCATTCGCGCCTTTCATCCATCTCTGGACTGACATTTTGAGTTGTCAGTTGTCAGATATCAGATTGTAGGAACGCGCTTTTGCGGGATGTCAGAAAATATATTTGTAGGTTCATAGGTCTTTTATTCAGTTTATGGTGCTTTAAGATAATGATAGCAGGAGAAGTTCAATTATTGAACACTCCTGCAAATTTTTATATTTTTATGCAAATTGCAATGATCTAAGACGATATAAACCTCAATTATGATATGATAGTTTATGTTATTTTGTCTTTTTATATCGGGCTGGGTAGCCTGACTTGAACTGAAAAAACTTGACTTTCAGATTTCTGTTATAAAACAGACTCAAAATGAAGATTTGATGATTTTGTTTGCTGATTTATGTATCAAAGTGCAAAAATAGGCAAACAAAATTTGTGAAATATGAATTTTATCACTATATTTGCAGCGTTAAAAATGATTTCATATGATAGCAGAATTCTCGGTCTCCAATTATAAGTCAATCCGTGCCACTCAGAGATTAAGTTTCGAGGCAACTTCCGACATTTATCTTTCGGATGAAAGTTCAGTTGAGGTTGCCAAGGGAGTGCGTCTCTTGAAATTAGGTATTATATATGGTGCAAATGCCTCTGGTAAAAGCAATATTCTCCATGCTCTCGATTATTTCAGAAAATTAATATGTTTTCAGCCTTCTGAAAGAAATGAGATGCTCGGTGTTGTTCCGTTTTTGCTTGACGATTTGTCTGCCATGCAACATTCATTTATGAAGATGGTATTCTTTATAGATGGGGAGAAATATATTTTATTTGTGGAGTTTGATAATGAGCGTTTCTATAAAGAAACTTTGATAGTCTACCTGTCATCACGTCCTACTGAACTATATTCCCGCTCATATAACTCCGATAATGATTCTTCAGAAATATTCTTCAGTGCTAAATTGGGGCTTCAAAAGAAGAGTCAACGACTTATAGAGGGTAACACAATCAATAACCGTAGCGTATTGGCTGCTTTCAGCATAAGCAATGTTGAATCATCGCGTCTTAATAGGGTGTATGATTTCTTTAACAGGACAATAAAGCCAATTATCGAACCAAATCTAATAATGTCTCCATTCATCCATTCCACACTTGAAGGAGATTTAGATGGCAAAGTCAAGGATTTTGTGCTTAAATTCTTGAAAGCCTCTGATTTCAATATAAATGGTATAGAATGGAATAAAGGACTGCCGATAAGATTTATTCATGAAACCAAGGAGGGTAATCATATGCTTCCTGAAAGTATGGAATCGACAGGAACCATTCGGTTTATGGGTATGTCGATAATTCTTGAATATCTTCTTGGTAAAAATCACTTTGTAATGATGGATGAAGTTGAGAGCAGTATTCATTATGAACTTCTCTCTTACTTTCTCAAGGTTTTTCTTGTAAATAGTGAGGGAAATTCCCAACTTCTTGTAACCACGCATGACATTAATCTTCTAAATGAGGATTTCCTTAGGCGGGATGAGATATGGTTTACTGAAAAGAATGACAGTGGAGAGACTGTGCTTTCTCGTTTGACAGACCTTGGTTTGAACAAGCGTCTGTCGCCTTATAATGCATATAAACAAGGGAAACTGATAGATTTGCCATTTGTCGGAAGTGCATACCTTAATCTGAACGATGTGGAAAGATGAGAAAAAAGAGTGTTGCAATCATTGGAGAAGGAGAAACTGAATGGTTCTATTTCGAGTCTCTTCGGGTAGTAAAGCGTTACCCGTTTAAAGTTGCGCCTGCATTGGCGCAACATGCAGATATTAGTCATATGGTGAAACTGGTTGAACAATTTGTTTCCGATGGTTTTGATTATGTATTTTGTCTATTGGATATGGATCGGCTTTTGAGGGTACCGAAAGAGATGCAGATATATATTAGGACAAAGAAAAAATATTCAAAGGGTAAGGATACCAAAGTAGTATTTATAGAAACTAATCCTTGCACCGAATTTTGGTTTCTTTTGCATTTCCTACCTAATATTAGTTCCAAGTCTTATGAAACTTATGAAGACGTGCTGGTTGATTTGCGCCGATACCTTCCAGGCTATGAAAAGACAAAACGATATCTTGGAAGAACAAATCTCTATCAATTCTTATGTAAAGAGGGAGATTTATCAAGAGCGATGGTTAATTCGGAGGAACTTCGCCGTTTGAGTTTAGTTGATCCTGAAGATTATAAGTCTTATTCGGAAATTCATGAAGTACTAAAGACTTTGGAGAATCTTGCCGTAATGCATACTTAATCTATAAAACTTTTGAAGGATAAGACAATTTCTTTCATGTCGGAGATTTCGCCAAGGTAAAGGGGCGATGAAGAGGCGAAGGTTTTTGATTTCCAGTTGTAGCAGATGGCTTGCCAGCCGGCATTGAGGGCTCCTTGGATGTCATTGTCGGGGTTGTCGCCGATCATTATGATTTCTTCCGGTTTGGCCCCAGTCTCTTGTTCAGCATAGCGGAAAAGGCGTGGATCAGGTTTTTGAATTCCAATCTCGTCACTGATAATCACACGCTGGATATAACGGTTAAGCCCAGTGGTACGGAGTTTTCGGTATTGCACCTCATTAAAACCATTGGTGAGCACACCTATCAGGAATTTCTTTGATAAAGACTCCACAACTTCCATCACTCCAGGTCGCACCATGTTGCATTCGCCAAGATGCCAAAGGTATCTGTCGTTTAGCTCATGCGAGATTCTGACAATTTCGTCATCTTGTCGGTCGGGAGCGATAGTCAGACGGAAACGTTCCCCTTTCAGAAAATCTGCTGTGATTTTCCCACTCTCGTGAAGTTCCCACATGCGTTTGTTGTGGATGTGATATTCATCGATGAAAGCTTCTGCCGATGGAAAAATGGAAAAGATTTCAGGCCTTTCTTGCCAAAGTCGGCGCAACGCTATAAGGGAGGCTGAAGAGAAGTCGAAGAGTGTATCGTCAAGGTCAAAGAATATCCATTTTGGAGCCATGAATCAAGAATTTTTTGCAAAGATAACACTAAATTTGCACATAAATCGTATTTTTTGGCCTTGAAATAGTGATAAATTCAAAAAAAATCACGATATTTGCAGTCGCAAATCAAGAGGAGCTTCAAAAAATCTTCTTGAGCGCAAAAAAATCGCAAGATTTTCATAAAAAACGTATCATAAAATATCAATTATTATGCCCAG
>DAAK01000133.1:0-9337 GCA_001701075.1 Bacteroidales bacterium GP3 | reverse complement strand
CCGGACGGATGGGGTGATGATTCATGCCATTGCCTGCTTGTTCTTTTTTTTATTATTCAACAACCAACAACCATCCTGAAATGGACACAATGAAAAGCGAACTCTTTGTCGACGTGCAGCCTAAAGAGATATCTATAGCGTTGCTCGAAGACTCGCGTCTTGTATCCTTGCAGAAAGAGAGCAGAAACATCGTATATTCCGTCGGTGATTTCTATCTCGCAAAGGTCAAAAAACTTATGCCGGGACTCAACGCGGCATTTGTCGACGTAGGATATGAGAAGGACGCTTTTCTTCATTATCTGGATTTAGGACCCCAGTTCAACACTTACAACGCATATCTCAACGAGGCTTTTGAGCATCCTGAGACGGTGCCTGAAATTTCCAAAATAGACGCAAAACCGGAAATTCCTAAGCAGGGACGAATAGCCGACCTTTTGCAACCTGGTCAAAAACTCCTTGTGCAGATTGCCAAAGAACCCATTTCCACTAAAGGACCGAGACTCACTACCGAACTGACACTTACCGGTCGATTTATGGTGCTCATCCCGTTTGGCAACAAGATATCTATCTCGCAGAAGATAAAGTCGACAGAGGAGAAAGTGCGTCTCAGGCAGATTATCAGCAGTATCAAGCCCCAGGGCTTCGGCGTGATAGTGCGCACCTCTGCAGAAGGAAAACGAGTGGCTGAACTAATCAACGAACTGCGTACGCTTGTCGAGGCTTGGAAGAGCTCAATAGCAAAAATGCAGCGGAGCTCCCCGCCATCGCTAATCTATGAAGAGGAATCAAGAGCGGTAAGCGTGATCCGCGACATCTTCAATCCTTCTTTTGAAAGCGTCTACGTAAATGATGCAGAGATTTTTGAGCAGATTCAGAATTACGTGTCGCTCATTGCTCCCGATAGGAAAGAAACGGTAAAACTTTACGCAAAAGACATACCTATCTTCGATAGCTTTAACATAACGAGGCAGATAAAATCTGCTTTCGGTAAGACTGTTTCTTTCAAGTCTGGTGCTTATCTGATCATTGAGCACACAGAGGCACTCCATGTGATCGATGTCAATTCCGGCAATCGAAGCAAAGCTTCACAGGATCAAGAGACAAATGCACTCGATGTGAATCTGCGTGCTGCCGACGAGATAGCCCGTCAGCTGCGGCTTCGCGATATGGGTGGCATAATTGTGGTCGATTTCATCGACATGGCAAAGGCAGAACATCGTCAGCAACTTCTTGACCATATGCGCGACAATATGTCGAAAGACAGGGCGCGCCATAATATCCTGCCCTTGTCGAAGTTTGGACTTATGCAGATCACTCGCCAGAGAGTCCGTCCTGCCCTTGACATCACAACGGAGGAAACCTGCCCATCTTGCTTTGGGAAAGGGGAGGTGCAACCATCGCTGCTATTCACCGACAAGCTTGAAGAAAAACTCGAATACCTGACTCAGCAACTTGAAGTAAAGAAATTTATCCTTTATGTGCATCCGTTTGTAGATGCATATATCAAGAAGGGAATGTTCTCAATCTACGGAAAATGGAAACGCAGATTCGGAAGAGGAGTCAAGATCGTTCCCGACGAATCGCTTGCATATCTGCAATATCGCGTCATTGATAATGCCGGAATGGAGATTTTCCTGCATGAGGAGAGCGATATGAATTCGGCCCAATCTAAAAACAAGACACGTTCTGACCGACTGTTGGAAGATGATGCCCCTGCTGTTGAGAATTCAAAGACAGTAAAGGCAGAATAGTCTGCAAGACATTTAATGAAGAAAAGTTAAGGGAGGCTTCCTGATAAGGAGGTCTCCCGTTGTTTATGCTTGGTTTTAACCTGGAGTGCGTATCTTACTATGCAAGAAAATCTGCCACAATAAATGTGCTTCCACCAATGTATATGACATCGTTGAGCGAGGCATTCTTTCTTGCAGCCTCTGCAGCCTCTTTTGGAGTGCTGAAAGTCAGACCCTCAATCCCATGACTTAGGAACTTTTCTTTGAGATCCGCCACAGGCAGCGCTCGCGGTATGGCAGCGCATGTGAGATAGTAGGTGGCATCTTTGGGAAGCAGAGTGATGATATCATCGATTGCCTTGTCGGCTACGAATCCAATCACAATATGTTTTTTTCCTCCGGTTTCCTTAACAGTCCTTTCAAGTTGCGACATAGTGTAGCGAATGCCTGCTTCGTTGTGTCCTGTGTCGCATATGGTAAGAGGAGCGTCAGAGACTTTCATCCATCTTCCGGCCAATCCCGTGAGTCCGCACACATCATTCATTCCTCTACGTATTGACTCGTCGTCAATATCAATGCCGATGCGTCTCATCTCATATAGAGATGTAAGCACTGTGTTGATGTTTTTTTTCTGGTAGTCTCCACCGAGCTGACAATGGAAATCTCCACAGATAGGACTGCTGCAATCAAGACCTCCGTCGGGAGCCGGCACACATCTTTGGAGTGGACGAAGAGTGTCGGCAAAGAGGACTGTAGTGCCGACTTCGCTTCCTTTTTCTTCAAAAACTTCCCTTATTTCTCCCTCAGCCTCTCCTATGACACAAGGAACTCCACTTTTGATAATGCCGGCCTTTTCCCGTGCTATTTCAGGAAGAGTCTTACCTAAAAATTGAGTATGGTCTTTTGATATATTGGTGATGACTGAGAGTTCTGGGGTGATGATATTTGTCGAGTCAAGCCTTCCTCCCATGCCGACCTCAATGACGGCATAGTCTACGCGTTGCGATGCAAACCAATCGAAAGCCATCATCATGGTCAATTCAAAAAAGCTCGGGTGTCCCTGATATCCGCTTTCCCTGAATTTCCTTACGAATTCAACCACGGCATCCTTGTCGATCATCTTTCCGTCGATTCTGATTCTCTCTCGGAAATCCACAAGGTGAGGAGAGGTGTAAAGACCTGTGCGATAGCCTTGGCTTTGCAGGATGGCGGCTATCATATGGCTTGTGCTTCCCTTGCCATTTGTGCCTCCTACATGGATGCTTTTGAATTTTCTATGAGGATGACCGAAATAGGCATCGAGGTCATGGCTTGTCTGAAGCCCTGGTTTGTATGCCGCAGCCCCGGTGCGAGAGAACATCGGGAGTTGCGCGAACAGCCATTCAAGAGTACTTTCGTAGTTCATGTTGGTGTCAATAATAAAGTATGAATCCTGTAAGTCCCATCAGGCAAATGACTAAAATTGGGTGAAGTCCCACTTTCTTGCCTTTGTATGGAATCTTAAAATATACGAGACAAAATGATACCGCGCATATGGCGATGCTGAATATGAGCGTTCTTGTATCATGGTCGGGCGAGAAATTGGCCCAGTTCATCAGCATTATGGCTGCTGAAGCAATTAATCCTACCACTACCGGGCGCAAACCTGCAAAAATGGCTTTTATCACACCACTTTCGTTGTGTTTACGGATGAAATGTGAAGCCTTGATGACAAGGAGAAAAGATGGCACCGTCACCGCCAATGTGCAAAGTATGCTGCCAAGAATACCCCATAAGGGGGAAGCAAGTTCTCCACCAGTCACCTGTCCGGGAGCGACATAACCTATGTATGTGGCCGAATTGATTCCTATGGGACCTGGTGTCATCTGGGAGATGGCAACTATATCTGTAAACATCTGTTCGGATATCCATCCTGGGCCTACAACTTCCCTTTCGACGAGGGAGAGCATTGCATAACCGCCGCCAAATCCGAAAATGCCTATTTTCAGATAGGCCCATATCATTTTAAGGTATATTGACATATTTAATAATTTTGAATTTTGAATACCAACCCTCAACTCTCAACTCTCAACTTCCTCCTCGTATATTCCCAATGTGCGTAGCCTCCGACAGCTCCGAGTGCAATCCATGTGATAGGGTTGGAGATAATGCCCATATCAAGCGAAATTACAAGAGCGGCCAGAGCAGGAATCCAAATTGTGGTGAGCCTGAGCTTGGCAGCCTTGGCTGTCGTGATAACCGGAGCAATGATCAAGGCCACAACAGCAGGCCTGATTCCCATGAAGATGCTGCTGAGCACATGGCTGTTCTTAATAGTCTCGGGAGTCAGGAAAATGGCTATTGCAAGTATGATAAAGAAGGAGGGGAGGATTGTGCCTAAGGCAGCCACTATGCCACCCTTCATCCCTTTCAGCCGATCTCCTATAGATGTGGCTATATTGACGGCAAGTATTCCTGGCAGAGATTGGGCAATGGCAAGAAGATCAAGAAATTCTTCCCGCTCTATCCAATGATGTTTGTCTACAATCTCTTTCTCGATAATGGAAATCATGGCCCATCCACCTCCGAAGGTGAATGCCCCAATTTTCATGAAGGTCGTAAAAAGTTGTCCGTATATTCCCATAGGTATATTTTTGTTTCAGGTTGCAAAATTAATTTTTCCTGCATTATTTGGCAAGCAATTTTGAGGATTTTTCAAAAATTATTGCTAACTTTGCAGTTGCCCACGGTATGTGGAAGTAAAATAACCTAAAATTTCAAGTAATGGCACTCTGGTTTGAAACCAAAATTAGATATGACCGCATGCAAGAAAATGGCGCGGTGAAGAAAGTCAACGAACCTTATCTTGTAGATGCTTTGACATTTACAGATGCAGAGGCTCGCATCATCGAGAAGATCACACCCTATATCTCCGGTGAGTTTTCAGTTTCAGCTGTAAAAAAGACTAAGATTTCCGAGATATTTTTCGATGAGTCTGACTACGCAGATAAATATTATATGGTGAAGGTGAACTTCATCACTCTTGATGAGAAAAGTGGCAAGGAGAAGAAGTCGGCAAGCTTCATACTTGTGCAGGCCGGTGACTTTGAGAATGCACTTGGACGCTTTCAAGATGGCATGAAAGGCACAATGGCCGACTATCAGATAGCATCTATCACAGAGACTCCTCTTATGGATGTGTATCCATATGAATATGACGCTCCTGAAAAGACCGCATCTCCCGCTTAATCAGTTTTCCTAAGACACAAGACTGAAGACTAAAGACTAAAACCATGATAGCTGAAGAGATAAAAAAGATTCATGCTATGCTCCCTGAGGGGGTCGCACTTTGCGCGGTAAGTAAGTTTCATCCTGCTGAGGCAGTAAAGGAAGCATATGATTCCGGACAGCGTATCTTCGGTGAAAGTCGTGTACAGGAACTGCTCGAGAAAATCAAGGTGCTTCCGACAGACATCAAATGGCATTTCATCGGTCATTTGCAGACTAACAAGGTGCGTCAACTAATAGGGAAAACTTCTCTGATAGAGAGTGTGGACAGTATTCGCCTTCTCGAACTCATTGACAAGGAGTCAGAAAAGGCAGGAGTTGTCACAAATGTGCTGATGCAACTCCATGTGGCCAGAGAGGAAACAAAATTTGGTTTCTATCCGGAGGAGTTGTTGGAATATTTCTCAAATCGGGAATTTGAACAGCTTAAGGCTACCCATATCTGCGGAGTGATGGGTATGGCATCAAACACAGACAATATGGATCGTGTGCGTGAAGATTTCCATACAATTGCAGATACTCATAAGAGAATTCTGGATATAGCACCAGACTTGCGTGGCTTCGACATTGTCTCTATGGGTATGTCTGGAGATTGGGAAATAGCCGTGGAAGAAGGTTCCAATCTCGTAAGGATAGGGACTGCAATCTTCGGACAACGCCAATACTGAGAAAGAAAAAATATAATAAAATACTAACATTAACATTAAAAAAATTAAATCATGAGCAAAACGACAGCAGTGCAGGCTCCTCAGCAGGGGCGTACGGTTGCTATCATCACGATGTTCTTTATCTTCGCGATGATTTCCTTCGTTACCAATATGGCAGCTCCTTTCGGCAATATCTGGGGTTTCAGATATGAATGGGCTGGTATGGCAGGTAACCTTATGAACTTTACCGCTTACCTTTTTATGGGTATTCCTGCGGGTAATATGCTTATCAAGTATGGTTATAAAAAGACAGCGCTGATAGCTCTTGCAGTCGGTGCAATTGGCCTTACCATACAGCTTCTTTCAAGCTATGTAGGAAATGATGTTGTGGTATACGGCGAAGGAGCTTCAGCTACAACTCTCAACCTCTTCATCTATCTTCTTGGTGCACTCGTCTGCGGTTTTTGCGTTTGCATGCTCAACACAGTTGTAAACCCGATGCTTAACCTTCTTGGTGGCGGTGGCAACAAGGGCAACCAGCTCGTTCAGATGGGCGGCTCCCTTAACTCACTTTCCGGCACACTCACCCCGATGCTTGTAGGTGTACTCGTGGGTACACTCACCAAGGAAACATCCATGGCAACAGTTGCTCCTTTGGTAATCACAGGCATTGTCATCTTTGTGGCAGCTTTCATAGTGATATCCTTCATTAAGATTGAGGAACCTCAGAAAAACCTTAGCAAGGCTACTTATGAGCACAGTCCTTTATCATTCCGTCACTGTAAACTCGGTATCATAGCTATTTTCTTCTATGTAGGTGTAGAAATCGGTATCCCGGGTGAGATGAACGCATGGATAAGCCGTATGCCATTTGAAGGTGCAGCTGCAGTGGCAGGTTCACTCGCTGCTCTTTACTGGCTCCTCATGCTTGTAGGACGTATCGTAAGTTCTGCCATAAGCGGCAAGGTGTCAACTCGTCTGCAGCTCATCGTGGTGTCTTCTATCGCTATGGCATTCCTTTTGACTGCTATTCTTCTTCCTGAATCTGTCACCTTCAACTCTCCAAGTATCCCGGCTCTTAACATTACCAGTGGTCTTGTTCCTTTGAAGTGCTTGTTCCTTTTCCTTTGTGGTATCTGTACTTCAGTAATGTGGGGTGGTATCTTCAATCTTGCTACTGAAGGTCTCGGCAAATATACAGCAAAGGCTTCCGGCCTCTTTATGACAATGGTAGTCGGTGGAGGTGTCATGCCGTTTATCCAGGACTGGATCGCTCGCACTACAGGCGATTATGTCAGCAGCTATTGGCTCGTATTTGCCATGGTGGCATACATCTTCTTCTATGCAGTAGTAGGCAGCAAGAATGTCAATACTGATATCCCAGTCGACGAAATCAACGAAGACGAGGTGCTCAATGCCGGTTAATGAATTTTTCAGGTATAATATATAATTTTTAATTAAGTCACAACTATGACCTTAGATCCAAACCTTCTTACCCGCGGCGCGGACAATATGCGTGTCCTTATTGCCGAGATGGTAGAAAAAGCAAAATCTGGCCACCCCGGTGGCGCTATGGGCGGCGCTGACTTTGTCAACGTTCTTTACTCTTCTTTCCTCAACTATGACCCGGAAGATCCCAATTGGTTCGCTCGCGACCGTTTCTTCCTTGATCCAGGACATATGAGCACTATGCTCTATTCTGTTCTTGCACTTACTGGAAAGTACACTATCGAGGAACTTCAGGGTTTCCGTCAGTGGGGCTCAGCAACTCCCGGTCATCCGGAACTTGAAGTAAGCCGTGGTGTTGAAAATAGCTCTGGTCCTCTTGGTCAGGGCCACGTGTTTGCAATCGGATGTGCAATTGCAGAGCGTTTCCTCGCAGCCCGCTTCGGTGAGGTAGTAGAGCACAAAACCTACGCATTTATTTCCGACGGTGGCATTCAGGAAGAAATCTCCCAGGGAGCTGGACGTATTGCAGGCAATCTCGGTCTGCACAACCTCATCATGTTCTACGACAGCAACGAGGTTCAGCTTTCCACTAAAGTTAAGGAAGTGACTTCTGAGGATACCGCAGCAAAATATCGTGCTTGGAATTGGAATGTCATTGAAGTAGACGGCACTGATCCTCTCGCTATCGCAGGTGCTATTGAGACTGCACGCGAAGAGAAGGAGCGTCCTACTCTCATCATCGGCCACACTGTAATGGCACGCAAGACAGTCGCTGCCGACGGCTCAAGCCTCGAAGGACATGTAAACACTCACGGACAGCCGCTTTCAGCTGCAGGTGCTGATATGGACAAGACTGTGGCTAACCTCGGTGGTGACCCACAGAATCCTTGGCAGATCTGGGACGACGTAAAGAAACTTTATGCCGACCGTCGCGAACAACTCATCGCTTATGCAAAAGAGCGTAAGGCTAAATATGCTGAGTGGGCAGCTAAGAATCCTGAAGAAGCCAAGACCCTTCAGAATTGGCTCGACGGCAAGCTTCCTGACCTTGACTGGACTAAGGTGGCACTCAAGCCTAATATGGCTTCCCGTGCTTCTTCAGCTGCAGTCCTTTCATTCCTTGCTGATCATGTACACAATATGATCGTAAGCTCTGCCGACCTTGCAAACTCTGACAAGACCGACGGCTTCCTAAAGAAGACTCATGCTTTTGTGAAGGGAGATTTCTCAGGAGCATTCCTCCAGAGCGGCGTTGCTGAGCTTACTATGGCTTGTATCTGCAATGGTATCGCTCTCCATGGTGGTTGCATCGCAGCTTGCGGCACATTCTTCGTATTCTCCGACTATATGAAGCCAGCTATCCGTATGGCAGCTCTCATGGAACTTCCTGTTAAGTTCATCTTCACTCACGATGCATTCCGTGTAGGTGAGGACGGCCCGACTCATGAGCCCGTAGAGCAGGAGGCACAGATCCGTCTTCTCGAGCAGATGGATAATCTCGCTGGTCATCAGGCAGCTCTCGTGCTTCGTCCTTGCGACAGCGCAGAGACAGTGGAAAGCTACCGTATTGCTCTTGAAAACAAGAAGTCTCCGACAGTGCTTGTCCTTTCTCGTCAGAACCTCGAAGACATTCCTGCTGACGATCGCGCTGCTGAAGCCCGCAAGGCTGACATGGGTGGCTACGTCGTTTATGACGCTCCCAACACTAAGGTGGTGCTCGTAGCTAACGGTTCTGAAGTTGCTCTTGCATATCATGTAGCTGAGAAACTTGGTGAAGAGGGTATCGGAGCCCGTGTGGTTTCTGTTCCTTCTGTAGGTCTATTCTGCCGTCAGCCTAAGGCTTACAAAAATGAAGTGATCCCATCAGGAGTCAAGGTGTTTGGTATTACGGCCGGTCTTCCTGCATCACTTTATCCAGTCATGAAGGGTGATTGGGAAATCTTCGGTATGGAACGTTTCGGAGCATCTGCACCTGCTAAGGTGCTCGACGAGAAGTTCGGTTACACCGTCGACAATGTGCTTGCAAAGGTGAAGTCTTTCCTCGCCGAATAGTTTAATCGTAAAATCGTTTAATTGTTTAGTTTATTTATGACTGAGAAAACCAAAAGAATCTTAAACGATTAAACAATTAAACATCAACTTTCGCAAGCGAAAGTTGGATATAATTTGAATAATACTTAAAAAGACGTGAATTTCACGTCTTTTTTTATTGTAGGTTTAGAGATTTTTTATTAATTTTGCACA
>DAAK01000086.1 GCA_001701075.1 Bacteroidales bacterium GP3 | reverse complement strand
ATCATCCACAGCCTTGTCCGCATTGAAGATGTTAAATAATTTAAATTCTGTAAGTGCTTGATTGTGAGTGGAAAGATGGTAAAACTGTCGGAATCTCAAAATCTTGTGGTTATTGATTTGCGATTCGTTGGCGAGAGGGTCGTTTAAATTGATTAACTTTACAGCTAAATGAGGAGGTGGGTCTTAATGAACCAAACAGAGATGAAATGAGTTTTTATATTGAGGCATTGCTGAAATGCTGTAATAATCAAAATTAATATATTATGAGTAAAAACACATCGTCGAATGACATTCGCGAATATGAAAAGAGACTTGAAAAGATAAGCCCCTTCGAAGTGAAAAGCACGCTGATTGACTTGGCTGAGAAGGATGCGCGCCAGTCTACGGCAACCTTCCTTAATGCTGGACGTGGCAACCCTAACTGGATTCTCAGCTACCCCCGTAAGGCTTTCTTCCTGCTCGGGCAGTTTGCCATGGAAGAAGCCGACCGGGTGACCTATGATGCTGATTGGGGCATAGTGGCCTCTCCTTTACAAGAAGGAATAGCCCAACACTTTGAGGATTTTCTCTCCCGCCACTCCAATGAGATTGGAGGCAAAGTGCTCCGCCATTTCTATACATACGCCACCACACAACTAAAGGCTGACCCCGACGATTTTGTCTTCGAACTCGTCGACGGCATCACCGGCGACCATTATCCAACTCCTCCTCGCATACTTAAATACACGGAACTCATTACACGCGATTACTTGCGCCAGGCTATGGGTGGCGGCGACGACACCACCCCCTACGACCTTTTCGCCACAGAAGGAAGCACTGCCGGTATGTGCTATGTGTTCAATTCTCTTAAAGCTAACTTTTTGCTGAAGAAAGGAGATAAGATAGCTCTTCTCACACCATGCTTCACTCCTTATCTGGAAATCCCAGAGCTCGATGAGTTTGGCCTTGAAGTTGTGAAAGTGAGCGCCAACAAAGTAGAGAAAGATGGGTACCATGATTGGCAGTATCCAGATGAAGAAATCGATAAGCTGCGTGATCCTTCCGTGAAGGCCGTATGCATCACCAACCCCTCCAATCCTCCAAGCGTTTGCCTCGCTCCGGAGGTGCTTGACCAACTGGTTGACGTGGTGCGCAAGGACAATCCCAACCTGATGATTATCACCGACGATGTGTATGGTACTTTTATCCGCGACTTCAAGTCGTTGATGTACGTGTTGCCCTACAATACCATCTGCCTCTATTCATTCTCAAAATATTTCGGCGCAACCGGTTGGCGCGTGGCCACTATGGCGCTGAGACCTGACAATGTGTTTGATGCACGCCTGGCAGCTCTAAGCGATGAGGAGAAGTCAATATTGGCTCACCGCTATTCTTCGCTAACTCTTGAGCCGGCCAAACTTAAATTCATCGACAGGCTTGTTGCTGACAGCCGGCTTGTTGCCCTCAACCACACTGCTGGTCTATCTACACCACAACAGATTCAGATGGCTTTGTTCGCTGCGTTTGCATATCTCCATCGCGATGATATTCAGCCTCGCCTTATCAACATGATTGACCATCGACTGAACAACCTTTGGAAGACCACTGGTTTCACCCTTCTGCCGGATCCCAATCGTGCCGGCTATTACAGTGAAATCGATATGATGGTATGGGCACGCAAATTCTATGGCGATGACTTCGCCAAATATCTCGAAAGCAATTACGAGCCACTCGACTTCGTGATGCGGTTAGCGAAGGAGACCGCAATAGTGCTGCTCAACGGCGATGGATTTGATGGCCCGGCGTGGTCGGTACGTGCATCCCTTGCCAATCTTAATGATGATGACTATCTTAAGATCGGCACTGCAATTCGCAAGATACTCGACGAATACCATCAAGCTTATCTCGCTGCCAAAAAATAGGATTCAAGATTAGCTTTCGAAACTTATAATAGATTTGACAATTCAAGTGCTATGCGTTTTCGGGGGCGGTCGATATCGATGACTCTGACCTCGATGCGCTGACCAAGCTTAAGCACTTCGCCTACGGAGGAAATGCGCCTCTTCGATATCCGGGAGATATGGAGGAGGCCATTTTCTTTTATGCCCAGATCAACGAATGCTCCGAATGCCGTGATATTGTTGACGATACCTGAAAGTACCATTCCTTCTTCGAGATGGTCAAAGTCTTCCACCCCTGGCGTGAATGCCACATTGTCATCATCGGTGCGTGGGTCGCGTCCCGGTTTCTTTAGCTCCGTAATTATATCGGTCATAGTCTCAAGGCCACCGATACCCTTATCAGCAAGAGCCTTTATGTCAATGCTGTCGAGGATTGCTGATTGCGCTGGGAGTTCCGATACGTCGTGGCGTATGCTCTTTGCCATTTCTTTCACCAGACCATAGCTTTCCGGATGTATTCCAGTGTTGTCAAGAGGTTCATCTCCACCCGGAATCCGCAGGAAACCGGCACTCAGCTCAAACGCCTTGTCGCCAAGACGCGGCACTTTCTTCAGCTCATTGCGAGTCCGGAAATCTCCGTTTGCTGTGCGATACACCACAATGTTTTTCGCAAGTGCCGGTCCTATGCCCGACACATAGGAGAGAAGTTGCTCACTGGCTGTGTTTACATCCACTCCGACTGCATTTACGCAGCTCATCACGGTATAATCCAGCATATCCTTGAGTTTGGCCTGATCTACGTCGTGCTGATATTGCCCCACACCAATTGACTTAGGGTCAATTTTCACGAGTTCTGCGAGTGGGTCAATGAGTCGTCGACCTATTGATACGGCTCCGCGGACTGTCACATCTTTATCAGGAAATTCCTTACGCGCCACATCGGAAGCGGAATATACAGATGCCCCGTTTTCGCTGACTACATATACTGATTTCTCAGGCAGAAGACCGCTACCTTTTACAAATTTCTCAGTCTCACGCGAAGCTGTGCCATTGCCAATTGCTACGGTGTCGAGTCGGTATTTGTTGATAAGCCGTTCAATTGTCTTATAAGCACCTTCAAAGTCATTGCGCGGAGGTACGGGATAGATAACCGAGTCGTCAAGAAGGTTGCCTTGTTGGTCGAGAGCCACTACCTTGCATCCTGTACGATAGCCTGGGTCAATGGCAAGTATGCGATGTCCTTTCAGCGGAGCTCCGAGCAAGAGCTGACGCAAATTGCCGGCGAATATGTCAATTGCCACCTTGTCAGCCTCCTCTTTCAATGAAGCTGACACTTCTGTCTCCACTGATGGGCATAAAAGTCTTTTTGCCGCATCCTCGACAGCTGCATCAATGATGTCGGAGCTTTCCTTTGATGCGAAACGCGGACCGAAGTTGTCCATAAGCTTATCGCGCAATTCTGCTCCTTTCTCTGGCAATTCATATTTAACTTTTACGAGCCCTTCTGTCTCAGCCCTGCGGAGAGCTAAGTATTGATGCGAGGGCATACGTCTAACATTCTGAACGAAATCTGCATACTGTGCGTATGGAGAAGCCTTAAGTTCATCATCCTTGCCTTTGGCTGGGGAACAAGCAATGGAGGCTGTCCGTTGATAATGATTGCGGGTGATGTTGCGGAGTCGAGGTGATTCCGAAGCCCATTCTGCTATGATATCGGAAGCCCCAGAAAGAGCTTCTTCTACGTCTTTTACATTGTGTTTGCCAACAAATCGCCGTGCTGCTTCCGCGCAGTCTTCAGGACGGCCTGTCATTATTAACTTGGCGAGAGGCTCGAGCCCTTTCTCTCTGGCGATAGTTGCTCGGGTCCTTTTTTTAGGCTTGTATGGTGCATAGAGATCTTCAAGTTCAGTCATCGAAGATGCCTTTGCTACAGCTTCTGCAGTCTTGGTGTCGAGTGCTCCGGCATTTTCGATAGCATCGCGTATGAATTCACGGCGTGCTTCAAGTTCTCTTTGGGTCTTAAGTGCAGCTTCCACTGCACGGACAGCGACTTCATCCATGCTGCCGGTAAGTTCCTTACGGTAGCGACTGATGAAAGGGACTGTGGCCCCTTCATCAAGCAGTTTTATGACGGCAGCCACTCTTTTCTCAGTTAGGCCGGTTTTGGCCGCCACTCCTCTCACAATTATATCTTCGATTTCCATTTGCCTCTTCAATTTGAAAAACAAAATTAACCAATATTTCTGGAATCTGCAAACCATTAGAAGAAGATAGAAATTAATATTCGTCCTCGATTGCCCATTGCGATGAACTTATGGTCTGGTAGGACGTTTTGGAGATATGGAAAACACAGAGATAGAGAATAAACTGTCGATGACGGCCGAGGGCATTGAGAAGTTCCTTTCAGGACATTGGGTGGAAGGAATAGGACCGGTGTATGCACGAAGGATTGTCGAGAAGTTTGGCACGGATGCACTTCGTGTAGTGCGTGATGAGCTGGAGAAGATTGAGGGGATTCCGGGCGTTGGAAAGGCACGCGCTGCAGCGGCTTCCGACAGCCTTAAATCTATGACCTATCCTATGGATCTGCTGGCATTCCTTTATTCATGCGGAGTCAGCGATATGTATATTGGGAGAATCTTTGGGAAGTATCGCAAACGAGCGGAAAGTATTATTTTGAATGATCCATACTCGATGGTGGAGGATGTCTGGCAACTTTCTTTTTTCACAGCCGATAAGATCGGACGTGCTCTTGGTATCGCCGCGGATGACCCACGCAGGCTGAAAGGGGCGTTGGTGACGTCAGTAAAGCATTTTGCGGAAGAAGGGCATCTTTTCGCTACTCCAGATGAAGCCACAGCACATGCTGCCTCGTTCGTTGATGTTGACAAAGATAAGATTGCCAAGGTGATTCCCAATGTTGTTGCCGACGGAAGATTGGTGCAAAGTAGGGGAGGGCTGTATCTTCCGGTTTTCTATAAGGCGGAGAAGGAGGGAGCAGAGAAACTGTCTGCGCTTGCTTCGGAAACTGTGGCACCCGTTTCGGAAGGAGATATTCCGAGAAATACAAATTCCGGTTATCCTTATTCGCCTGCACAAGTAGATGCTATACGCCTGGCACTTAGTTCTCCTGTAATGGTGCTGACAGGTGGCCCCGGTTCAGGAAAGACAACAGTGCTTCGAGGAATTATTGAGACTTTGGAAAAAGAAGGAAAGAAGGTTACGCTCTGCGCCCCAACCGGAAGAGCTGCAAAGCGGATGTCTGTGCTTACAGGTAGGTCGGCAAGCACTATTCATCGTCTGCTTGGCTATAGGGAAGGGGAGGGCTACAATAAACGTCTCATTGATACGGATGTCCTAATTATTGATGAAGGATCAATGATGGAGCAAGTGCTATTCAACCATCTGCTTGACGCTGTCCGACCAGGAACAAAGGTCATCCTTGTAGGAGACGCGGATCAATTGCCGGCTATAGGTGCAGGGGATGTACTCAGAGACCTTATAGCATCAGGATGTGTGCCTGTGGCTCACCTAAAAGAGAATTTCCGTCAGGGAGAAGGGAGCTTGATTGCATCCGGGGCGCGTTCCATCAATTCAGGGAAAATTCCTGATTCGGATCAAGAACGCGACTTCATGATAATTGAAGAGAAGGGAGTCAAGGCAATCCACGACCGCATCGTATCGTTGATGACAGAAGAGTTGCCCAAAACGCGAGGACTATCTCCTATGGAAATTCAAGTGGTTTCCCCTCAACAGATTGGTCCTCTCGGTGCCCGGCAACTGAATATTGATTTGCAGTCACGTCTGAATCCAGTCGGACCTTCATTACAGCGAGGTGCGACTATTATGAGACTTGGCGATCCGGTGATGCAGACTGCCAATTCGCGGGAAAGAGGCGTCTATAATGGCGAGACGGGAATAATAACGGTTGTTAATCCAGAGATGCAGACATTGGAGGTGACATTTGGCGACGGAAGGAGATCCGAATACAAACGAAGCGAGCTCACGGAGCTTGTGCTCGCTTATGCCACTACTGTTCATAAGCTTCAGGGATCTGAGGTGAAAAATATGATCTTTCCCATTACCATGGCTCATAAGCCTATGCTTTACCGGAATCTGCTATATACAGGTGTGAGTAGGGCTACAGATCTTTGTGTACTTGTAGGGGAAAAGGAGGCATTAGAGTATGCAGTGGGGAATACACCAGCATCAACACGCAATTCAAATTTCAAATTACGCTTAAAATAATATCGGAAAGGAACTATATATTGGGAAATTAATTGTAACTTTGCAAAATATTCGACTGTCAAAAGAATAAAACCATCTATACTTATTGATATATGAGAAAAAGAGTTGTTTTAGCCTTGTGCATGCTGTCAGCGGTAGTTTGCAATGGAATTTCAGCGAAAGTAGATAAAGAGAAAAGTATCATCGTTGAAAACAAGGAGCGTAAATATATACTATACGTTCCTGACAAAGTCAGTGAGAATCCCCCACTTGTGATCAGCCTTCATGGAGCAGCTGGCCATGACACAGACAGGAGCCCATTTCGGACTTCGGTAGCTGACTCTGAAGGATGCATTGTGGTTTATCCTCAGGGTATCGATCAATTCTTCCCGGTATTTGGGGGATATATTCCTGGTTGGAATGCTTCTGGAGAAGAGAACGAGGATACTGAATTTTTCAAGGCTCTTATAAAGGCTATTGATGATGAATATCAGATTGACCTTAACAGAGTCTATTGCTGTGGATTTTCCAATGGCGGCATGATGACATATGCCAATACCAGTGCGGCTTCTGACATTTTTGCAGCATTTGCCTCTATCAGTGGATTCCAGCTCAACGAATTCCATCATCATACTGTCGGACAGCGTCCAGTGCCGTTCCTTCATATACACGGCAAAAGTGATGACTTTGTGAAGTATTCATGCATGCCTGTCATTCGCGACAATATGGTGGCTCGAGACGGATGCAATCCTTTACCTGAACTGACTGAAGTCAAAGGTAAGTACACAAAGAGTGTCTACGAAGCTGGAGAAGGTGGTTTCCCGTATGTATATTACGAAATTGATGGTATGGGGCATAATGATTTTACAGACAAGACTGAGGAAGGAAACTCAGCTCAGACTATGTGGAATTTTATGAGCCAGTTTAAGCTCAATGATTCTTGCGACAGGACCTTGAAATGGCGACTGAATATTGACACAGAGGGATTTGTTCCCCAACATCATAATTGGAAAGTGTCTAACGAAGGGAAAACTTTCCGTTATGGCACTCCAAAGAAGGCCAATAATGCTGACAACAATGTTTATCCGTCGCTTCAGTTTGAAGCCGGCAATTACAAATTGATGTTCGAATCTGAAGGTGCTGAAGGGAATGGAATTCAGGTAAAGATAGTATCTTTGGATGATGATGCTCTGCTTCTCAATATGATTGGGGAGGTAGGCAAGCAAGTGGTGATGCCATTCTCTGTAGATGGCTATGGAGAATATAAGATTACAATTGTAAAGAATGATGCAGCTGATAAGTTTACAAGTCTTGCCATACATTCAACTGAAAACCCTGAAGAAGCAATCAACTGCAAGGCAACGGATTTAAACCCGGATGAGAATCCTAAGGAAGAAGGAGGGATGTTGGTTGAGATTCCACAAGATCAGGGCAGGCAATATGATGATTTCACTCGTACAGAAATGGAGATTGGCTCTGACTACACCACGTATACAGCTACAGGAGACCTTCAGATAGCATTCAAGATGATGGATGTGGATGTAAAGGATTGCGATTATGTATTGATTAAATTTGCAGAACCAGTCGTTGGTGGTTGGCATGTGGCTTTTTGGTCAGGAACCGAAACTGTGGAAGTGCCTGCCGCTTCTAC
>DAAK01000188.1 GCA_001701075.1 Bacteroidales bacterium GP3 | reverse complement strand
TTAGAAAAAAAGGCTGCCATAATGGCAGCATACCGCGATGTCCTTCCCTCTAAGGGTTGGAACACATATGACACAATTTCCGTCAAATTCAAAAACCAGATTGTGGCAACACGCCGCAACAAAACGATTTCCACACATGGAGCGCTTGATGACGATGGAATAGACCTTGAAGAGGCCACGCTTCCTGACGTGGCTAATATTAACACTCAGAACTCCGTAGAAGACAACGGTTAAAAATATATGGCTACAGACAGATACATAGCAGCACTCGAAATAAGCAGTTCGAAAGTTATCGGTGCCGTAGGGGCAGTCGGTAAAAGCGGACAGCTGGAAATTCTTGCGATAGAACAAGAAAAGAGCGCAGATATAGTGAGATATGGTCAGATACAAAATATTGAGGAGACCTACAACCTTATATATTATGTGCTCGAAAGGCTTGAACGCCGATCAAACATAGCGCCACGGGAGATAACCGGTGTCTATGTCGGCATTTCAGGCAGATCCCTGAGGAGCATTCGCAAGGAAGTTTCCCTCGCACTTCCCGACGACACCGATATAACGGATGCAATCCTTGAGCGCCTCAAGAGAAGCGCAATGGAAGCTGATCTCGACAATTCCCTTGAGATTGTCGATGCAATTCCACGTATCTTCACCGTCGGAAAGACAGAGACCCATCGTCCTAAAGGAATGATGGGCAATCATATTACGGCTGTCTACGACCTGATTGTGGCACGCCCTATCATACAGAGCAATCTAAAGCGAGTAGTCAAGGATCGTCTTGGACTTGATATCAAAGGAGTTGTGGTCACACCTCTGGCAACCAGCGAAATAGCCTTAAACGAGCATGAGAAAAAACTTGGATGTATGCTCGTCGACATAGGTGCTGAGACAACCTCTGTCACTATCTATAGACGCGGCAATCTCGTCTATTATGCCACTCTGCCTTTTGGCGGAAGAAACATCACACTGGACCTCATGGAACTCAATGAACTTGAAGATAAGGCCGAGGAATACAAGATAAATTTCGGCAACGCTATCGCACCTGCCGTGCCCTCGCAAGTGAAAGTGGGCATCCATAAACAGTCGGATATAAGCAAGTATGTGGTGGCTCGCTCAGAAGAAATAGTGGCCAACATTGTCGAGCAGATAAAATACGCAAATCTCTCAGAAAAAGATATTCCTGAAGGTATCGTGCTTTGCGGTGGAGGTGCGCGACTAAATGGAATGATGGATCTCATCGGCAAATTCACCGGACTTAAGGTCAGAATGGCCACTTTGCCCCACTATATCAGGATGACGGATGTCAATGGACAAGGGATGGAGAGCTTGCAACTTGCGGCAATCATGTATGCGGCTTCAAAGGATTCAGATGAAGACTGCCTCCAGATTCCGGCAGATCCAGATACAGAAAAGCCAGAAGAAAAGATCGAGAATACGGAAGAAAATAAAACCCCCGGTACACCGCCAGCACCAAAAAAGCCAGGCTTTTTCGGACGCATCGGCAACGCCCTCGGTCATATTTTCACTCCAATAGGAGAAGACGATGAAGGCGATGAACTCTCTTAATACATATTCCTCTACGACCTCAAAATAGAATTATATGGAAGATTATCTCAACGACATATCAAACACAACCGAATTTCTTGACGACGCAACATCCGCCATAATAAAAGTGATTGGCGTAGGTGGGGGCGGTGATAATGCTGTCAATTATATGTACCGGCAGAATATCCCAAATGTCAACTTCGTAGTGTGCAACACAGATGAGCAGGCTCTCAAGATGTCGCCGGTGCCCAACCAACTGATACTCGGATGGGACGTCACCCGAGGCAGAGGGGCTGGAAATGATCCTGGCACAGGACGCCAATGTGCGGAAGCATCTACTGAAGATATCCGTGCACTCTTCGACGAACATACCGAAATGGTATTCATCACAGCGGGAATGGGAGGTGGCACCGGTACAGGTGCAGCACCGGTTGTGGCCAAGATTGCCAAAGAAGAGAAAAAGCTTACAATAGGCATCGTAACTATTCCTTTCCTTTTCGAAGGCAAGAAAAAAATCATGAAGGCCATTGAAGGGGCAAGAGAAATGCAGAAGTTCGTCGATGCTCTCCTTGTAATCAACAACGAGCAACTTATTGAGATCTACCCCGACCTCAATTTCTTCAATGCTTTCGAGAAAGCAGATGACACACTTGCCAACGCAGCAAGATCTATATCTGAAATCATCAGCGAGGAATGCTACATAAACGTAGACTTTGAAGATGTGAAGACTACTCTCCGCGACTCCAAGACTGCAATTATAGCCACAGCATACGGAGACGGCGACCACCGCATCACAAGTGCAATCCGAAACGCACTCCACTCCCCACTGATGAAAAAGCATGATGTCAACACATCGCAAAGACTACTGCTGAAATTCGCATGCAACCGCAATAGCGAACACCCAATCACGGCTCAGGAAATGACTGAAATATATGCCTTCACTTCAAAACTGCCCGATAATATCGATGTGAAGTGGGGTATTGCAGACAATCCTGAACTCGGCGACAAGCTGAAAGTCACAATCCTTGCATCCGGATTCGACCTCACCCTTATTGAGAAAAAGAGTGCTGATGGGGAGCATGGAGCCGAAACAGAGAAGGTTGTCATCTTTGGTGATGGCCACGACCATGAAGCAAAGGCTGCCCAGGAAAAGGAAATCGACAGGCAAATAGCCGATATGTATGGTGCAGAAAAGCTCATGCAGCAGATTCAGGACGCCAACAGAGCCAAATATGCTGTGCTCGACCCTTCACAGTTTGACGATCATGAAGTGGTAGCCCTACTCGAAAGAATTCCTACATTCAGTAGAGATTCCAAGTATCTTGATGAACTTAGGAAAATATCTGATAAAAAAGAAAAACAGACACCTTCATATCTTAAACCTTCGAAATCAGACGACGAAGAAAACAAAAACAATAACGTCATAAGTTTTACTTAACAAGATGAATTCTCAATCCACACAGACACCTGAGAAATTTCAGATGGTGGCCAAGACCTTCCAAGGCCTTGAGGAAGTGCTGCGCGATGAGCTTATCGCTCTCGGGGCAGAAAATGTTGAGGTCGGCAAGCGTATGGTGCAATTTGAAGGGGATCTTGCCCTTATGTATAAAGCGAATATCTGCTGCCGTACCGCACTGAGAATACTGAAACCAATAGTGAAATTCACAGCATCGGATCCTGACGAACTGTATGATGCCGTGCGAGAGATCAACTGGGAGAAATATATGGGACCCGACTCCACATTCTCCATTGATTCCACCGTCTCAAGTGCAGATTTCACTCATTCAAAATTTGTCACCTACCGTGTAAAGGACGGAATAGTCGACCATTTCAACGACATCTGCGGATCTCGTCCATCAATACGTCTTCAAGGAGCTGATCTACAACTCAATGTCCATATTTCTGAAAATAGGGTTACTATCTCCCTTGACTCAAGCGGAGAACCATTGTCAAAGCGTGGATATAAGGTAGAGAATACGGAAGCTCCTATCAATGAAGTGCTTGCTGCAGGCATAATAATGCTTACAGGATGGAAAGGAGACTGCGATTTTGCAGACCCCATGTGCGGATCTGGCACATTCCTGATCGAGGCTGCCCTCATTGCCGCAAACATCAACCCCGGCATATACCGCGAGAAATTCGCTTTCGAGACCTGGGAAGATTTCGATGAAGCGCTTTTTGAGGAAATTTATAATGACGACAGCGGAGAACGGGATTTCGCCTACAAGATATATGGTGGCGACATCGATCCGGAAGCTGTCAAGATAGCACGCCGCAACGTGAAAAGCGCGAAGGTAGAGAGTATGGTTGACCTCTCTTGCCGAAGCATTGAGGAATGGACTGACAATGCTCCCGAAGGTGTGTTGGTAACGAATCCCCCCTACGGACAGCGCATCAATCCCACCAACATGACCGCACAGGCTCTCTACCGTACGATCGGGACATGTCTGAAAAGCAACTTCGAGGGATGGAATGCATGGATCATCGGATTAGAAGACGGATTCATGAAAGACATCGGATTGAAACCATCCGTGAAGTATCCTCTCCTCAACGGAGGCCTTGAATGCACTCTCAATGAATATGTTATGTTCAGCGGAGCCTACAATGACTTCCGTGCGGAAGGAGGAGTGGTCAAACATGCCTCAGCAAAGACAGACACACCAAAGATCCGTCGTATGTCCGACCGCGAATGGGAAGACGATGCCAAGAAATATGACGGCAAGAACCGTAAAAAAGAGACAAGTAAGGGCGACCGTCAAAAACGCCGTGTAGATGATAAGCCTCGCAGGTTTGATAACGATGACCAACAACCGGGATTCCCAGAGGAAAAACCCCGCCGATTTGACAAAGATGACCGTCAGCGTCGCTTCAACGACGACAAACCTCGCAGATTTGAAAAAGACGACCGCCAGCGTCGCTTCAGCGATGACAAGCCTCGCAGATTTGACAAAGACGACCGTCAGCGTCGCTTCAATGACGACAAACCGCGCAGATTTGACAAAGACGATCGCCAGCGCCGCTTCAGTGATGATAAGCCTCGCAGATTTGACAAAGACGACCGCCAACGCCGCTTCAGCGACGACAAGCCTCAACGCAATAATGACCATAGCTATCAAACCGAAGCCCGCACCATTTCTAATAAGGGTCCCAAACTTACCAACTATACCGAAACGCGTGCTCCAGGAAAGATGCGGTCAAGAAAGAATTTCAAAAATTCATTCAATCAGGACGACGACGAATGAGGCAGCCGGTAGTGCATGAAAAGGAGTCAGACAATTACTTTACAGCTGGTCCTGGCTCAATGATAATAGGTGCTGTAGCAGCAATCATAATGATTGCTGCCACAGTTTTTTTGATGCCCTCCCTTAGCCCAACCGGCGAATTTGGATTATGTCTTACTCTTCCCTCCAACCCCTTTCCGCATATTGTCGGCTGCGGCATCAATACCCTGCTGATTGCCGTTGCTATTTTCTTGGCTTTTCTTTTCAATAAAAAGCATTCATTCGTCAGAAGCACAGAGGCGGTGCTCCCCACTGCTATGGCGGTGATACTCGCATCCAATCCGGTCAACACCTCATATCTTGGCACGCCGGTGGTGATGCTCATTGTCAATTTGATATGCCTCGACATAATGATGAAGGCATACAACGCCGAGAATGCCACTACATCCATGTTTGCCGTAGCTACTTACCTGTCAGTAGGCTCAATGGTGCAGTATGCCTTCCTCCCACTCATTTTAGTCTATCCCATTATGGCGATCATGATCAAAGTGTTGCGTATAAAGGAGATTGTAGCGTACTTAATGGGGTTGATAGCGCCATATTGGGTAGCACTTGGATTTGGCCTTATATCATTCTCAGACTTCAGGATGCCTCATTTTTTGGAAAACCTTCCATATGCCGATGGCAACTATCTGTTGATGGTATTCATTTCACTATGCACACTTGCTCTTGTGGGAGTAATAATGTCGCTCAACAATGCCATGCTCATCTATGCAGGCAACATGCGGGTGCGCACATTCAATAATATGATCAATCTTTTGGGCTTCGCTTGCGGAATATTCATGATAGCAGATTTCGACAATTTCGGAGCATATGCATCCTCTTTTTGCTTTGCCGTTTCTGTCCAGATTTCCAATTTCTTTGCAATGAGGAGGATTCCTCAAAGTCCAATATGGTTCTGGGGATTATTGTCGCTCTTTATGGCACTATTCCTTTTCATGCTGATAGAGTCACTAATAGGATGATATTCACAAAAAATGAAGATAGTAGCAGACAAAAACATACCATTTCTTAAGGAAAGAACAGCCGATGCCGAGCTCATACAACTGCCAGCTTCCGATATAGATGCTGATGCTGTAAGGGATGCAGATGCGCTTATCGTTCGGACACGCACTAAATGCGATAGAGACCTCCTTTGCGGATCGAATGTGAAGATTGTAGCATCCGCAACTATAGGAACAGATCATATTGACATCCCATGGTGTCAGGAAAATGGAATTACAGTTAGAAATGCACCTGGATGTAATGCTCCGGGAGTGGCCCTATATGTTTGGTCAAACCTACTGCGCAATGGTTTCGATCCTGCCAAATCCACTTTAGGAGTAATAGGATGTGGCAATGTAGGAGGAATAGTGGCCCAATGGGGAGAAAGACTTGGAGCCAAAGTGCTTGTCTGCGACCCTCCAAGAAAAGAAAGAGAGTTGACCGACAGAGAATATCTGCCACTGGAAGAAGTGCTGTCAAAAAGCGACGCTATAACACTCCACACCCCTCTTACTCATGATGGAAAACATCCTACTTTCCATCTTATTGGAAAGGATACAATAAAGCATCTTAAGCCCGGTGTCATTTTCATAAATGCCGCAAGAGGAGAGGTAGCTGACACAGAGGCCCTCACTTCTGCTATCGAAGAAGGACTGATACGCCGAAGCATTATAGATACATGGGAAGGGGAACCCAATATCAATAAACAGCTCCTTTCTCTTGCTGACACAGCCACATGCCATATTGCCGGATATAGTGTGGAAGGGAAACAGCGCGCCACCCGCATGGCTCTTGAAGCTATTGCCAAGACCCTTGGACTGCAAGTGGATCTTGAAGGACTTCAAGGCCCATATAAGGAGCCAGCAATTCTCACGCCACAACTTATTACGGAAGGCTATGATCCGAGACCAATGACCGATGCCCTTAAATCCAATCCCGAATCTTTTGAAGATCTCCGCAATGCATATCCTCTCCATAGGGAAATAATTTGAAAATAAAGATATTTAAAAAAAATTTACAATTTTTAGTAAATTGTAGATTTTTTTTTGTAAATTTGCTCCAAAAGAATTTGGCCCCAAATAAGTTTTCACATAATCTCTAATATACAACTAAATGAAAATCAATCTAATTTTGGCATTACTGCTAATGATGGCAGTAAATGTCTTCGCTGATGGAAGGAGCGTGACAGGAACGGTCTATTCAGCAGAAGACAATGAGCCGCTGATTGGAGCTACCGTCAAGGTGAAAGGCGAGAATATCGCAGTAGCCACCAATATTGACGGACAGTTCACACTTAACGGAGTTAGTCCATCGGCCAAACATCTGGAAGTATCCTACGTAGGCTATCAGCCTCAGACTGTGGAAATCAAGCCGGAAATGAAGATCTATCTTCAAACCGCTACTGAAATGCTCGACGAAATGATTGTCGTAGCCTTCGGAAAGCAGAAGCGTGAGTCTTTTACCGGATCGGCAAGCGTCGTAGGTGCTGAACAGATTGCTCGCCAACAGGTCACTAATCCTATTGAGGCCCTTAATGGTACGGTTACAGGTCTGACAATGACCGAGACCAATTCCTTTACCTCTGATCCATCCATTACTATCCGCGGTATCGGATCGCTAAATGCCGGCACAGAACCTCTCATCGTGCTCGACGGAATGCCCTACAACGGATATTGGAACGATCTCAACCCTGCAGACATCGCATCCATGACCGTACTTAAAGATGCTTCCGCAAATGCACTTTATGGAGCACGCGGAGCAAATGGTGTGATTCTCATCACTTCAAAAAATGCCGAACGCGGACGTACAAAAGTAAGCTTCAATGCAAAATGGGGTTCAAACCACGATGGACGTGTCAAATATGATGTCATTACAGATCCTGGACAATACTATGAAGCTTTCTACCTCGCTCAAAAGAACTACTATATGAATACCTTCGGAGAAGGAGAAAGCCTTGCACACTTACACGCCAACCAGATGATCGGAGCAAATCCTGCCGATGGCGGACTTGGCTATGTAGTCTACTCCGTGCCTGAAGGTCAGCAACTCATAGGCACAAACGGACGTCTCAACCCGAATGCGACCCTCGGCAACAGAGTGGCAAATAATGGCGAAATCTATACGCTATATCCCGACAACTGGTTTAAAGAAGGTCTCCGCGACGGTTTCCGCCAGGAATACAACCTCACACTGACCAGTGCCAACGATAAATACTCAATCTACGCGAGCCTCGGCTATCTGGATGCCAACTCTATAGCATATGGTAATGATATAGAACGCTACACAGCCCGCTTAAAAGCCGATGTTCAGGCATTCTCCTGGCTCAAGGTTGGAGGCTCGGCTTCTTACAACCATACTGCAACCAACTCCGCAGGAGGAGTCTTCGGCGTGCTTACATCCGTAGCTCCTATATATCCACTCTATCTTCGCGATGCGGCCGGCAACATCATGACCGACCAGAACGGAAAGATGTATGACTACGGCGACGGACGTGCCACTGGATTGAATCGCTCGCCTGAACAAGGAGGCAATCCCATACAGGAAGATCTTCTCGACCTCTCAAAGAATGTCAGCAACGCCTTTAATATACAAGGCTTCGCTACAATCGATTTCCTCAACGACTTCCACTTCACCATCAACGGAAGTGTGTATGACACAGAAAACCGCATTCAGACAGGTTACAATCCTTACTATGGATTCAACACGGGACGCGGCTATGTATCGACAGGGCATTATCGCACAGCAAGCTTCAACACCCAGCAGCTCCTCAACTACTCGAAAAATTTCGGACAGAACAGCCTTGACGTACTGCTCGGCCATGAATATACCAACGATGTCGGTACCAATCTCTTTGCCGCCAAAAACAATCCGGCAATGTACGACTCAAACAAGGAAATCTCCGGCGCCATCATTGATGCCGATATGAGCGGATCCAGCAGTCGCTACAATGTAGAAGGATGGTTCCTGCGTGCACAGTATGACTACGACAGCAAATATTTCGCATCCGGCTCTTTCCGCCGCGATGGTTCCTCACGCTTCGCTCCCAAACACCGCTGGGGCAACTTCTGGAGTCTCGGTGCAGCATGGATCTTGACAAAAGAGGAATGGATGCCTGAAACTCCTGCAGTCGATATGCTGAAGCTAAAGGTCTCTTACGGCGAGCAAGGTAACGATAATATCGGTTCTTATCGTTACACCGACACATATAGCATTTCTAATGTCAGTGGCCAACCCGCATTCGTATTCAGCTCAAAGGGTAACGAGAATATCACATGGGAGACCGTAGGCAGCCTCAATGCCGGCGTTGAGTTTGAACTCTTCAACAATCGTCTCTCCGGTGGTCTTGAATTCTATAGTCGCTCCACCCGTAATATGCTTATGTATTTCACGACTCCCCTCTCGCTCGGCTATACAGGTTACTACGACAATATCGGTGATATGCGCAACACCGGACTTGAAGTACAGCTAAATGCCGACATAATTTCAATAAAGAACTTCACCTGGAATGTAGGGCTCAATCTCTCATGGGAACGCAACCGCGTGACATTCCTTCCCGAAGATAAAAAGCTCGCCTCCTGCGACGGATATAACGGCTATCTAAGCGGTTACCTCTTTTATGGCGAAGGTCTTCCCGTCTACACCTGGCGCCTACGCCGATATGCCGGAGTGGATCAACAAGGTACGGCTCTTTTCTATTATACAGACCAAAACGGTGAGCTTGCCACTACTACAAGCTACGAGAACGCCGACTATTACCTCTGCGGATCTGCTCTCCCGAAAGTGTTTGGCGGCTTCAACACCTCATTTAAATTCTTCGGTGTTGACATCTCCGCTCAGTTCAATTACTCAATCGGGGGCAAGAAATACGATAATGTCTACTCCGACTTCATGACCGCACCCTACGAGTCCCTCACTGGAAAGCCATTCCACAAGGATGTCTTCAATGCATGGTCGCCGACCAACACAAACACAGACATTCCAATCTGGCAATACAACAATATATATGACACATATATGTCCGACCGCTTCCTGACCGATGCTTCCTACATTGGCCTTCGCAACATAACCATTGGCTATACATTCCCGAAGAATCTTGTACGTTCACTTCGCCTCTCTCAGATCCGGGTCTTCTGTCAAGCTGAAAATGTTGCATATTGGACAAAGCGCAAGGGCTTCGATCCGCGTATGAGTGCCCAATGGGGTAATTATAACGGTAGTTCCGGATACTCATTCCCGATGCGTACTATCTCAGGCGGACTCTCCGTGGAATTCTAATCTCTCCAACCAACCATCAATATGAATCGAAAAATGAAAAGATATATAATTCCGGTGCTCGCCACCTTAATGGGTCTTCCAATGCTCACATCGTGTCTGGAGGAGACTTTCCCTACAANNTTTAGCCAATGGTTATGTTGCGAAGGTACAAGCAGCGCCGTACAAGGCCAGGTGGACACGGCAGATAAAAGCTATTTGGTCAATTCCATCCCCGCCTACTATATGCGTTATAACACCGATTACTATTACGATATCGGTATGACAGGGTTTAATATCTGGAGAGATGCCTCGACAGCCGACCTTCCTATCTACGACAATGGCTACGACTATTTCTCCTATGTAGGCTCTGGCATCACATTGGGTGCGAATTGGGCACTAAGCTACAACGTATGGCAACGCTACTATTCGCTCGTGCAGAAATGCAATCTCGTCATGCAGGCGGTCGACGTAGAGTCTAATCCAGACGATGCGGAAGCTGCCGGCATAGCAGCCACTTTCCGCGCAAATGCCTATATGGAAATGGCTCAGTGGTATGAATACAAGAAGACAGGCTACGCCGCTTTTGACGACAAGGCAGAGCAAGACGGCATCATGGGACTGACAGTGCCTATCGTCACTGAAAGCACCACTGAAACGGAGGCCCGCAATAATCCTCGTGCTCCTTTCTACACGATGTTCCGCTTTATTCTGACCGACCTCAACAATGCTGAGAAATATGCTTTCGGAAAGCCGGAACCTTCTACCAAATCTTATCCGGGACTCGGAGTAGCCTACGGCCTCCAAGCGCGTTTCTGGCTGCTTGTCGGCACACGCTTTGAGCTTCATCCATCCGACTTAGCCACAGCTCTCTCCCATGAAGATGACCCTGAGATAAGCTACGACAAGCTTGGCGTGGCCAACGCACACGATTGCTATGTAAAGGCTGCCGAATATGCTCGCAAAGCTATCAACACTGGCTACACTCCTACCACAGAGACACAATGGTTTGATCCTAAGACCGGTTTCAACTCAGTCAATAATTCATGGATGTGGGGCGTAATCATTAATACCGACAATGGACTTGCCTCTTCACTCGTATGGCAATCATGGGTTTCATTCATGTGCCCTGAAGCCAGCTATGGCATCTCTTGCTATCCATACAATGGCTACCGCATGATCAACGATCGTCTCTTTGCCAAAATCCCTGACAGTGACTGGCGTAAGACCACATGGATTGCGCCCGACGATGTAGGCGATGAACAAGCGTTCAACACCAAATATGCACGTGGCACAAGCCTTGGGTTCTCTACATGGAGCGGATATCAGGCTTATGCAGGATTCAAGTTCCATCCCGCCAATGGCGATGGCGATATCTCTACCGTCGGCAATGCTGTAAGCATCCCGATGATGAGAGTAGAGGAAATGTATCTCATCGAAGCTGAAGCCGCAGGTCGCGCTTATGGAGATGGTCAGGGTCGTTCGCTTCTCGAAAGCTTCGTAAATACCTATCGCTATAAGGATGGAAGCTACAAGAGCACCGGAGCAGGCATCGAAGGATTCATCGACGATGTATTCACCCAAAAGAGAATAGAACTCTGGGGTGAAGGTCTCATCCTCTGGGACTACCGACGCCTCGAAAAGGCTGTCACACGTGGCTATCCTGGTACTAACTGGCCGGCAAGCTATCGCCTGAACTCGCTGCCAAACTACGTGGCACCATGGTCTACCTTCAGTATTCCTGAGCAAGAACGTAATTTCAATAAGGCGGTTATCCTCAACCCTGATCCCTCTGCAGGCACAGTATATAATGTCTGGAAAGAATCATAATATACCAATCAAGACAACAATATGAAACCATATATTCTGAAAACAATGCTCGGAGTCCTGGCCCTCCCCCTAATGACGGCTTGCTCCGAATCCGATGACTGGACTCCTGGACCCCAGGACACAGAAACCGGAGTAATCGCCTACTTCCCACTGCCCAATCAACTGTCGTATATTTTCGATAGTGAAGGGCCTAAGGAAGAAATGGCCATAGACGTGCAGGTGTCACGCCAAATCACAGATCAAGCCGTATCCTTTCCAATTACAGTCATTTCTGACGTAGAAGGTGTAGTGGCTCCGGCTTCTGTTGATTTCGCTGCCGGCGAGGCATCCAAGACAATCACGATCGACTGCAGTGGACTGCCAAAAGGACAAGAAAATAAGTTCACACTCGCTCTTCCCGCTGATCAGACAGACACTTACGGAGAAGGAATGACCTCTGTGACCTATTCCGTGATTAATTCCGTATGGGTACAGATGGCCGACTACGCACGCTACATCTATTCATACAGTGACTACAGCGAGATGTACCCAAGTACATATGGAGATATCTATCAGCTTGATGGCACCAATCTCTTCAAACTTACGGATTTCTTCGGTTCCGGTCTTGATGTCACCTTCACTTGCGATAGCGCAGATGATGTGGTGTTTACTCCTTTGTCGAATGCCCTCTTCATAGATGATTCTTACGGCGGAGGATGGGATATTTACAATGAGGCCGAACAGACATACCCTGTATGGGTTCCCGGTGGTTTATCAGGATATCCGGCACTTACCAACCTATATCTGTATAATGATATTTCCTATTCACTCCTGCGCATGATCTACCAAAAGAAATCAACAGGATACTACGGATATATAGGTCTGACCACTTATCTGGAATTCGATGACGGAAGTTGGAATTACGGAGCATATCAAGTGGACTTCACTCTTTATAAGAATCCATTTGACCCGACCGCAGATGACGATGAAACAGAAACTGAATAAGACTGACAGACATGAAAAAGAATAAATTTATCGCCATGCTGCTCAGCCTGGCTTGCACCGCAGGATTCACTGCCTGCGATAGCGACAATGACTTGAAAACTCCTCTCGAGTCACCATCAGTCACACAAGATGCTTCGACCTACCGTTCATTGTCTTTCTCTTGGCAAAAGATAGACAATGCCGTGCAGTATGGCTACCGCCTCGTCGACCCCAATGGACTCGCCGTGACTGCCGGAGTCACCAAAGATACGTCAATCAAAATTACAGGACTGCTACCTTCCACAACCTATACCCTTGAGGTATGGGCCTTCTCTGGAATGGACAGCGACTATTCCACTCCTCCGGCAGTGACTCTTACGGCCACTACCGATGCTCTTTCACCACTCAAAGCCCCTGAAGTGACAATCGCTGACAGCGAACGCCTTGAGGTGTCATGGAAAGCAGTGGAAGGAGCAAAGGAATATTCCTATACTGTAGCTAAAGATGGATCTCTTGTAGCTTCCGACGTGACAACAGGCACTTCTTTCACAAAGATTCTGCCTGCAGGTAATTATACTGTTTCAGTCGTGGCTCTTGCACATGGCCAATACTCTAACAGTCCAGCCGGCAGCGCTTCTGCTACCTTAAACGTCACAGAACTCTACACTGTCACAGGCCTCTATTATAGTGCAGCTCTAAACAACTCATGGGAGGCAAAGATGATAGCTTATTCTAATGGCTCTTACACTATTCTCAACTACTACGGCGTCAGGGGCTATAATCTCGAATTTGCTGTCACTCCTTCCAATAAGGATGACAAATTCTGTTTCCTCAATGGAGAAGAAGTCAACGATGAGGTGGCAGGCTACCGCACATGGCAGATACCTACCGGCTCATGGCTATATCCGACTCTCATCGCCTATCCATGGGACAATTACGGCTCCGTCAGTGGCAATAGCGAGAGTGGAGAAGTCTGCGTTGGCAATTATTATGGATCAGACTACTCCAATTGGGGTGAGGATACATTCACATGGCCAGTACAGGCTGAAGAGGACCCTATGAAGGCTATCACAGGTAAATTCAACAATCATTTCGTTGGCAATTCAAGTATAAATGATACATGGACATGGGAAGCTATCGATGCTCCTGACTGGTCAGCTACAATTAAGAAAGTTGATGAGGAGACTGTGGAAATAGATGGCCTATTCTGGACTGATACCCCTGTCTATGGTATCGTAGATTTCGAAGCCGGCACAATTACAATCGAGGCTCAGGAATATGGCACTACCTATTACTGGTTTGCGACAAGTACGAGTGCCGAAGAGTCTGTAGTGGCCACTATCAATGCAGATGGCTCAATTACTGTCCCTAACTTTGGATTGTGGTATTATTTCGACGGTGATGGTTGGTATTATTACATGTATGGTACAAGTACCCTCACAAGATAAAGTATAAATCAGTATAAAAAAATAATGGAGGCTTTTTGGGTCTCCATTATTTTTTTATTTGCTATTATATTTTTCAGATTGCGAAGTCATCGCCAAAGAGATCTTCTGCATTGTCGGAGTCATCTGGTTCGGCAGCCATATCAATATCCTCGTCGTCAGAGACCACCTTGCTGTCACGTCCCGGAAGGAACGGATTGCCGGCAGGTTTGCGTGAATCGCGGTCAGCATTCATTTTCTCCGTAATTTTATCAGCTAACTCATCCGCAAGTTCCTGATTCTCCTTCAATACACGCTTCACGGCATCGCGTCCCTGTCCGAGCTTATTGCCGTTGTAGCTGAACCAAGCGCCAGATTTCTGGATGATACCATGCTCTACACCGAGATCGACAATTTCTCCTACCCGTGAGATACCCTCCCCGAAAAGGAGCTCGAACTCAGCTTTCATGAATGGAGGCGCCACTTTGTTTTTCACTACCTTTACCTTAGCTGTGCGTCCTACAGCCTGCTCGCCATCCTTGATAAAGCCACTGGCACGAATCTCAAGACGAACGGAACTATAGAACTTCAGGGCGTTACCACCGGTGGTAGTTTCAGGATTACCGAACATAAGGCCGATCTTCTCGCGAATCTGGTTGATGAAGATGCAGCAAGTACGCGTCTTGGCTATTGTTCCGGTAAGCTTACGCATTGCCTGGCTCATGAGGCGTGCATGCAAACCAACGTTCTTGTCGCCCATTTCCCCTTCAATCTCAGCCTTAGGAGTAAGGGCTGCAACTGAGTCGACCACCAGCACGTCGATCGCACCAGAATTGATAAGTTGCTCTGCAATGTCGAGAGCCTGTTCGCCATTATCAGGTTGTGCTATCCAAAGATTGTTGACATCAACACCAAGTTTTTCTGCATAGAAGCGATCAAACGCATGCTCTGCGTCAACTATGGCACATATGCCACCCATTTTCTGAGCCTCCGCTATCACATGGATAGCAAGAGTTGTCTTACCTGAAGATTCCGGACCATATATTTCTGTGATTCTGCCACGGGGAAGCCCGCCTACGCCAAGGGCATAGTCAAGGCCTATTGAGCCGGTAGGTATCACTTCCACATCTTGCACAGCATCATCACCAAGACGCATGATGGTTCCACTTCCGAAATCTTTCTCAAGATGAGCCATCGCTATGTCGAGAGCCTTGCGCTTCTCGTCCATATCGGCGATACGTCCGCCATTTGGCTTCTTCACTACTTTCTTTGCCATATCTTATTTAGTTTAAAAGTTTACAAGTTTAATAATTAATCATTGATCATTGATTACACTGCAAAGGTAGCTGATTAAATTCGGCTCTCCAAAATTAATTTCTTAATAAATCTTAATAAAAATGGTATGACTGCACGATTTGGGCAGTCATACCATTTATTAATCTATTATGCAATTAATTATGCTTTTGAAAAAAATTTTTTCGCGCTATGTAAAATGCGCAATTATCCTACAGAAGCTCCAGGCACCACATCAGCCGAGGGAGAAATTACTGTCAGCTTACCATCTGGATTGACTGCTGAAAGAATCATACCTTGACTTTCTATGCCCATCATCTTACGAGGCTCGAAATTAGCTACAAAGCAAATTTCCTTTCCTACAAGTACTGAAGGATCCTCGTAGCTTTCAGCAATACCACTCAGGATGGTACGCTTATTCATTCCATCATCAATAAGGAATTGAAGGAGCTTCTTAGATTTCTTCACCTTAGAGCATTCCAAAACCTTACCTACACGGATATCTATCTTTTCGAAAGTCTCAAATTCAACATTAGGCTTCACTTCAGCAGGTTTCCAGGCAGCGAGCTTATTCTTCTCCTTTGCATCCTTAAGCTTTTGCACTTGTGCCTCAACTACGGAGTCTTCAATTTTCTCGAAAAGAAGTTCCGGCTGACCAATATGCGCTCCGACAGGTACAAGATCGAAACATCCCAGCATATCCCAACTTATCTTATCGCCACCGAGCATTTTAAGGAGCTTAGCAGACATAAATGGAAGGAATGGCTCAAAGGCAATCGCAAGGTTGGCACACGTCTGAAGAGCGATGTTGAGAATGGTGCCTGTACGCTCGATATCAGTCTTCGATACTTTCCATGGCTCTGTCTCCTGAAGATACTTATTGCCGGCACGCGCCATATCCATAGCCACACGAAGAGCTTCACGGAAGTGGAATGTGTCAAGAGCTTCAGTCATTTCCGCCTTTAGTTTTCCAATTTCCTCTATCAATTGGGTGTCTACAGTCTCAAGAGTCTTCACAGGAGGCACTACACCATCAAAATATTTATGTGTAAGCACCACTGCACGGTTGATGAAATTTCCAAGTATTGCCACAAGTTCATTATTGTTGCGAGCCTGGAAGTCTTTCCAAGTGAAGTTGTTGTCCTTAGTCTCAGGAGCATTTGCTGTCAGCACATAGCGTAGAGTGTCCTGCTTGCCCGGTAGATCCTCAAGATATTCATGAAGCCAAACAGCCCAATTCTGGGAAGTTGAAATCTTGTCATCCTCTAAGTTCAGGAATTCATTGGCAGGCACATTGTCGGGAAGATTGTAGCTTCCATCAGCCATCAGCATAGACGGGAATACAATGCAATGGAACACTATATTATCCTTGCCAATGAAATGGATCATCCTTGTCTCCGGATCCTTCCACCAGCGCTCCCAATCATCACCAAGGGCTTCAATCGTATTGGAAATATAACCGATAGGAGCGTCAAACCATACATACAGCACTTTTCCGTCAGCCCCCTCCACAGGAACAGGGATACCCCAATCAAGGTCGCGACTTACGGCACGAGGCTGCAGCCCAAGGTCGAGCCATGACTTGCACTGACCATATACATTGGGTTTCCATTCCTTATGCTCCTGAAGTATCCATTCACGGAGTTTAGGTTCCCATTTATCAAGAGGGAGAAACCAATGGAATGTCTCTTTAAGCACAGGAGTATTTCCAGTGATGGCTGACTTGGGATTTATAAGATCGGTAGCATTGAGCGATGTGCCACATTTCTCACATTGGTCGCCATATGCCCTTTCATTGCCACAGTGAGGGCAGGTGCCTACTACATATCGGTCTGCAAGAAACTGACCTGCCTGTTCATCGTAAAGCTGCATGGAGCTTTTTTCCACAAACTCACCCTTGTCATAAAGACGGCGGAAGAAGTCGGATGCTGTCTTGCGATGAGTTTCAGAAGTAGTGCGACCATACACATCGAATGAAATGCCAAGACCCTCAAAAGAGTCTTTAATGATTTTGTGGTAGCGGTCTACAATATCCTGAGGAGTGACACCCTCTTTCTTAGCCTTTATAGTGATGGGCACACCATGCTCATCGCTGCCGCCCACAAAGAATACCTCCTCACCCTTAAGGCGAAGATAACGGGCATAGATATCGGCAGGAACATATACCCCGGCAAGATGGCCAATATGTACCGGACCATTTGCATAAGGAAGAGCCGACGTGATAAGCGTTCTTTTGAATTTTTTCTGCATATGTTTATTGTTGTTTTTTCTTAATAGCTAAGATAGCTATTATAGCTAAATCAGCTACAACAGCTATCCTATTATAACGGAAAAGCTAATGCTTTTATTTTTCCTGATTCTTGAGAAGATCGCGAATTTCAGTGAGAAGCTTTTCTTCTGTAGTGGGCTCTGCAGGAGCAGCCGGAGCTTCTTCCTCTTTCTTCTTAAACTT
>DAAK01000004.1 GCA_001701075.1 Bacteroidales bacterium GP3 | reverse complement strand
ATCATGAAGAAATAGAAAATCACGATCATAGCCACAATCATGAGCATACCGCTGAGGCCTCCGCCTCCAGATGCTTGCTGAAGAAGAATTGAATTCATATCTGTTGATTTTTATAGATTATTTTCTTAGTTTACCGGTTTCCTTTAGGTTGCTTATCACGCTGGCCAAAAGCCCATTGAAAAGGCTACTATCCCAGACTGCCCGNNGCCGCTCTTGGCAGAAGAATAACTTTTAGCTATCTCAATATATTCATTGAGGGAAGCCTGAATAGGAATCTTGGGGAAATTTAAGATCTCAGCGAGAGCTGTCTCCATAATCACGACATCCATATAAGCGAGGCGATCAGACTCCCAATGCTGCTTGTTCAGGACTTCGTCGATATATCCTCTGTAGATGGCATTTTTCTTTACAGTGGCCTCAAACAGCTCCTTGCCAAACTTAGCGTCTTCATTATCCTTATACATAGGGAGCACCGGATCCTCTATCGGGCAGTCGGGGATAGAAGCCTTTTCCTCAAATCTACGGAATGTCTTCAGGACGAATTCTCCCATAATCTCGAGGTCGTCGTTCCAGAATACCGACATAGTCTCCAATCTTTCCAAGAACTTCGAGTCATTGAGAATGATATTGCGCATCACCTTTTTCCAGAACTCGCAGTCTTCATGGAGATCGCTGACAGGGTCTTCCAGATATTCCCTATAAAGATCAGACTCTACGATTTTCTTAAGAAGATGGCTGATGAGATCGCGATCTTGCTCAATCCATGATATCTTGTTCTTTTGGGAGAATTCCTTAATATCCTCATTTTCATTGAGAAGTTTCACAAGTTCATTGTCGATGAACTTGGGGTTAGGATTCATATCCTCCTCATTTTTTAGATAGCGATGACGACGCACATCAAGATCTACCTCCCTTTGATAAGTGATATCGATTGGAAGCATAAGCAGGCGGAAATAAAGCTCGCGAGCCTTAGCCATGCTTGCATTGAGATCCGCAAGACCATCAGCAATATTATCTTGACTTGAAGCAAATTCAGTGAAAGTCTCGGCTATCATCTCCTTGGCCCTATCGACTCCTCTTAGAGAATAGTTTTCATATTTCTCCACTATCATGCTAATCTGGGAATTTCCAGAGATGAAATGGCGGAATATTTCCGGCCATATCTTGGAATCAGCCTTAGTATTCTTTAAGAAATTCTTGTAGATGGCAGAATCCTTGATGTGTTCACAAAGGTCGTCGATGCAAGGAAGAAGTGGAAAATTCCCCATAGCATATCGGCTGCTGACAGACTTCATTATATTATCTCCAAGCAGTCTCTGGATGAATCGGGTTTCGTAAAGAGGGGAATTTTTGCTTCGCTGATTGATAGATTCAGCTATTTTCACCATCAGGTATAAATAGTCGAGATAGAGTGTGTAGGCAAAACGCTTTTCTTTAGTAGGCGCAGACGGAGAAGTCTGCACAGTAAAGTTGCTTTGCACAAGAAAATATGAATAAAGCAGTTGCACCACTTTAATCCTTATAAGTACTCTATTGATCATAAATGATTGCTTTATAATACTTAAAATGCCAACACTCGAGTTGGGATATGTATCAAATGAACTACAAAGTTAATATATTCCTTTGAATTATCCAAAAAGAAAGAATTAAAAATAGAAAAAAAGGTGATAATTTTAGTTTCGCAGGCGAAACTTAAGGGTTATGGGGTTATAAGGTTATAGGGTTATAGGGTTATGGGGTTATGGGGTTGGGGTTATTTGGGGTTTCTTTGCCTGATGGCTTCATAAATCATTATGCCGGCAGCGACTGAGACATTGAGTGAACTTATTTCGCCAATGATTGGAATGGCTGCGAGGTCGTCGGCAGCACGGAGCACTTCTTCTGATATGCCAGTCTCTTCAGCACCCATGACTATTGCAACAGGCACTGTAAAATCAGTCTGGGTATAATTTCTTGCCCCCTTTTCAGTTGCGGCTACAATCTTATATCCGTTTTCCTTGAGCTGTCTGACTGCATCGAGAGTGCTCTTCTCGCGACAAACCGGCAAGTGGAACAGAGCTCCGGCCGAAGTCTTTATTGCATCTGCAGTGATCGACACTGAATTGTGGGATGGGATGACTATTGCGTCGGCTCCTGCACAGCATGCAGTGCGCGCGATTGCTCCGAAGTTTCGAATATCCGTAACCCCATCAAGCACTACCATCAAAGGATTCTTTCCCTCTTCATAAAGCAAAGGAATGATATTTTCAAGCTTATGATAAGGAACTGCGGCAAGAATAGCGATAGCTCCCTGATGATTTTTCATTGTGATTCGGTTGAGCTTTTCCTGCGGAACTCTTTTCACTAAAATTCCATAAGCCTTTGCCTTGCCAAGAAGTTCCCTTGCCAAGTCACCGGTGAAATCAGTCTTGACAAGAATCTTATCGATATCCTTTCCGGCTTCTATCGCCTCGATAATGGCTCTAAGTCCAAATATATAGTCGCTTTTTTCCATTTTTGTTTTCTTTGGTTTATCCTTCTAATAATGCGCGAGCATTTGAAAGGGCAGCCTCATTAATTTCTTTTCCTGACAGCATTCTTGCTATCTCCTTGACGCGCTCATCGCTATCCAAAACCTTTACATGGCTCACCGTACGCTCTCCTTCATCATGCTTATAGACGAGAAGGTGTGATTGCCCTTTGACTGCCACTTGTGGCAGATGGGTAATGGCAAACACTTGCATATCAGAGGCAATATCGGCCATCATAGACCCCATTTTGTCGGCAATTTCTCCGGAAACTCCTGTATCTATCTCATCGAAAATGACAGTAGGCAACTTCAGCTTATTAGCAGTGATTGCCTTAATGCAAAGTGTAAGTCTTGCCATTTCACCTCCGGAAGCAGTCTGCGAAAGAGGCATAAGAGGCTGATTCTTGTTGAATGAACATAGAAACTCCACATTGTCTTTTCCTTCTGGAGTTAGTTTTCCAACTGTAATATTCACATTGAAGCGAAGATTTTTAAGTCCGAGCGGCCGGGCATCGAGGGTAAGCATCTCCTCAAATCTTTTTGCCGCTGAAGCTCTTGATATGCTTATTACCTCTGCCTTTTCCTTTAGGGTGTCACCCAGCTTTCTTGCCTCAGATTCAAGAGCATTCAGCTCTTCTAATCTTTCGGAGCCCCCAGCATCATCTTTCTTGAGGGAATCATAAAAATTGACAAGGCCTTCATAATCGGCCATCTTGAACCGCTTCACTGCCTCATAGAGTTCCTTGAGACGGGCATCGGCCTTCGCCAAGCGTACAGGATCTGACTCTATTCCGGAAGCAATTCTTGAAAGAGTGTCACCAATATCCTTAAGCTCGATGTAGACATTCCTGAGCCGTTCCATCAGTCCTGGTTGTGAGGCATCTCCAATTCCTTCAAACAGAGTGAAATCAATTCCATCAATTCCATTTCCGGCATCTCCAATCATGTTAAGGGCAGACGTATCGGATGCGGAAATAAGGTAGGAAGCCTGATTGATGCGATTTCTCAAATCGTCGGCATCAGAGAGGATATCGAAAGTTTTCTCCACCTCCTCCAATTCACCTTTCTTGGGATTGATTTTTGATAGCTGTTCAAGTTGGAACACCCTCAACTCCCTGTTTTCGCGATTCTTTTGCATAGATTCGCGAATGCGTTTGATTTTATTTCTCAAACCGACAAATTTTGAGAAATCCCTCTTATAGTCGGCAAGAATTTCAGCATTATCGGCAATTGAGTCGATTATACTAAGTTGATATTCAGGTCTGGAAAGGAGCCGGTTGGAATGTTGGGAATGAATATCCACCAATCCTCCAGCCACTTCTGTAAGCAGAGGGAGGGTCACCGGAGTATCATTGATGAAAGCCCGGCTTCTGCCATTTGAAGCAATCTCACGGCGCACGATGATTTGCCCGTCGTTCCAGTCAAGATCATTCGCCTCGAAAATATCCTTAAGATTTGGGGCCACGGCATCAAACACACCCTCTATTACAGCTTTGCCGTCGCGGTTGGCAAGCACCTTGCTGTCGGCACGTTCACCCATAAGCAGAGAGATTGCTCCCATCATGACAGATTTTCCAGCACCTGTCTCTCCAGTGAGGATTGTCAATCCTTCATTGAGAGTAAGTTCCACTCTGTCGATGAGTGCATAATTGTAGATTGAGAGTTGCCTGATCATAAGAGATATCCTATGCTTGTATTAGTTATTTTCATCGCCTTTCCTGATTTTATTCAGGCGCTCATTTTCTGAAGGGTAGATAGGCTGCAACAATTTGTAGACGAGTTCCCTTTCTGTCTGGGGAGCCTTTGAATAGACATTGACAAGTTCATCAAGTTTTGAATCCCTGAATATAGACAGGGCAGCCGACATGGGATCTGCCTTATAAACATTCTCAATTGCGCTGAGAGAAGAAGTTATAGAAGCCCGTCCCTTGTCGGGGGAAGTGACCATTTCATCAAGACCCTTGCGATGATAGTCATAAAGCATCTGACGGTAGGAAGATGTAGAAGGGGAAGTGAATGAAGTCAAGACACCACTTCTGTTTTTGGGATCCTCGAATGCTTTCCATCCTGTTTCGCCAAGACTTTGGGCAGCTTGCAATATTGTAGCAGCCCTTTCATAAAAAGGCTCTCCTCCCATCGGCGAGAAACTGTCGAAATCGAGAGCGAGAAACAGATAGGCGTAGTAATTGAGGATTGCCGTCAGGTTATTGTCGATGGTCGTCGCATTGAAGATCAATGGCTCGCCTTCCCTATATTCAAAACTGACCTTATTGTCTTTAAAATTGAAAAGAGTAGTAGTATATGTTGAGTTATAGACCGGACGCGAGAGCTGAATCTGGAGATCACCCGTAATGCGGTCGTCGTTATATTCGCTGACAGTGAGATAGAGTCGGCAGTCGATTTTCTCGTTGTTAGAGAAAGTCGCGTTAGAAAATCGAGTCTCATTCATATATTCCGAAATAGACTCCTGGAGAGTCTGGAACACGGACTTTGAACCACCTTCGATTTTCTGGGCATTTACTTCCACCGTGCAATTAAGTTCCTGAGCAGAAGCCCAGGATGCAACCATCATGGCAGCAGATGCCAACATATATTTCAGTATACTCTTTGCCTTCATCTATATCAACTTTTAGTCAGAAACCCTCCAATCCTTCAAGCTGGTCAATAATGTCTCGGGCCACTTCCTTCTTAGATTTTGCAGGATATTCAGTCTCTGTCCCATCTTTCTTCAGCACGCAAACCTGATTTGTGTCCTTATTGAACCCGGCAAGAGGATTCCGTAGGGAATTGAGAACAATCATGTCGAGAGACTTCTTTTTCATCTTCCCAATGGCATTCTCATGCTCATGGTCGGTCTCAAGAGCGAATCCTACAAGTATTCTATTTCCCTTTATGGCTCCGAGGGTGGCAGCAATGTCGGGGTTCTTTACAAGTTTCAAGGTCAAGCCGTCGGTCTTTTCCCGCTTGATTTTGGAGTCATGACATTCTTCCGGGGCATAATCGGCGACAGCCGCAGATAAGATAGCGGCATCGCATTCTTCAAAACTTTTTTCAGCGGCGGCCAGCATCTGGCGTGCGCTTCTGACGTCGATTCTATTAATCCGATCGCTGGAAGTCTGTAGGGAGACAGGTCCTGTCACGAGAGTAACTTCCGCTCCTCTTGCTGCAGCTTCCTCAGCAATGGCAAACCCCATCTTGCCACTTGAATAATTGCCAATAAACCTGACGGGATCTATGTCTTCATAAGTAGGGCCGGCAGTCACAAGAATCTTTTTCCCTTTAAGGCTTTCCTTTCTTGCGAAATATTGCACTACCCTATTTAGAATCTCTTCAGGCTCCTCCATTCTCCCCTTTCCAGTCAGGTGGCTTGCGAGTTCTCCTGAAGCCGGCTGGATTATCTCCACGCCATCTTTTTCAAGAGTCGCGATATTTCGTTGGGTAGAAGGGTGTGCCCACATGTCGAGATCCATGGCCGGAGCCACCATCACATGGCTTTTAGCCGAAAGATAGGTCGTGATAAGCATATTGTCAGCTACCCCATTTGCCATCTTTCCGATAGTGGAAGCAGTGGCCGGGGCAATGACCATCAAGTCGGACCATAATCCCAAGTCAACATGCGAATGCCATTCTCCGGTGTTGGCAGCGAAAAATTCAGATACCACCGGTTTTCCACTCAAAGCCGCGAGGGTGGCCGGAGTGATGAATTCCTTGCCATTTGGAGTGATGACAACCTGCACTTCAGCTCCTGCCTTGATGAAAAGACGCAGAAGATATGCGCTTTTGTAGGCAGCAATTCCGCCGGATATGCCAAGAACTATATGCTTTCCTTGCAAACTTTTCCCGCTCATTTCTTCATAAATTCATACTGAAGTCTTCGCAATTGATCTTTGGTTTCCTTTGGGAAATCACCTTGCATGATCCATTGTATGAAACCTGGTTCGTGACGGACCACGTCTTTCACCTTACGACCCTTGTTTTTGCCGAAATTGAATATCGGTTCATGGTTGTCGTCATAGACCATACGACCAGCAAGGTCGACATTCTTGCCGCCACTTGAGAACTCTGCGAGAGCTTTCACATCATTTTTGAGGTCGGGATAACGGTCGAGCTGACTCATAAGCACTTCATAAGTGGCTCTTGTGTCGGCAGATGCTGAGTGTGCATCCGTGAGATCCTTGCCGCAATAAAAACGGTAGGCAGCCACGAGTGTGCGCTGTTCCATCTTGTGGAAAATTCCCTGCACATCAACAAAATTACGTCCTGCCACATCGAACGAGAGTCCTGCGCGTCCGAACTCCTCAATCAGCAGAGGCACGTCGAATTTATTGGAATTGAAGCCTGCTATGTCGCTGTCAGAGAAAAGCTCATGAAGCGACTTGGCAATCTGACGAAAGGTCGGGGCATCCTTCACATCCTCATCTGTGATATGATGCACAGCTGTGCTCTCCTCCGGAATATGACATTCCGGATTTATCCTTCTGGTTTTCTCTTCAGTGTGGCCGTCAGGAAAAACCTTAATTAAAGATATTTCAACAATTCTGTCGGCTGTCACGCTTGTGCCTGTGGTCTCCAGATCAAAGAAGATTATAGGGCGAATAAGATTCAACTGCATACTCTTATTCTTTTAATATTTTAAACTTACTTGAATGAAGTTGACTTACTCGATCACCTGCATCGGCATCTGAAGCATAACGACATTTTCATTCTCCCTCTGCTCAAATGGCATGAAAAGACCTGGGCGACCCGGGTCGGAAAGTTTCACAACTATAGACTCGCCTGGAAGATTATTGAGCACCTCGAGCATATAGACACTGTTGAAACCAATTGAAAGAGGACTTCCCTCATATGAGCAAGCCACTCGTTCGTCAGCTTTAGTGGAATAATCAAGGTCTTGAGACTGAAGCACTACAGAATTCTCCTCCATGCTCATCTTTACGAGGCTTGATGCTTTGCTGGCAAACAGAGAGACACGACGCATAGCGGAGACGAGCAGGGTGCGGTCGACAGTCATTTCGTTGGGATTGTCTTGAGGAATCACGCGGTTGTAGTTAGGATAATTTCCTTTGACAAAGCGGCAACCGAGGCGGAAATCTCCGAATGAGAAGATAGCGCTCTTTTCATCTTTGCGAATCTTGATAGTCTCTGTTTCCTTTCCAATGAGTGAACGAAGGATACCAGCCGGCTTTCCGGGAAGAATGAAAGAGGTCTCACGATTTGGTTGGTAGCTTGTGTTGATGTATCTTACAAGCTTATGAGTGTCGGAGCCCACAAAAGTGATGTCGTTCTCATGGAAATCCCAATACACGCCTGTCATCATCGGGCGGATAGTCTCTGTACTGATAGCGAAAAGAGTAAAATCAAGACCTCTTTGTATCACTTCAGCAGGGATAGTCATTTCAATAGAGAGATCGTCGGTCTCAAAACTCTGAGGATACTCAGCGGCATCCACACCCATGAAAGAGAAATGTCCTCCTGGGAAAATAAGGTCGACACTGCCGGTGTTATCTTCAATTTCAAATGTCAATGGGAAATTAGACACTTCCTTCACTACATCCATGAGTCTTTTGGCATTGATAGCGATTTTGCCGTCGACGCCCTGGTTGGTGATCTCAAGGCGAGCCGTCATCACTGTTTCCTGATCAGAACCAGTGATGAAAAGGGAGTCATCCTTTACTTCGAGTAGAAAATTATCAAGGATGGAAAGTGCATTTTTTGCATTTACCACCTTGCTGACCGCAGCGAGTTGCTGCTGGAGAGTCTTTCCGTGAACGTTAAATTTCATATATAGGCCTATTTTATTATTTTTCAAAAGATTATCTTTGCGTTGCCATTTTTCGGGCTTTGCGTCGATTCTTAAAAGACAAAGATAGCAAAAAAAAACCGTATATGCAAAAAAAAGTTCCACGCAATTTATTGCATGGAACCCTTATAGTGAGATTATGTGAATTAATTCTCTTCTTCAGCCTCAGCCACTACGCAAACAGGAACTTCAGCGTTTACGTCGCGGTGGAACTTAACAGTGCAAACATAGTCACCAACCACCTTGATTGGGTTCTTGAGTGAGATGAGCTTGCGGTCGATGTTATGACCAAGTTTTGCAAAAGCGTCAGCGATATGAGCTGCGCCTACGCTGCCATAGATAACACCGTTAGCACCAGTCTTAGCCTCGATCACGAGCTTAACGTCCTTGATGGCATCTGCCTGGCTCTGAGCCTCAGCAAGGATAGCAGCGATCTTGTGGGCACGCTGACGGAGGTTTTCCTGAAGTTCTTTGAGGTTAGCGTCAGAAGCGATGACAGCCTTACCCTGGGGAATCAGATAGTTACGTCCATAACCATCTTTCACTTCCACTACATCATCCTTGTAGCCGAGTTCGACTACGTTTTCTTTAAGAATAAGTTTCATATATAGCTTTCGTTAAAACGGTTATTATTTCATTAAGTCTGTTACGTATGGGAGAAGAGCAAGGTGACGAGCACGCTTTACAGCCTGAGCCACACGGCGCTGGAACTTCAGAGAAGTACCTGTAATGCGACGAGGAAGAATCTTGCCCTGTTCGTTGAGGAACTTCTTGAGGAATTCAGGATCCTTATAGTCGATATATTTGATACCGCTGCGTTTGAAACGGCAGTATTTTTTCTTACGTGTGTCAACAGTAAGAGGAGTAAGATAACGGATTTCGCTGTTTGCTGCCATGATTATGCCTCCTTGTTTTCTGCCTCAGCCGGAGCCTCAGCTGTTTCACTTGCTTTGTTTGCTCTCAGGTTGCGACGCTTCTCTGCGTATTCAGCTGCGTACTTGTCAAGACGGAAAGTGAGGAAACGGAGCACTTTCTCATCACGACGATAAGCGATTTCGAGCTGCTTAACGAGAGTAGGCTCGCCTTCGAATTCGAGAAGGCAATAGAAGCCTGTTGATTTCTTCTGGATGGGATAAGCCAGCTTGCGGAGACCCCATTCCTCTTCATTGACGATTGTAGCGCCATTCGCTGTCAATACGCCTTTGAATTTTTCTACCGCTTCCTTCATCTGTTCGTCAGACAAAACGGGAGTTAAAATGAAAACGGTTTCGTAACGATTCATACGTTTAATTAATTAATTGGTTATTTTTCACTGCTTTGAAGCCGATTTATCTCTATACCGGCTCAAAAACGGCACAAAATTACAAAAAAAATTTCATTCTACCAAATACTCCGGCCAAATATTGTGCAAATCAATGCAAAATAATAGCAAAGGAATAGCTTTTGAGTCATTACTTGAGTTCGTCGCGGAGGAAATTAGATGTCGGAGTGTCGAGGAGTGACATTTCTTCAGGAGTGCCTGCAGCCACCATCTCTCCACCTTCCTTGCCACCTTCCGGACCCATTTCTATGAGCCAGTCAGCTGACTTGATGACGTCGAGGTTATGCTCGATTACGACCATCGTATTTCCTTTGTCGACGAGCTTATTGATGACTCCAAGGAGCACCTTAATATCTTGGAAATGAAGGCCTGTAGTCGGCTCGTCAAGGATGAAAAGAGTGCGTCCGGTATCTTTCTTTGCAAGTTCGGTAGCAAGCTTTACACGCTGATTTTCCCCACCACTGAGAGTGCTTGAAGGTTGGCCAAGCTTGATATATCCGAGACCAATATCCTGAAGCACTTTTATCTTCTTAAGAATTGAGGGCACATTCTCGAAAAACTCCACAGCCTGATTGACAGTCATCTCCAAAACATCTGCTATGGATTTTCCTTTGTAGCGAACCTCAAGGGTCTCGCGGTTGTATCTTTTTCCATGACATTCCTCGCAAGGAACGAGCACATCCGGGAGGAAATTCATCTCAATAGTGCGATAACCATTGCCCTTGCAAGTCTCACAGCGACCTCCACTGACATTGAATGAGAACCTTCCTGGCTTATATCCACGGATTTTTGATTCCGGAAGTTCCATAAATAGTTTACGGATATCTGTAAAGACGCCGGTATATGTAGCAGGATTCGACCTTGGAGAGCGTCCGAGTGGCGACTGATCGACAGTGACCACCTTGTCGACATTCTCAATCCCCTCAATTGCCTTATACGGCAGTGGCGGGGTGTTAGAGCGATAGAACTTCTGACTCAAAATAGGCTGAAGAGTGCCATTTACAAGACTCGATTTTCCAGAGCCTGACACACCAGTGACGCATATGAATTTCCCGAGAGGAAACTCCACGTCGACATCCTTAAGGTTGTGTCCGGTAGCACCCCTTACTATGAGAGACTTGCCATTTCCTTTTCTTCTTTTTTTAGGAATCTCAATGGAATTCTCTCCATTAAGGTAAGTGGCTGTCAGGGTATGGGTCTTCTTCATCTCAGATGGTGTGCCTTGAAAAACGACCTTACCACCTTTGCGACCAGCCCCCGGACCAATGTCAACGATATAGTCGGCCTGATTCATTATATCTTTATCGTGCTCAACCACAATAATGGAATTTCCATTATCGCGAAGCTGCTTGAGACTATTGATAAGGCGTTCATTATCGCGTTGATGAAGACCGATAGAGGGTTCATCAAGGATATAAAGCACATTGACAAGTTGGCTTCCTATCTGGGTAGCCAAACGTATGCGTTGGCTCTCCCCTCCCGAGAGTGAAGAACTTGGACGGTTGAGTGAAAGATAGTCGAGACCTACATCAAGAAGGAATTTCAGACGAGAACGAATCTCCTTCATTATTTCCACAGCGACCAGACGGCGTTGGCTGTCGACCCTATCTTCCAATCCCTGAGTCCATTCATAAAGTTCCTTGATGTCCATATTGGCTACATCGGCGATGTTCTTACCGTCGATGTAATAATGCAAGGAAATTTTGTTGAGTCTTTGGCCGCTACATTCCGGACAAACAGTACGGGTATAGAACTGCTCGCTCCATTTTTTTGCCTCACTGCCAAAATCATCAGCTTGCTGAGCCTCAATGTATTTGACTAAACCTTCATAGTTTGACTCATATGAATATGTCTGAATGCTTGTGATGGCCAAGCGGGCATCCGTACCGTTGAGGATATCGTCGAGAGCTTCTTCCGAAAGACTCTTAATCGGGGTCTTGAGGGTTGCTCCATACAATTTGCAGATAGCCTCTATCTGCATGAAGACCATACTGTTTTTATATTTTCCAAGAGGCACGATGCCCCCATCGTAGATCGACTTGTTTCTGTCTGGAATTATCTTGTCGATGTCAACGATGTTGACTTCCCCCAACCCTTTGCAACGGCGACAAGCTCCCTGTGGGGAGTTGAATGAGAAATTGTGAGGTGCCGGTTCGGGATATGAGAGTCCATTTTCCGAATCCATCAGTAAGAGGGAGAAATGATGAAGTTTTCCTGTCTCCATATCTATCACCATCATCTGCTTGTCGCCCTGCTTAAGAGCTTCTTCAACAGCCTTTTTCAAGCGATCTGATTCATTTTCACGCACTTTAAGGCGATCTACGACAAGTTCTATATCATGATTACGATAACGGTCGGTCTTCATCCCATAGGCGAGTTCACGGAGCTCTCCATCCACGCGCACATTCAGATACCCTTTCTTGCGAAGGTTTTCAAACAGCTCCTTATAATGACCCTTACGGTTTCTAACAAGGGGGGCAAGCACATAAATCTTACGGTCGGCAAAAGTCTTGCTGACCATCTCAACGATCTTCTCCTTGGTATACTTCACCATCGGTTTGCCGCTTATATAGCTTCTTGGTTCACCGAGTCGGGCGAAAAGCAGTCGGAAAAAGTCGTATATTTCGGTCGTCGTTCCAATAGTAGACCGAGGATTATTGTTGGTAGTTTTCTGCTCAATGCTTATGACAGGATTAAGCCCGGTGATCTTGTCGACATCGGGACGCTCCATGCTACCGAGCAAATTGCGGGCATAGGCGGAGAATGTCTCTATATAACGACGCTGGCCTTCGGCAAAAATAGTGTCGAAAGCAAGCGAAGATTTCCCACAACCGCTCAGTCCTGTGATGACGCTGAGGGAATTGTGGGGAATAGTAACGTCTATATTTTTGAGATTGTGGACTCTCGCACCAGAAACCTCAATGCGATCCTCCACTTTGATATCTTCATTCATATTATATGGTGTGTTTTCCAATCATATAACAAATATCGTGCCATTATTGCTCCGGATTCGAAGAAGTGCCGGTGCGGCCAACAAATTTCACTATATTTATGTCACCACTCTTTTTATATTTCTTTCCATCGGTGCCAGTGGCTTCTATGACATAGAAGAAGACACCTGATTCTACAGTCTTACCATGTACTTTGCCGTCCCATCCTTGATCGGGAGAAGTGAGATGGCACACCTGATGCCCTTGTCGGTCGAAGATAGAGCATTGAAAAGTCTGGAGCGAACGATATGCCACCTTCCACTCGTCGTTGACACCATCGCCATTTGGGGAGAAAGCATTGGGAATCTTAAGTTGGCTCTCTCCTATCGACACTTCGTAAATTTCGCTTATATATTCGCAACTTCCGTCGGAATTACTTCCGATATACCTGACATAATGGGCGCCTTCGTCGAGGAAAGTATAGTCAAGATCCTGAGTCGTAAAGCGGAAATCAATATTCTCAAACTCCGGATCGCGGGTCAACTGCCATTCATTGTGAATGACTCCGTCTGTCACATAAGCCTGGAAACTTATATCGCATGGAGCAGAACCTCCGAGTCCTTCACTGTCTCCGCTTCCTATCTGGTTGCTTCCGGCGCCGGAATTATCTTCGGATTCTGAATTTTGCTGAATTGCAAAGGTTCTTGCATCAACCGAAACCGGAGGCACCGTAGAGGTTTCAACAGATTCTTCCCAGTTCCATGCCTTTAGAAACTTATCTCCGCTGATTTTAAATGTAGAAGCGCAGTAATTAGGAGGTGAAAGACGATATTCTGTCTGTGGACTTTCAAATGTCTTTTCAGCCGGAACATCATAGAAGTTTCCTTGATCAGAACTCTCTTTCCATTCTTGTGTGGTATATTCTACGGTTATTTCTTGATCAAGGGTCTTTTGCATACCATTGATAGTGTAATATCTTATCGGTTCACCCGACCCCGTGACATTTATTATTGTCACACCGCACTCTTGCTCCTCAGCCGGAGCTGCCGACTGAAGCTTCAGCCGGTGAGGGAGATAATCCGTGACCCAGAAGCAATATCTCCGGTCGCCATCTTCCACTATATATCCTTTATCACCTTCCAACGAAGAAAGAGTGCACGTATTGCCATCTTGCGTGGATGCAACCTCTTCTGCATGGCCACCCCCGAGATTGCCATATTGCAGCCAATTAATGCGATTGCCCGATGAAGATGTATATGAAGCTGACACTCCTTGCACCGAGTAAAGCACATATATCTTTTCCAGGCCTGTGGATTTTTCCGGTGTCTCTTCGAGCACCTTCAGCGAATTTCCACTAAAGCTTAGAGACTGCGAAAAGACCGGCAGATAAAATCCACCGGCTATTAAGAAAAAGAGTAATATTTTCCGTATCATATATCTATAACGAAAAATGCATCCCTTTGTTATGTGAATAGATTTGCGATGTTGAAGGCTACTACAGCTAAGATCCATGCAATGACAGTATTATAGCAGACGGAGAAAAGGCCGTATTTCCAGCTTCCCGTCTCCCTGACTGTAGCTGTGAGAGTGGCAATACATGGGAAGTAAAGCAACACGAAGACAAGGAATGCTATGGCAGAGGCTGTCGTGAAGGGTGTCTTTCCCGTAAGAGGCGATGGCGTCTTAAGACGCTCGCTAAGGGCGTCGGCGTCATCATCGCCTACATAGAGCACACCCATTGTAGATACAATAACCTCCTTTGCGGCCATGCCTGCGATGAGTGAGACGCATGACTGCCAACCGAGTTCCATAGGACGGACTACGGGTTCGCAGAACTTACCAATGTTGCCTAATATAGAATGTTCCTGCTGATAGGTATGAAGCACGATTTCATTTATTTCTTCAGTTGATTTCACGCCTTTGTCGCTTGCCGGCATTTCTGCCAAAGCAGCATCAACATATGACTTAGGAACTTGGTCGAATGTATAGCGTGGGAAGTAAGATAATGCCCATATTATGATGGAAGCCACAAGAATAAGGCCTCCCATCTTTTGGAGATACTGTTTTGCCTTCGACCACATGCTACGGAACACTGATTTAGCCGTTGGCACACGGTATGGCGGAAGTTCCATGACAAATGGGGTTTCATCAGCTTTAAACCAGAATTTACGGAGAAGCTTTGCTGTAAGAATTGCCACTATGATTCCCAAAAGATATAGTCCGAAGAATACGAGTGCACCATGTTGTGGAAAAAATGCACCGGCAAGCAGGACATATATCGGCAACCTTGCTGAGCAAGACATAAAGGGAAGTATCAGAATGGTGATAAGCCGGCTTGAGCGGCTCTCGATGATGCGAGTGGACATGACGGCCGGGACATTGCAGCCAAACCCTGTCACTAAAGGAATGAAGCTCTTGCCGTGAAGCCCCATCTTATGCATAAGCTTATCCATTATGAAGGCGACCCTCGCCATATATCCTGAGTCTTCCATAAAAGATATGAAGAAATAAAGTATCAGAATATTGGGAAGGAATACGATGACACCTCCTACGCCCCCTATTATACCGTCGAGGATAAGATCCTTCAATGGTCCGTCGGGCATAAAGCGGGAGACAATCTGGGATATCCAGGTGACAAGGTTTTCTATCCATTCCATAGGATAGGACCCAAGTTCAAAAGTGCACCAGAAGATGAAGAACATCGCCGCAAGGAATATCGGGAAGCCGAAGAGCTTATTTGTGACCAAGGCATCTATGACCTTTGTAGTCTTTTCCTCATGAACGAGATTCCCTTCCAAAGTCTCAGCAAGAGCTCCCTGGATGAAACCATATTTATTTGCGGCTATCGCCGTCTGAACGTCCTCGTTGATTTTTTGCTTTATCTCTGCGGCTACACGGTCTCTATCGTCGATTATCTTTTTATAATCAGGGGTATGCTTTATAAGGAGTTCTGCTTCCGGATCACCCTCCAGAAGTTTTATTGCAAGATATCGGGTAGCAAAATGAAGTGGCACTTTTGATTCAGCCTTGAGGTCGGCACGAAGCACGTCGACCCCCTTTTCAATCTCCGGACTCATCTTCACATGGATATGTCGGAGATCGGGATGCTTGAATTCATACACTTCAATGACAGTGTCAAGAAGCTCATGCACTCCTCTTCCGGTAGCGGCTACTGTTGGGATAATAGGCACTCCGAGCATTGCCCCGAGTTCCTTATATTTAAGAGTGGCACCAGACTTCTCAAGCTCATCATACATGTTAAGGGCTATCACCATCGGGCGGTTCATGTCGATGAGCTCAGTAGTCATGTATAGATTTCGCTCGAGATTTGAAGCTACGATGACATTTATCATCACGTCAGGAGTCTCGTCGCGCAAGTATCTTACCACATATTGCTCTTCAGGACTATAGGCGGAAAGAGAGTATGTGCCGGGAAGGTCTACAATATTAATGCGGTAGCCTTTATAATTAAGGTGTCCGGACTTTGCATCGACTGTCACCCCTGCATAGTTGCCGACGTGTTCGTTGGCCCCGCTAACGATATTGAATAGAGATGTCTTGCCGCAATTTGGATTGCCAAGTAGAGCCACATTAATTATCTTGTCGTGTCTTACAGCATGTGAAGCATCTTCATCGTGCTGTTCAGTCGCTTTCCTTTCAGCTTTTTCGGCATCCGGTTCATGCTCGTGCCATTCCTGAAGTGGCATTATTTCTATCATGGAAGCCTCGTTTCTTCTCAGAGACACTTCATAGTCCATCAATGCATATTTGATAGGATCCTGAAGTGGAGCATTAAGCATGCAGGTCACTTCCCTGCCACGCACGAATCCCATCTCCATCACTCTTTTACGGAAGGCTCCGTGACCGAGTATCTTGGTTATCACGCCGGTTTCCCCCGGCAGAAGGTCAACTAATCTCATATTCTTTACCTTTACAATGCAAAATTACAAAAATACTCGCTCTTAAGCAATACTCAGAAGTGAGTATTTAGTCGTTTTTTGCTTTAGCCAGTTCTATGACTTCGCAGTCGCGCATATCGGAACCGTCGATAGTGAGTTTGACCAGAGTGCGGACACTATGCCAGCCAAATAATCCGGCAGCGCCAGGATTGATGTGAAGCAACTGCAGCTGATTATCATATATCACTTTCAGGATATGAGAATGACCATCTACCATAAGATTGATGTGATTTTCCATCAGAAGAGATTTCATTCCCTTGCTCCACTTTCCGGGATATCCACCGATATGGGTAAGAAGCACCTTCACTCCTTCCACTTCAAATATTTCAAGTTCCTGACATTTGCGACGCACCATGCCATGGTCGATATTTCCAGATACAGCCCTCACAACAGGCACAATATCCTGAAGACGCTCAATAATCGAGTAGTCTCCAATGTCTCCTGCATGCCAAACTTCATCGCAATCCTTGAAATGCTCAGCATATCGGTCGTCCCAGCATCCGTGAGTGTCACTTAGTATTCCTATTCTCTTCATAGACTTAATTTTAGACCTATAGATCTCTCAAAACTTATGAGAGTGGTTTTTAGGTAAAACAAAGGATTTTGAAAAATAATTAAAAATTTTTGAAAAAAAACTTCTAAAAATTTGGTAGAATAAAAATTTTATCATAATTTTGCAGTGTGTTACTACACTAATACACCATTACGGTAATCTGAAAGTTGTTATTAATTAAAGAAAATAAAGATGATTTCATTAAAAAACGTATCTTACCGCTACACCGGAAGCAAGAGAGACTCCATCGCTGACTTCAGCATGGAACTTTCATCCGGAAAGATTGTAGGGTTGCTCGGCGCCAACGGTGCCGGCAAGAGCACACTGCTCTATCTGATTTCGGGACTTCTTAAGGCAAATGAGGGAACGATTAATGTTAACGGATTTAATCCATGGGATAGGAACCCCGATTTCCTTAGCCAAATTTTCCTGGTTCCTGAGGAAATTGATATTCCGGCAATCACACTGGAAGCATATGTGAAGGCCTATGCTCCCTTCTACCCTAACTTCTCAGAAGAATCTCTGAAGGAAGCCCTTTTCCATTTCAATCTTACACCCGATATTCATCTTGGATCCTTGTCGATGGGTCAGAAGAAGAAAGCTTTCTTGGCTTTTGCCCTTGCATGCCACACCCCTGTCTTATTGATGGATGAGCCGACCAATGGATTGGATATTCCGGGCAAAAGTGAATTCAGAAAAGCAGTAGTGAAGACAATGAATGATGATCGCACTATCATCATTTCTACGCATCAAGTCAGGGATCTGGATCAGTTGCTCGACCATGTAACTATTATGGATAACAGTGGCATACAGCTCGACGAATCCATTGCTGCCCTTCAGGAGAAATTCGTTTTCGGTCTTGCACCTGTCTTGCCAGAAAATGGGGTGATATGGAGCGAGCCGGTCATGGGAGGCTACGCATACATGAAGATGCGCACACCAGACCAACCGGAAACAGAGGTTAACCTTGAGGCCCTCTTCAATTACATCTATTCACGCAATCCAAAATTATAATCATCAGAAAATCATGGAAACATTGGTAAGACAAGATAATAAATCCTTTTCATGGGAACGTTTCAAAGCGTTGATGAAAGCCGACCTTGCAGTCAACAAGAGCAACTATTTAAAACTGTTTATTGGAGGTACGGGAGTTTTTGTTGCCATAGCACTCCTTATCGGAATTATAGCAATTATCGACATCAATAGCCTTAGGCAGGCATCCGAATTGACCGGAAGAGTATTCGAAGAAGCTATAAAATCGAAACAAGAGAGTTATGGGGCTGGATATTTGGGTATTTCCATTTGGATATTCGGTTTAGGCATAACAATCCTTGGATCATTGACTTTCAGCAATCTAAGTTCTAAAAGAAAACGCATCTCAGCTTTTATGATACCTGCATCACAGGCAGAAAAGTTTCTCCTTCGTGTCTTGATATACTTGGTAGCAGGCTCGCTATCTCTTCTAATCGGCCTCATTATCGGACTTGGTATCAGTCAAATAGCCTATGGGGGAGCATTCCTTGCATTGGAAAATGTTATTAAATTCTTGCATGAAGATCTGGCAGGAAGTATAATAGTAGCATTATTTCTGATGGTATTATTGAGCAATTCCCTATATTCTTTAGGGAGTTCATTATGGCCAAAACTGTCTTGGATCAAGACATGGGTTGTGATGATGGTATTGGAATGGGTAGGAGCCATAGTGATGATAATAGTTTCAACTGCAGATATATCTTGGTATTCATTTTTCATGTACTGGGACAACCATATAACTCTGCTAAAATGGGTGGGAATATCCCTTCTTACAGTTCTCAATATCGCTTGTTGGGTGCTTGCATGGATAAGATACCATAACACACAGATTATTCAGCGCTTTATGACTAAATAATATTTATGATACAATCAGACAATAGACCAATATACGTTCGTCTTGCCGACCAGATATGCGACCGCATTCTGCTTGATGAGTATAGGAAACTGGAGAGAATCCCGAGTGTCAGGGAATATGCAGTGACTCAGCAGGTGAATCCGGCTACGGCAGCGCGTGCTTTTGAGATACTTGAGCGACAAGGTGTAATATTCAATAAGCGTGGACTTGGCTTTTTCGTAGCAGAGAGTGCTGTCGATATCATTCGCAAGATGAGACTCGACAATCTGCTCGGCGAGGAAAGTGAGCTCTTCTTCTCCCGACTTGCGGTGCTTGAAGTCACTCCTGATCAACTCAAGGATATGTATGCCCAATACTTGTCTTCAAAATGACGTATGAACAGATTTTTTCAAAAAAAGATACATGCGTGTCACTTTTTGAAAAAGATAAACGTCTAACTAATAAAGAAACAAAACTAAATGATTATGAATATATCAGCATTAACAACTGGCTTGGCAGTTTGTGCGTCATTGCTTCTGACCAGTTGCACGATAAGTGGAGTTGCGAATTCTAATGTGAGCGTAGATGGCAATGAAGCAGAGGCAACGGTTAAGAAATCTGTAAAAATCAGTGACTTCAATGAGATTGAAGCGTCACAAGCCATCAAGGTCATTTATGTGCAAGGAGCTAATGATGGGATAGCTTCAATCTCCACTACCCCATCTGCAGAAAAATATCTCAAGATAGAAGTCAAGGATAAGACTCTCAAAGCTTATTATGCCAATACCGAAGGCATTAAGGTTGTAAAGATAAAAGGGCCGTCTATAATTAGGGTTTCAAGTCCGGAGCTGCATGAAGTGGATCTTTCTTCCGCTGCAAATGTGACAGTTGAAGGCGATTTGAATTTGAATGGCGATTTAGAACTTAATCTTAGCAGTGCCTCGTCTTTCAATGCCGAGAATATAACTTGCCAGAAGCTTGATGCAGATTTTTCGAGTTCAGCTTATGCTTACGTAGCGACTCTCAACGGATATCTTAAGGCGGATATGTCGACTGCATCTTCAATAGAGATTGGAAGCATGAAGGGAAATTTGAATGCAGAAGCTTCAAGCTCAGCATCCATAACAATCAATTCCCTTGCTTCCTCAAATATCGCAGCCCAAGCCTCAAGTGCTGCTTCAATAAAGCTTTTAGGAATCTCCGGAGGTAACCTCAATGCAGATGCTTCGAGCGGAGCAAATATAAAGCTTTCAGGAAAGGCCAATAATTTGAATGAAGACTCCTCTTCCGGAGGAATAGTCAGCCATAATAATCTTGAGATTATAAAATGATAATAAATTTGAAGCTGCCTGATCCGATGAAAGATCAGACAGCTTCAAAAATTTGTAAGAGATGCGATTACCGCAAATCCTAAAGAGATTTATTTGGTGTTGATGAGAGAAGAGAGGGTCGTGAAGAA
>DAAK01000017.1 GCA_001701075.1 Bacteroidales bacterium GP3 | reverse complement strand
TAAAAGTGCTCCAAACTCAGCAATGCAGTCTGGAGCGCTTATATCATAGGATTGGCTGCTGCAAATTATATATTCCAATACTTTACGCGGAAATTTGCTAATGAGTTAAAAATCTCATGCAAATCCATATTCATATAAGGAGAATCTGGTTCTTCAGGTCCTACAAAGACTTTTCTACCGGCATACTCGCCAGTGGGTTCTGTATAGAAATTCTGGATATGAATAACCTCAATTACTTTTCCCTTATAACATCCAAGTATACGTGTGGCGACATTCGCTTTTTCTTCATTGACAAGCCAATACTTCCTCGTGCAGTCGTATAGACTGGTGCGGAATAAGGGATTAGTGCGGTCGTTATTCAGCATAGCCTCGTAAGAGTTCTTTATGTTGACAAAAATCAGTTTGTCAGTTGAGTTATCTGATAAAAGCGCTTGTCTTTCTCTCTCTTTATCAAGTTGGGCATAGAGTTTTGGTCGGAGCTTTCGGTTGTATTCTTCATTTTCTTTTATCCTTGGAGAATCTAGAGGTATGATTTCATAGCCACCATCAAGTCCGGATATGGGTTCTTCATGTAGCATATTACCGTAACGTTCCTTTAATCTTTGGCTAATTTCGTCATGGGTGATTTCTCCCTTGACATTCTTAATAGCCAAATCAAGTAGGAACGCAGAAACTTTCAGTTCGGCTGCACCTTGAAGTCCGATACTGATTAGCCAGTTATCAGCCTTTTGCTTAATGTCCAAGTTATCACTATATGACAACTCAACAAGTTCCTTATATTTTTCTTCGTATGTCATGTTTATTCTAAATCTAATGGAAGAAGGTTGTCGTTGAAGCGGTCGAAGTCCGACTGGAAGAGGCGATCTTGGATGACGCGGTATTTCTCAAACTCTGACTCGGCAAAACTCTTGGCAAATTCAGCTGTAATCTTTCCTGCATCGGTCAAAACTGCATCACCAGTTGCTTCAAGGATAATATCAATACGTTTAGCCCAATCCTCCATAGTCATTGGAATGTGGCGCTTTGCCATACGTTCTGCCATATCGAGGACTGCATTGACAAGACGTCCCATATCTTCAAGCTCGTTTTCTTTAAGATAATTCTTGGCAATACTGACATCCGGCTTAACAATTTTACCATGAGGTGCATTTTCCCAAGTTGTCAGCCCCATATGTTCTTTCTCTGAGTCAGCACGCTCCACAATTAACTCAGCTGCTGTGTGGCCGTGTACAGCGTAGTGCATCTTATTTTGAACCTTCTTGAAGAAGAGTCGGGTGGTGGGAGCATCGCGATTATAATCGATGCTTGTGGCATAAATATCAGTCAGTTTCTGATAGAAACGACGTTCGCTCAGACGTATCTCACGTATCTCAGCTAAGAGATGCTCGAAATAGTCTTCACCGATAAACGAACCGTTCTCCATTCGCTTCTTATCAATGACATAGCCACGAATAGCAAATTGCCGCAAAACGAAGGTACACCACTGCCGGAATTGAGTCGCGCGGGTGCTGTTTACACGATATCCGACAGATATGATGGCATCGAGATTGTAGAGTGTAACATCTTTTGTCTGAGTCTTATTAGGAATAGCACCATGCTCGGTGGTTATTTCCATTTTGGAAACAACCATATTTTCTAAAAGCTCGCCGCTCTCAAAAACATTTTTCAAATGCTTGCTGATTGCGGGCACTCCTACATCAAACAACTGCGCCATAGCCTTCTGAGTACACCAGATCGTTTCATCTCGGTACATGACCTGCACACCGTCTTCCTTCCCCTCAATCTGAAAGATCAGGAACTCTGCCGTGCTATTTCGTATCTCAAATTTCTTTGCCATTGTCTTCTGTAATATTGTTTTTGATTGCTACTTGGACTTATCTGTCATTTCGAATTTCCCTTTTTTTATGTATGTCAATGCTTTCATATTTCTTGCTTGTTGTTATTGAATTAAAATTCAAGTATTATAGGATTGCTCGGTGCTGACAGTGGAGATAATATCTCAGATTTCATTACACATGGCATCAATGATTCACTAACAAGAAAATAATCCAGCCTTGAACCTTGATTTGTTGTACGATAATCCACGCCGTGCATAGTGTCGAAATATGTATATGATCTTTCTTTGGGATGCAGTTTGCGGAAAGTGTCAACCAATTTACACTCAGAGAGTAGTCGGTTGAAATCGTCTCGTTCCCATTGGTAGTAGCATCCTGTGTAGCGTACACATGAGGGATAGAACGAATCTAAATTAGTATTCACTATATTCATATCGCCACAGATAATCACCGGTTTATTCTGAGTTTTGACAAACTCAATAATCCATTTATTCCATTCCTTACGCCGTTTAACATAACCATCCACCTTGGGATTGGAATACGGCACATAAGCATTGAGAAGCACAAACTCATCAAATTCCATTATAAGATGATGCGAATTTGACTCTATAAACTTCCCATTAAATCTTGAACTCACATAAGTGGCAACACCGCTCCATTGGTCGGAACAATCGACATAGACCCGATAGCCCTCAAATTCTGGAGCTTTGTCAGTCTTCGTCTTCTGCAAGCATACAATATCTGGCTGATGCACCTGCATCAACTTCTCAATCTCATTCGTCCGAGCTTTAATTCCAGCCACATTCCAACTTATTATCTTCATGATTAATATTCGTATTTTGATATAATGGGATGTTGATAACTATCAGGATAATCGTATACTATGGCGGTACTATAACGGGTCCTATTGTACCGTTTCATTGTTATTGACTATTAATATCCGGATACATGGACTTTAATCGTATTATTCCTCATTCCCCTCAATCTGAAAGATCAGGGACTCCTTAGTATACTCTGGATTGTTGTGATTTTCTTATCAGGTTATCGAGGGTTGCTTGATTCCAAATTTGGTTCGCCATTTTAGCGTGTACGTCCTTAACTGGCATCTCGAAGCTATGGTACTTTCCAATTCTAAGACGAAGTGTTGGTACAACTACGGGAATTGTAACATTTCCCTCAGTGAAAGTTTTAGTTCGGGTACTTAAGGATATGGATTCAATATCGTAATAACCTTCAATTGTGCCGTTAACTATAGGAAGTAAACGTTTGATATTTGCTACATCTCCACTCTGAGGTATTCGGAGTTGGACATACTCAGTTCCTTCAGCTGCATGGTCATAGAATATCTGATATATCTTGGAAATTTCTTTACGTCCATCTTTGCCAACTTCTTCACGTACTATATAAGTGGTGAGGTATTTGCTCTTGTCGGCTGCGGGGCTGTTTACTTCACCAATAAGTTGGCGTTCTTCATCAATTAGAGATGTGGGATCTGTACCTAAAGGACACTCCACTACATAGAAGTTCTCTTTTAGTGAGGCTATGAGCGTATCATTCTCTGCTTTATATTTGACGTCTTTATCAAGAGCCAGAGAGAAAACCTCTTTGTCAAGGAATGGACTATATGTCTTACCAAGTACCTGCTGAAAGTTCTCTTTCAACCATTTCTCACCATCTACGTCCGGATGGGCGGTCATGGCGTAGAAGTCAAAGCGATCTTTGAGCATACCTTGAATCTCCTTCCGGAATTTACGTCTTACATTGGATTTCCACTGAGCTTTTGCTCCTGCATTATCACGTGCATACAATGAGAGCACAAAAAGGAAATTGACATCATAATGCGATATTATAAGAGTATCCCTGTCATACAGGCGATTCTCAAATTGTCGGCATATATTTTCTTGTCCTTCACGCCTATGCGTGCTGTCTTCGTATGAGAGTGTGACAGGGTCAATGTTGGCGGAGATGAAAAAGTTGGGTATTATGTTGTAACCTTCGGTCACATCATCACGAAGCTGTATCTTTTTATATCGGTCTTTCTCTTCTTCTTTAACAGATGGATTTAGGAAAAGATTGAGATTCCATTGAATGACATTACGGGCGTAGGTATACTGCTTATAGACCGATTCTTTACCCGGCTTGCTGCCAATTTTATAGTATTTGGAGTCACCGATATAATAGATGTCATTATCTTCCACACGGTTGATGAGCAGACCATCGTAAGTGTAGAAATGGTCAACAAGTTTGCCGTCATCTTGCTCTTTCAATCCTTTTGGAACATCGTTGTCACCAATAAGTTCCTCGATCATAGCCTCAAACACGATATGGAAACTTTTAGCAAGCAGATATTCGCGATTATCAGTGGCGGTCTTTATCTGATAAGCCTTATCAAAAAAGGCATAACACAAATCCCATAGTCGCATAGCCACGTCAGAGAAATATTTATACTTTATCTGTCGTAGGCGACGACGCCCATAGCCGTCGATATATCGATCGAACTTCGCTCCTTTGATGAGCGAGAACCCGAATGGTATTTCTGTTTTAAATCCAAAACGCTCTGCCACATAGTTAAGAATCGAAAAGAAGATAACTATTAGTTCTTCATCAAAATTGATTTGTCTTTTCCTATTGACAGGATTTAGATAAACAGGCGAATCGTTTTGGACTACGGCAGTGGAGCCGCTGATTGTGCGCGTCCAGTTTATCTTATTGTAGCCTGAGTGAATATTCTTTAGAATGAAAGTAAAGAAGGAGCGGTTCTCTTTTGCAAAACGAATGAGCGAGAGTATGACGTCAAGCCAAGTGTTAGCTTTTTTCTTTGATCTATGCCCTTCACTTTCAATTTGTTCGCGGAGAATGATACCGTTATGTTCGTGGGTATTGTTGTACACCACGATAGCGCGGTGAATCCAAACCGAAAACTCATATATGAATTTTGCTTCGTGAGGTTCAAGTTTTAGATCCTCTATATTTATAAGATTGCGAGGTGGATATTTGCGAAATACTTTCTCGTCCTCATCAATCAGCACTTTAGGAAGAATGAAAACTACGTCATTAATCTTTGGATTATAGTAATACCCGACATAGCTAACTGAGATTTTGCCCTCGACATCTTGGAGAGTAAACAGTCCGTCCAAAACATCGAGAACATCAGCTACGTCATACTTGTATTCTTCAATCAGTAGTTTCATTCTACCTTCGTTAAAATCACTCCTATGCCGGAATTATTAAGTCCTTGTATAAGTTCTCCAATCCGCTCTGGTGTAGATCCCTTATATATGTAAATAGTTTCACCTGTACTTGTCTTGAGTCTTGCATAGCGTTTGGTGAAACGAGGGTCGGAAGATTGACTAAGATATTTTTTGAAATCTTCTTCTGAATAGGCAATCGTATATGAAAGATTGAAATTATCTATTTTTCTGAGAATCTCTGTCGCTGAAAGGTCAGGTAAGGCCTCTACAAAGGCGGTCATAGCGGCTACCACAGCATCGGACTTAGACATTTTACCTTGCCCATTGACACTGTATCTCGAATAATCGCGTTGACGATTATTGTTATTATCGTTTAATTCCGAGTCATTAGGAGAGTCAAAATCGATAACTTCATTGTTTTCGGAAGGTCCCATCTCCGGTAGTCCTAACTTGTTGACGAATTCAGCAAGCTTTCCGTTAGTTGTTGGAAAGAAATCGCTAAACTGATACATTTCTCCTTTTTCTTCATCGCGGAAAATCTTGTCTCCAGCCTCAAAGTCTTTAAGGACATCAGTCCAAAGATAAAACAGTACCTTATTAAGGAATATCTTTTCAGATATGAGGTTATTCTCTGTATGGTCATTATCGGTTTTCTTATCTGCTTTTGCGAAGAAATATCCCATCTGTTTGTCTGACGATTGTGTCAAACTATAGATAAGCGGATTCATTTTCCTTAAGAAGTCAGTCCATAGATAACGCTTGCTCCCGACTTCAAACTGCCAAGCCATAGCATCGTAATCTATAGGTATGTACTCCCAGTTCCAACGACGCTTGAAAGCAGAGTCAATCGGGAATAGGGACTGGTCCGATGTATTCATTGTGGCCCAAATGTACAGATTGGGAGGAAGAAGCAATTTTTTGCCTGTTAGAATAGCTTCACCTATTTTTTCAGTCTTTCCAGAATCCTTAACAAGAACATAATCCGAGATTGCATCACGTTGTTCTTGAGTCAAACCAACTTCTTCTCCTTGTTTGCGGAGTGCAAAACCATTCGGATCGTCACGAAGGAACTGGGCGATGTCTTCGTCAGCGTGAATCGAATAGCTTGAACTGCCGGAGTTATTGCGGTCAAGCAATTGGAACAGATCTCCGAAAATTTGTGCGCAGTTGCCACGATTTATTTCTTCGATAACGAGGAAATGTGGATTGTCAAGATCACTCCATGCGGCAACATATGCCTTCAAGAAAGCTTGTGGCACATATTTATAGACAATTTTCTTCTCGTAAGCTTTTTCGTTGTCTGCATTTTTTGCGTGATGAACTGTCGTGCCGACAAAAGCATTCACTGGCATAGGAGCCATGGTTGGTTTGTATGCCCCAACAAATGTTGAGTAATCTGTATCGGGGTGAAAAGTCGTACGGATTGTGTTCTCATCCGTCACAAGAGGGTCATTGTCTATCTTATGTGATTTTCCTGTTCCTGGAGCCCCATAATATATGAGTTGTAATGGTTTGTCTAATGAAAAGATATTCTCTCTATTGGAGAATTTATCGGATATTGATAATTCTTCACCCAAAACCATTTTTGCCATTGTGGTTAGTGTCGAATTGTACCCATATTCAAATTTATCAATTTCTGATTTCCCTGATAAGTCTTCTCTCGCTGATACAGATGTTGCTGATTTATTGTTTTCAAAATATTCAACGAATTCATTTAATAATGACTTTGAAATAGTACGCAATCCTGATGCACCTTTGCTTATGTTTTTTACAAGATAGCATAACCTATCTTCATCCATTATTTCGATTTGGCCGTTGTTTGATTTGAACCCTTTTCTTAGAGGATAGTGCATAATATAAATTATGGAACATTCAAGTAGGCAGACAGGCGACCAAACCTTTTGCGTCTACAAGAAAGTTCCTTGATATGATGAATATAAGTATTACTTATATTGAATGGTCTTTTGTCTGCGAGAGCGCATTTTTATTTACAAAGTTAATAAATTTTGAGGGAGGATGCAAATAAAAAACGCGACTTCCAATAGATAAAGTCGTGCTTTGACTTATGATGTTTATTTATAACAAATTAATGCTGAATTTAAAAGGTACTTTAATTTTAAGATCTATGATAGGAGGTTGCAGGAGCTTCAGACAACCAATTGTTCGCGATGCTTTGATAAGAATTGTTGGGAGGGGGTGAACATTGATGGTAGAGTTATCTTCTTGCCTTCGAAGTTGAGGAAGTGCGTTTTAAAAGCTGCTGAGGAATATTCTTCTTTCAACATTGGGCTAAGAATGAGTCTGTAGTCTTCGTCAAAAGAGATTAAATGACGGTCAAAAGCTGCATCGTATGTGGCACTTAAGCATAAGCCATTGGCAGGATCCAAACGCGTTTCATCCTTGCATTCAGACCATGGTATAATGTGACTTGCTCTAAGGACTTCGGGGATTTCTAATCCTGTAAGGCAACATTTGGAATCGTATATGTCAAGAAGTATTGCTCTAAATATGTCTTGACCGACTCTTCGTTTGGCTCGGACTTCTTTTTCTGTGCCGTTTTCATTGACATGGAATCTCTTTGACAATTTCTTAGATAACTCCAGTCCATCATTTCCATATTCAGTCATAAGATGGGAGACTTCTTGATGACAGATCAAGTCAACATATTCCTTCAATTTTTTTATTGCTGCAGTACAGAATCGACCATTTGGATAACTTCTTTGGTTAGGATTTACTAAATCAAAGAAGGATTTTTGACCTTTTCTGAATTTATCTTCTTCATTTATGATATATTCTCTGATTAGAGCTATAAGATGAGGATTTTTGATCTCAGTTATTGATTTATTGCCTAATTCAAATGAATTATCAATCGAGAAAATTTCGTCCATTATTTGTATGGCCTTGAGATACGAATAAAAGGTTGCGCTGGTTTTTGATGGATATGCTGCCCGTAGATATTCTTGAAACGATTGTATCTGCATAAGTGTTGACTATGAAGAGGAGCGGTATTAAAGGTTTTTGTTTATGCAAAGATAGTGAAAATTATTGGATTAGGCAACTTTTTGGAGGAAATCTTTAGCTCGATATGTGGGAGTTTGAGATATGTCGGGTGGAGGGAAGGGAAAAGGAGATTGGTGGGGATATTTTTTTGAGAAAATGAGGAATTGTCAAAGTGACGAATTGAATTTTTTTTC
>DAAK01000090.1:21776-21919 GCA_001701075.1 Bacteroidales bacterium GP3 | reverse complement strand
TCGAAATGATGAAACGACACTCCGAGATCTGCAAGGATACCATCTACGCGCTCAATACCATAGTAACGGAGGAAATTTTGCATAAAGCGAAAGTTGCTTCTCACGAATGTAAATCGAGAATCATCGGGTGCATTTGCGATGGC
>DAAK01000090.1:21556-21708 GCA_001701075.1 Bacteroidales bacterium GP3 | reverse complement strand
CCACCCCCTCCGAATGTGGCGTCGACATATATGCCGTCTGGCTTGATGTCAAGGCATTCGATGGTCTGCGGAAGCAATGCTGGTATATGATAAGTTGGCTCAGACATGGTTGGAACGCGTTCGTTATCTATTTCGAGTGTAAAATTACATAA
>DAAK01000090.1:0-21545 GCA_001701075.1 Bacteroidales bacterium GP3 | reverse complement strand
AATTTATTTCAAATTTGCGAATGCAAACACCAATAATTTGCGAAATTTAATAAAAAACTTATCTACATGTATGCTGAAGCTCTTTATTCCCTAATTCAAAAAAGTCATTCGATACGTTTAAGAATGGAAGCTACCTTGTCGCCGATGCCTATGGTATATCCCTGAGAAACGAATACGACACGATTAAATGTGTCGGCTATAATCAGTATTGGAAGATCTGGATTGCTGAGATTTACACCTTCGGTGATTTTCTGGAGTATCTTCCCGTCAGTGTCGTTGCCGAAGCTTGACGTTGAGGGAAGAGGAGGAAACTCATTAAGGTTTATACCGAAACCATCGCTTCCTTCAGTTAGCAGTAGTATTGGTCGTTTTGATTCTTCAAGCCGTTCAGATGCCTCCGCTAAATCACGTATCACATGATTGGATGGTTCGTGGTTGGGCTTTAGGAGAGCCAATACGTAATATCCGCGTCCCGTAGTGGAGAGTATGGATGTCTCTGACTCTTTTCCATCGGGAAGATAGCCTGTTTCTGAGTCAAACGAACCGATCACTTGAACTTTACTGTCGTCATGTCGCACTTCAAGAGGAATCTCTTTGGTGTTTTCTTCAAGCTTTGTGGTCATCATACGTGCCAGCACTCCGCCGTCGGCCATGCGCTGTCCGCTGACAGTCAAATAAGTTCCATAGTCAAGCTCCTCTCCGTCGGCGAAAGTCTCTGATAGGCCGATGAAGTCGGGATAGTTGAGCAGCACAGGCACTCCGTCAGTTATTTTTGAAACTGTAAAGTGTGAGTAATACTTAGGATCCGGAATAATGTCGGATGCCTCATATTCTAATTTCAAAGTTCCCTGCAATCCTGTAGTGGAAGCAGCGTTCCCAGTTGAGAATACTGCATCATGCCATTTGCCGGAAGCATCCGCCCACTGGGGTTTTTCTGTCACTGGATCTATACGGGCCGGTATGCCGAAGGAACGAGCGCCTGCTACAAAAAACACATCGCGCGATTTGCCGGAGGTTGACCGATTCTGCCAGACCGATTCCGGACTCATCGTTATCTGCTCCGGATACCATGTCTCACAGCTTTTAATGTTGTCTCTTACCCATTCTATCCATTTTTTCGGATTAGAACGGTATTCTTCTCTCTTATCCTCCGCTACGGCAGATATAAAGTAGTTTCGGAAAGGTGTCAGTTCCTCAGATGCAATGCGTGGAGACATGACGTAGTTGCCAAAAAGTGAGCCCAAGCCTTCATCAATAGCTATTATATGATCGTCGAGCACTTCCCGGTTGACATCAGTAAGGTCTTTCTCAGTAAGAGTTTCAAGCAGCAGAATTCCCTTTTGGCGTTTGTCGGAAGGAAGGTTTCTTAGGAAACCGGTGATAGTTGAATGATTACCTCTTGCCATCCTCATTATAGGAATCAGCCGGTCGGCATCTACATCGAGAATGCCTGCTATCCTACGGGCTTCTTCTTCAGAGCAGAAGGTGGCCATATATGCACTGCGTATTGAGTCTTCGCATTGCAGGAGCAGATCATTTTCTTTTCTTTGGGCTTCGCTTACGGCAACAGCATTGTTTCTTTCTGATGGGGGAGTAACGTCGATGTCTTTGCTCCATACACTTGCAGATGTCTTGTCGAGAGTCACGCTTACGACACGGTCTTTTCCAACAGACCCTTTTGTAAAACCATAGTTTTCCCCATCCGTTACCCAGAGTAGCAGATCGCCGAGTCCTGCTATTAAAGAAGCTTCACCTTTCTTGTCAGTCAATTTCTCTGTTATAGGGTAGAATTCAGCATAATTATAAAGACGAAAAGAGGCTTTGGCATCATTGGCCACACGTCCGTCAGGATAAATGGCGCGCACTGTAATGGTATCAGTAGGGGCATAATTCTCAGTGACGTTGATGAATGTAATGCCATCAATCTTCTCAAGGCGTTCCTCACTGCCTGCATAGTTGCCGAAGACGCGGGCATGCATCAGCATTCCTCGTGAAGCCGGGGCGTTAAACCATCCAAGGTCGAGCACCGGTTCCGGCTCGCAAGCTCCCAAGAAATGCCATTCGCCATCTGCCCAAGCCTCCACCCATGCATGATTGTCATCGGTATGAGCCCAGCGGGGAGTATATACCTGGCGTGCTGGTATACCTACCGAACGGAGTGCTGCCACCGTGAATGTCGACTCTTCCCCACATCTTCCTATGGCGGAGCTTACTGTCTGCAATGGAGAATGGGTGCGACCGTCAGATGGCTGGTAGGTTGCTTTTTCGTGACACCAATGGTTGACAGCCAAAATCGCATCAGCCATAGATAACCCTTTCACTCGCTCTTTCAATTCTGCATAAAACTCGGGGCGATGGCAATCGAGAGCTTCATTGTTGACACGCACAGGAAGTACGAAATGACGGAATAGAGTGTCATTGACCTTATTTCCCCACGGCATCTCGGTCCTTGCTTTCAAGGTTGGATCTACTACATATTCCATATAGTAGTCTACACTGCGGTCGGTCATATCTGGGAGCGGCATATATGCATAGAGCATCTTCAGGGCATCGCTCTGCTCCTTTGTCAGGTTATACTTGTCGAGATGGAGTTTGCCAGCATTCTCAATTACACTTTTTCTCTGCTGGAAATCCTTTTCTATTTCCGGGGTTATGATATCCGCAAAGGAAGATAAGGCAAGTCCTGAAAGAAGGAATAGGCATATGTTTTTGGTAAATAATCTCATATTATGCTAAGTTTGGTCTTGATTCTATGTATTGTGTCGATGTCACTCGTCTGTCGGGAATATTCGTCGATATCTGCTTTCCCCATACTGACATTTTTGCGGCGGAATGTCATCGAAGATTCAATCATTGTCTTGGCAGAGGCGTGAATCTCTTTGACACCGGTATTCTTGACGATTTCTACAGCATTTTCCGGATTGATGCCTCCTGCCGCTATAAAAGTCATATTGGGGAAATCCCTTTGAAGCTCACGAATTAGTTCTGATCCTTTCATTGCCGATTGTTCTTGCCCTGATGTCAATATCCGGTCGAATCCAAGTTCCTGTATGTCGCGGACTGCATCCTGAGGATTGACACACATGTCGAAAGCTCTGTGGAATGTCATGTGCATACCAAAAGCTTCATTTGCCAAGCGTCGGCACCCTTCTATATCGATAGTCCCGTCAGGCTTTAGGGCTCCGAAAACCACGCCATTGACTCCGAGTCTTTTACAATTTTCTATATCGTGAAGCATTACAAGTAGCTCTGCATCAGAATACACGAAGTCTCCCGAACGTGGACGTATGAGCACATTGACCTTTATTCCGGGCACTTTCAAGGCTTCCTCAATCATGCCTATGGATGGCGTCAGTCCACCCTCGCTTAGCGCACAACAGAGTTCCACTCTATCGGCACCTCCACGTGCGGCCGCATAGACACTGTCGATGTCAGCGGCACAGATTTCGAGAAGTGTTTTCATCGTTAATCGTTGATCGTTAATCGTTGATAATTGATAATTCCACTATATAATCGATAGCTTCGGGTGTTTCTTCAAGATGAAGCATAACCCCATCGCTGAGCTTCTCATATTTTACTTTCTTTCCAGTGCCGAATTCCTTTGCATTTTTTACTTTCGCACTCGTAGGCACGAATATATGTGTCGATTCCGGATTCATTATATGCACGAAAAGTCTGTCTCCCTTGCGAGTGGAGGTGCCCCATGATTGTGCAGGGAAGTCGCTGCCTTCCGTGGCATAGATAGTCTCGCCGTTCTTTTCCAACCATTCTCCCATTTCTTTAAGACGCTCCAATGCAGTAGCCGGGAGTTCTCCGTTGGGTTGAGGGCCAATGTTGAGGAGGAGGTTTGCTCCCATTCCTGCTGTGTTGACGAGATAGCGGATGAGAGTCGGGGTGTCCTTATAGTTTTGGTCAAGTATCTTGTAGCCCCACATTCCGTTCATGGTCTGGCATGTCTCAAGCGGAAGCCGAGATATCTCTTGTCCGGAGTAGCCGGCAGTGTTTTGGCCGGGTATATCCCTCTCAAATATCTGTATGTCTTCCCCCGGGAAAGGATTCTGATGATGGTTGTTTCCAACGAGGCAAGATGGTTGTAACTTATGTATGAGAGCGTATTGCTCAGGCAGATGCCAGTCAAATGGTGTGGCATCTTCATCATGATCCCACCATCCGTCAAACCAAATTGCACCGATATCGCCGTATCGTGTCAGAAGTTCAGTGAGCTGACCATTCATAAAATCGTAATATGAATTCCAGTCAGCTTTCGATGCATCCCGTCCCGTAGTGTGTCCGGTTCGCCCTTGCGGATAGTCGGGGCGTGTCCAGTCAAGGTGGGAATAATAAAGATGCAGTTTGATGCCCTGTGCTTTGCACTCATCAGCAATTTCTTTCAGAATGTCGCGTCCGAATGGTGTGGCATCCACTATGTTGTAGTCTGACTGGTCGGTGTCCCACATTGAGAAACCATCGTGATGTCGTGATGTCAGACATATGTATTTTGCTCCGGAATCCTTTATGGCCTTGACCCAGTCATGGGCGTTGAACTTTGAGGGATAGAATCCTGAGGCTGCCTTGGCATATTCTTCGGCTGTCGGGCCATAATTGAGATACCATTCCCCTTGTCCCATCATGCTGTAGATACCCCAATGAAGGAAAATTCCAAAGCGATTGTCAGAAAACTCCTTTTGAGCTTTCTGTATTTCTTGCGATGGGATGTATGTGGTGGCATCAGCTTCCAGAGTTTCAATTCCTCCAGAAAGTAATAAGCTGAGTGTTATTGGCAATAAGAATCTTTTCATGATTTAGGTCATTTTTTGCTGTTTTATTTTATATACACACCATATGCCGCACACAAGGAAAGCTCCGGTAATATCGGCAACGAGATCCCAGATATCGCCTGAGCGACCTGCATGCATTTCATTCTGGAGTATTTCGGTGACAATGCCAAATACAGAAGCAATCTCCGGGGCATATGCATCGGCCTTCTGAATCTTCATCGGCCAGCCGTGGCGACGGTTCCAGTCGAGGATTATGCAAAGAGTGAATCCTCCGAACATTATGGCGTGCACGATTTTGTCTGCCCCCGGGAAGATAGGTATATCGTTGTCGGGGAGTGGGTGAGGGGCCAGTGTAAGCCAGCATATGGCGAGGAAACAGACCACAGTCAACAACCATGGTGGCAGCATTTCAAGCCATTTTTTTATCTTCTGCATTATGAGTTGTCAGTTATCAGTTATCAGCTATCAGTTGTCAGCTGTTAGGAGGTGGTGAGGCCTTATATAATCATAAAAATCCAACCCCATCATTCGATGGAATTGGATTTAAAGTCTTTGCTGTCAGGATTGATTCACCTGATTAGCGACGGATACCGAGTTCCTTCTTTGCGATGATTGCGCGGTAGCGGTTGATATCCTTGCGGATCAGGTAGTCGAGAAGGCTACGACGCTGACCTACGAGAGCCTTAAGTGCACGAGCTGTAGCGTGGTCCTTGTGATTGGTCTTGAGGTGCTCAGTAAGGTGTTTGATACGGATTGAGAAGAGCGCGATCTGGCTTTCTGGGCTGCCTGTATCGTTTTTGCCCTGGCCGTACTTCTCGAAGATTTCCTGCTTTTCTTCAGTTGAAAGATGCATTGTGTTGAGAGTTTAAATGATTAAAAATAAAATAGTTGCCTTTCTTTAAAAGGAACTGCTCCGGGGTCTCTCTCCCTTGTCAGGAGTCTCCTTTCGTCAAAAAGCGATGCAAAATTACAAAAAAATCTCCTATCTGCCAAATTTTCCTCTCAAAAGTTAAAAGTTAAACTGTATTATTATATTAGATGCGTTACGTTGATTTTTTTGTATTTGCTTCCCATGCCGAGGGCGAAAGCCATCTGATCCTTGATGATGAGTTCCCCTTTTTGCAGTCCGGCAATGGCTGAGCGCACATCCTGCAGTTCTGCGCCACTGACACCGAAAAGATCTTTTATCACTTTGTCGTCAATGGTTTGTTGCTTCATTATGAGAGGATATTGGGCGTTCGCATAGAAATCAAAGCCCTTGTTCTTGAAGTCACTCATATTTTGAGTAGCAAGAATTATAGATAGGCCTTTATTTCTTCCTACAGCAATAAGATTTCGAAGAGGACGATTGTCAAAACTGAGCATATAATGAGCCTCATCAATGATCGAGAAATGTCGGATTTGCACTACATCTTCATTTTCAGCCTGTTTGTCAAGCTGCTCATAGATATTGTTGAGTTTCGACATAAGGAAATAGACGATAGCCTTTGCGATCGGTCCATCCTTAGGATAACCATCCATTTTCACGATAAAGCTCTCTCCCACCAAATCTGCTTTATCTTCAGTCTCGAAAATATTTGCCCTGTCAAGTTGCTTGAGAATAGAAGAAACAGAATCATCCTTGTCTGCATCCTTCATCCTTGCTTGATATTCTTTCAGCATAGCCGTGAAAGTGATCGGTGCTCCATTGGTGCGCTTATAGCATTCCACTATAGCCTCACTCAGTCGGTTGCTCATATTAGAACTTGGAGAGAGACGGTCGAGCGAAGCCAAAGCCGATGCCATTTCCGTTGAATAGAGGTTTATTTCATTAATCGGTCTCCCTGTGAAATCCTTGAATGGAGTGAATGGTAAAGGACGCTCTATAGGGTCAAGAATGCAAGAGCGGTCAACGTCGAAGAGTGACAACCAATGATTGTTTTGTATATCACTGAACTCACCCTTGTAGTCGAACAAAAGGAAATTAACCGGATAACTGCTTTCTGCCGAAATCTGACGTATCTGTTGCATAAGCACAGCAAGAAGATTTGTCTTACCCGAACCGGTTGCGCCGGCAATAATGATTTGGGAATTAGTAATGGCCCTGCTGTTGATGTCAAGTGTCGCTTCCATTTCTGCATCCCCATAATTGCCTATTAGAAGATTCAGTGCCGGTATATCCTTGTTGAGAGCCACTTTGCCGGAAGTGGAGAATAGATAATTTTCCAGCCCATTGTCGGCCAATAGAGTGTCACGGCCACGATACATCTCAGCACCGATGATGCGCGAAAGCACGTTATTGTTTGTAAGGTCAAGACCAGAATCGTGATAGCGCATTTTTATAAGGGCAGAATAGAGAGGGGCCAATTCCTGATGAGTCCAGAAACTGCCTTGAAAACGGCTTCCTCGTTGCAACTTTATCTCTTCAACATAATCCTTGTCTCTTTTGCCTGAAATTGATAGACCTACAAGCAAGCAGATACGCATCAGCTTGTTGTTTGTGATGGAATAGCGGCGTTCATTGCCGGCTGTTGTAGAGAGATTGACAAATGATTCGATCTTCTCCTTGAGCTGTGCAAATTCAGTGTTGAAATTCTCAGGGAAATATATGTCTCCAAAAGTTAGTGGCATGGCATTAAGGATTTAGTTCTATTCCAAAATAATCTTCGCTGACTATCGTGTTTTGTTCTTCCACATTGCGGTGGAGAGTGAAAGTCTTTGAAATGAAAGCTTCAAGTTTCTTGTAGTCAGTTTTTGGTCTGACCTCAGAAGTGGTGCAAAGCAAGATTGTTTGCTCCGCAAGATTAGGAAAGTACTCCTCAAAAAGCATCTCGCGGCTCTCATTATCGAGCACTCCCATCACGGTATCTATCATTACAGGAGGATTATAATCTCCGAGATTCCTTAGCACTTTCAGCAATACCTGAATAAAGATTTGCTTTGAGGCTGCGTTGAGTTGGTTGAGCGAAATTTCATTTCCCTTGGTGTGGAAAATCTTTATGTTGAAATTTTTCAGGCTATCGCTCAATTCCACACGACCGATGTGTCCTTTATAGGATACAAGCAGGCGGTTGAGTTGCTGTTGCATCTCGTTTTCAATCAAGGCCTTTTTCTTTTTCAGCAGTGAGTCAGCCACTTTCTCGAAGAATGGCTTGAGTTTTACGAGGGTATCATATTTGATGTCAGGTTCTTGTTGTATCTGCACATCATATCGGTGGATACGCTTTTCAAGGATTTGTATATCCTTTTTCAGCTGACCTTCAGTTATTTTTGACTTCTCTATCTTGCGTTGGCTTTCCTCATAATTGGAAATGATAAATTCATTGCCACCTGCGCGAGTCTGCTCAAGATTCTTTTTCTCGGTGCGAAGTTCCTCTATGGTGGCAAGAAGAGCCTCAAGATCTTGACGTTGACGGTATAGTGACAAAAACTGATTGCTTCCTCCACGGTTCACCAAAGATCTAAGAGCATCTATTTCTGCAGAATCGAGAAAATCAAATGGGTCTTGTTGGTTTGTGGAGTTCTGGACTGCAACCATATGCTTCACTATGCTTTCTTCTTCCACCTCAGGAGAACATAGCGAAAGTTCTTTCAGATATTCAATTATCTTGGAAGTCACATCGCGGAGGGTCTCAAGAGGATAAGCACCTGTGCCTGTTTGCTGGAGCTCCTGTTTTATGCGGAGGATATTGTTGATTTCTACCGAAAGGTTAGATGCCATCTTGGGAAGGAATACATTTATCTCAATGTTTTCCATAAACGCCTTGATATCCTCTGCATAAGACGAAGCACGGCGCACTATCTCCTCAATTTTGGCAGAGATATCGGCAATGCGCTTGTTAAGGGCTGCGCTTTGCTGTGCACCCTCCTTCGCCTTCTGATATTCTGTTTCCATTGAGGTCAGATACTTATACAGAGAATCTTGCTCAGCTATGCTTGCATTCAGTTCAGCCAACAGTTTTTCTTTTTGGCTTACCAGTTCATTATACTCGGCAGCTTCCTGCTCAGCCTGCAGCCGAAGCTGTGCCCATTCCTGTTGCACCTTCTCTGCAGCTCTTTTCAGTTGGAGATATTTCTTGAAACCGAGCACATTCTCGAAATTGTCGCGTATGGTCTGTGCAAACACATTCTTCTTCAAGAGTTCGCTCGACTGCATCGCATCAAAGAGGAAATACTTGCTCAGTTCCTGCGGCAGATTTGCCTTTATTATCTTATTCACCTCCTGCTCATTGCGCAATCGGTCCTTGGGTGCCGTCATAGTGCCATAGACGAAAAGATTCCCGTTCATATTGAGGCTGACACTCTCCAAAGGCCTGCCTGCAGGGTTTAGAGCATAGGTCCTTTTTAGGATATACTTCTGCTCTTGTCCGAGCACCTTGCCACTGAAAGTGATCTGCAAGACAATCTCTGGTTTGACACTTCCGACAGCACCTTGATTCACGAGTTCCATAAAATGGTCACGGTTTTCTATTTTGAGACCATACAATGCACCGCTGATGGCCTCAAACAAAGTGGTTTTGCCACCGCCGTTAGAGCCGCCGATAAGGATAATCGGACGCTCATCATCTACTCGCAGGTCAAGGTCGAGGTCAAGATAAGTCTTGTAATTACTGACTTTGATTCGTTGTATAAGCATAGAGAGATTACTTTTGAATTTTTTGGATAGCAGAGCGTATTATCTCTTCCGTAGCGACATCATCAATCTCTATCACATCCACTTTCTTGGCATGATAAGCTTTCAAGATTTCCTCGCTGACCCAGTCAAAATCAATGTCTTCGGCAGCGCAAATTGCCTCGATCATTGACAGATCGTCGCGGCGGATGCCGTAGTGGATAAATTTGCCATCTATAGTATGTGCCATAATCAAATAAGTCTATCTGGGAAGAAACTGTCCCATCCATTTACAACTTCTATTGAACTGATAGGTGTTATGCAATATCTCCAAGAACCTGCATGATTTCGGATGATGCTTCCTACCTTTAAATTCGGATTTTTACTCTGTTTCACATATTCGTGAAGTGCGTTATGTTTGGCGACAAGTACGGATTCAGGTTCAAAATTTCCTCCCAAAGTGTCTCCTTTGGTATCGAAAAGATAGATATCACCATTTTTCAACCTGATTATGAAATCCACATAGAAAAGACGTTTTTCCTGTAAATCTGGATTGAAATACTCAATTGAATAATGTATTCTACCTTCATCTCCATTCTTATACCACCAGTCGATATACTCTTTATTATCTTCGAGAAACCTTACGAAGTTACGTTCTTGCACGAGATTCTTATTTACTTGGACATAAGGCATAAGCGCGTGATCCTCAACGTCTGGTCTTTCACTGTTTTTGTCGGCATTATACATTCGGCTTTCCGGCACTTCCCAAGTCCATGGTTTGTATGAACGTTCCTTTGCCTTTGCCTTACGTTTCTCCACTATTGGGAAATATTCATCAAGAGCCCTCGTGAAAAGATCTGTGAACTTTGCATTATTGTTGACAGGCTTTATCGAAAGGATGACGCGAGTCGTTTCCCATTCAGGAAGTTCAAACAAACGTTCCATTACGTCGAAAATAGCCCCTGCGAGAATCGGAGTACATGCCTTTTCATATTTGGTAAGCAGAGAACGACAATAATCAATGAATAGTTTATATATCTTGTCGTTGGAACGGGTGTATTCGAGAGTCTCGTCAACCTTTATCTCAGCCTCTTCATTCTGAATATTCAAATCTTTTGGAATGTTGATTGTCACGCCTTTGACATTGAAGCGTATCTTATGACGATTTTCGAGTATTTGACGATTTACTGCTATATCCTCACCAATGCCAGGAAGTGTAGTTGGCATTGACATATTCCCATCCTCGTCAATCCCAAACAAAGAGGTCTGGACTACACCCTGTAGCCAATGTTTCTTGATAAACTCATATAGGAACTGGGCAAAATCTGACCCCAATCTGTTACGGTCGGCAGCTGCATAAAATTCATATACACTTTGCAAGTGGATGTTGTTAAGATTCTCACGCCGATATGCTGTGATTATATTTTGCTTCCAATAATCCTCTGATTCTCCTGCCACCACTATCCTATCTTTCGATATATTGGTATAGACATACCCTTTGTTTAGAATGGGGTTGAAATAATATTTTTGTTCTGGCATACGAAGAATGCGCCCAAGAGTCTGAATCGCAAATTCATTGCTTTGCAGTTTTCTGAAAATCAGCAAAACAGCAGCTCTGGGACAATCCCAACCTTTTGCTATTGCCTCCTTAAAGAGAAGCACTTTTACAGGTGAGTCTGGTTTTTCAATACCATCAAGGTTTTGCTTGTCGGCCTTGTCAGAAAGCCATATTGCAAGTTCTCCACTTTCGATTGTGATTTCATATTTCTCTTTCAGGTATGTCACAACCTGATCTCTCATCGTCTTGTCTTCCGATGTCAATGTAGCATTGTCGTTTGGTAGCTGTATTAGCAAGAGAGGATTGATTGTCTTGCCCATTTCAGCAAAACAATCTGCTAACAGATTGCGTTTTTTCAAAGCCTCATCTATCAGATAGTCTTCCACTTCCTGTGATTCTTTGACCACAATGTCTGGGTTGATTACGATACCATCCTTTATCATCTGCGCTTCCACTACCTCCTTGCGTTTGATAGGGACAGTATAGATGGATTGTGTTTTGGGTGTGGCAGATACTCTTATCTCAACAATAGGCTTCAATTTTGCAAGGACAGTTGCCGCTCGGTCGGCCTTTGCATCCCAATGAAGATGTTCCTCATCAATAACTGCAACAATTGCCGTCTTATCTCGTCTGGTTGCCTCTATTATATCCCAAAGGGAGTTCCCATTTTCAGTATCGCGGACAAGGACATTATCCTCGCTGTGGATGCTTCCCCAATTTAAGCATAGCACATCTCCATGATTAAGTTTGCCATCTGTAATATTTCCAAACATGATGGGATTCAAGGAACGTGTCTCAGTAAATAGTCTACAAAGGCTGTCATAAGCTTGGCTGTGAAGTCTGTTTGGTGCGATCCAAACGAACGCAACTCTTTCATAAAGGTTTCGGGCATCGTTTTGCAAGGACTCTGCAACTGACTCCATGGTCATTGCAGTCATGTATGTCTTTCCGGAACCAGTCGGAGCCTTAAAGACGATCTTTTGTCGGGGTTCATCATTATTAAGCAGGTCTATAACAGTTTCGGTCAGCCGCTTGATTGCTTTTTGCTGATATGCTAAATCTTTCATCATTCAGTCTCTTCAAGGTTATCAAAAAGGTTTCTTTCCTTGGGATCTTCCTTTTCCACTATAGGAGCAGCCTCTGCCATCACCCTGTCGGTTGATTTTTCGGGAAGAACTCTTACCATGGCATCTATGATGCTTTGGGGCAAAGCACAGAGTTGCACTTTATCAGACACGATAGCAAACTCATCATCAAAAGCATATTTACCCGGGGAATAAACATAGACTTTAATGGGGGTCTTTACCTCCATCTTATCTATTTCTTCCACGAAATATGGAATAAATTCCTTATAGTAAATCACAAGCATTTGTCTATCTCCATCAGCAAACAGACGAGCACCCTTAGGATTGAGCTTGATTCTACCGAATGTAGACTTCTCATCATAGAGATTTTCCTTGATGCAAAGCAAGTCAGTGGATTTCATCATAAGTTTATGACGGTTTTTCTGAGTGCGTTCCCGGCTCACGAAATCGGTCCGGTAATAGCGAAGGTTGTTATTGTGAAGGCCTTCCACATATTCGCCATTAGGCTTAGTATAGCCGTTGATGACACGTTTGTTACGCTCGTATGTCACATTCTCGCAGATACCATTCTCATTGTTGGTGCATAGGATACACTGACGCTTGCCTCCATCTTCGGCATTCAGCTGCATAGTGGCATGGAGTGTGGTGCCGGAGCCGGCAAAGAAATCAAGGACAATAGATTTTGGAGAGCATCCAAGAATTATAAGATCCTTGAGAAGAGCGAGTGGTTTTGGATAGCCAAAAGAGTTTTCTCCCATTACAGCAATAATTTCAGCTTTCCCATTTCCACTTGAATATTCAGGTTTATACAGGAAGGATTTTGCTTTTTTTGATGGCAAATCACCTATTTGTGGTCGTTGTTTCTTATATAAGGTAATTTCATTTCGAGTATGCACTACAATAATTTCATGTTTTTCATTATCCATTTTATCTCTGCTCCATCTCCAAGACATAGCATCAGATCCTGTAACAGGTAATATACAAGTATAGCCTCGTTCTCTATAAGTTTTAATAAGATTATTTAAATTGGCTTGATTGAAAGTTTTTGTAAACTTATTATATATCTCTTCTATTTGTAATTTAGAAGGAATTTCAATATTATCTTTTGAATCGATGAAAATGGGAAAGAATAAATTTGGACGTTTTTCTCGAGGAGCATTTACTCCTGTACTTTTTAAAGAGGCTCCTTTTTTGAAATATCCCATTGCATCTATTTCCCAATCTAAACACTCATCTTCTTGTAACGGTAGTACTCCTATACTTGCATTACTCTTTGATTTAGCATAAACTATTGTATATTCATGGGTTCCTGCAAATCCAAATTCATCTTGGTTCCCTTTTAAATTCATAATTGTAGGTAAAACTCCTATAAAATTTTGAGATCCTAAAATTTCATCACAAAGCAACTTAAGATTAGCCTGTTCATTATCATCTATTGAAATGAAGATCACGCCTCTATCTGATAGGAGTTTCTTAGCTATGCGGAGACGTTTTGACATGAAGGATAGCCATTTGGAATGACGGTAACTGTCTTCTGTGTCAACGAAAGAATCATTATAGACAAAGTCTTTGTTGCCTGTATTATAAGGGGGATCAATATAGATTACATCGATTTTGCCTTCATGGGTGTATGCGAGAGTTGTTAAGGCTTCAAGATTATCGCCTTCGATGAGAATGTGATTGGGAGCGTCTGGACCTCCTTCTGTCAGTGCCTTTGATTTGTCTTCGACGAGGACTGGAAGTTCTTCGCGAAGTCGTTCCTCGACGGCTTCTGGTTTGTCTTCCCAAACGAGACCATAAGTCTTGTTTTCATTGAGCAAAGCAAGTAGAGAAGACCTTTCTTCATCGGTCAATCCCTCCAATGTCCGGATACGCTCCGCAAGTTTTATCTTATCTGTCGCTTTCATGATAGGCAACTTATCTAAAGTCTGAAGTCGCCGATTACCCCTATTGCGACAGGTATATGTAATAAAAAAAGCGTGGGTATCTGTACAGATGCTATCCCTCTCATAGGCGACGACCAAGAAGCCTGACAGTAAAATAGCAACGCAGATAACCCACATTTATGCAAATACCCCAAACCCACTCCATGCCAATAATGGCACAGAATGAGCCCGGATAGGTAAATACATACCCGTGGGCGTCCACTTTGCGATATTCTTGACTGTCGAATAAAAATTGGTCGTCTTTATGAGACAAGAATAAAGCGCGAGTAAACGCCTTTTATGTTTAATGGACCCGCGCCTTCCTTCCGCTCCCGGAAGACCCTCAGCGTGAGCCTATGCACAAAATTATAAAAAAAAATTGATATCTATCCTCTTCAACAAGATAATTTTTATTGCTCCTCCAAAATTTTACTCACAAAGAAAGACAGCATCGGTTTCCGAACTAATGCCGCCCTTCTTGATTCTCGTAATATTCAAACAGAAATTATGTCTTCAATTATAACCCTAACGGAAATACGTCTCAAATGAGAATACCAGATTTTATAATGTCGGAATAAAGAGGATTCCCTTCATCAGCAGTCAGCAAAACAGGTTCTATCAAATTGCTTACTTTACGTCTTATTTTCCATAGCAAAGGAGTATCATTGAAATAATCATCGTTTAGATTATCTACAATTACAGCAATGTCAATATCGCTATTTTCGGTATATGTCCCTTTGCTATATGAACCATATAGATATAAAGCTCGAATCGGTAAAAAATCGAGAATAAGATTCTTATATCGCTGTGCCAATATTATAGCTTGCTCTTTATCCATGTCCTTAATTTGTCTGTTTCATCTATTATTATTTTGCATCTATCAACATCAAGACTTTTTAGAAGGCGCTCTTTATGAGAAGGATAGCGGGCTTCGATATTCAATGGCTCAAGCAAATCAATAAAATCAAGTTGTTCTTCAGTCATTTCTTTGTCAAGAGCAGTTTTCTCTGCAAGTCTTGAAAGACTATGAATTTTTAAAGGAGGTTCTTCTAATACTTTACTCCAATATGCTTTTAGGATTTTCTCTATAACCTGATGACACATGAACCCGACATATAGGTATCGCTTTGACTCAAGCATAGCCAAAGCCGTATCATAATCATAATTTGACATTTCTGTCCAATACTCTATTTTGTCGATCATATGCTAAATTATTAATATGTTTATAAGCGCGAGTAAACGCGTTTTATGTTTAATGAGCCCACGCCTCCCTTCCGCTCCCGGAAGGCTCTCAGCGTGAGCCTATGCGCAAAGTTATAAAAAATTTCTGAGATTTGTGGAGGATTGGAGGGATTTTTTTCTTCCTTTTTATATCAGATTGATACTCAGATTATATTTTATTCCAAACGACATATTTACCAAACTCAGAAAGAAGTCTTGAATTTGAGCGAATGATCCAATATTTGAAACCTAAGTATTCGGATTTTATATCCAAATCTTCTATAATGGCATTTCTTATCTGTTCAGTACCTGTCTTCAACCAAGAGAGACACATGCCCTGAAATGAAGTAATCCTTGATTTGGCATGATCATACATCTGTTGTTCTTTGAATTTCCTGGATTTACCACTTCCGTTGAAAATGCTTTCTAAGAGTTTTATTGTGAGTTCTGCCTCTGTTGTTTGTTCTCCTTTAATACGGAAAAGCACTTTTGACTCAGGAAAATCAAATTTTTGAAATATGATATTTTCAACATCTTTTTCTAATGGATTAAGGATACCATCGGATGTGTTTGATTTTTTTCCATTACAATAAGAGCAAGCACAAAGGAGATTTCGCCAGTTATAAGCATCTTCTTTATGATTGGCACGACTCTTAAGATGCTCAACCTGAAAATCTGTAACAAGCTTTCTTTCGCATAGATAGCATTTATTGTGCTGATCAGACATTAGCTGGACAGTCACATCATTTTCATTCCATGAAGTATGACGTTCCAATGATTTCGGAGCAATAGGATGTTTGAATATTCTAATCATGCTCCAAGTTTCGTTATCTTGTCAAAATATTCGATTTCCAATTGTCTGTAAGCACCAACAAGATCCGGCGAACTTGCTTCCGGAATCTTACGTATATCCTCAATCAATTGTCGTGCTACAGTTTTCTCTATATCAGAGAGTTCTGTCTTTTCCAATAGCGATTTCAATTCCGCATATCTGTTAAGGGCATAGTTTGAATCTGTCTTAACCCCAAAATATCCTTCTGTCAACGCTTGATATGAAAATTCGCTCAAGTTAGAAATAGGTTCTTGATGTTCCAAATCATATGCAGTAGCATTGGCCAAAGAATTCAATACGAATGGGGAATGAGTGGATACTATAAACTGGATATTTGGAAAAAGAGTAGTCAGCAATGGCAATATCTCCTTTTGAAGCTGGAGATGAAGATGAGTTTCAACTTCATCAATAAGCACGATACCTGGTTTGCTGAATTCAGTAGAGATGCTTCCTGTTGGCTGCATCCTAAGTATGAGGTCGGCAACAATATCGAGAACGGCAACAAAACCGTCTGACAATTGAGTAAATCCAAAAGCCTTTCCTTCGGTCAATATTGAAAATGTGTAATCCCTATAATTGAATTTAAGTTGCAGATTCTTATCTCCAAAGATTGATTTTAAGATGTTTTCAAAATTGATGAACCATTGATTTATTAGATTGGCATCTTCTAACTGCTTCTCATTACGAGCAAGAGCCTCCTGAATCTTAAGATCTGATAAGAAATAAAGCAGTTGAGATGTGAGATTTTCCCTTATGTTGGCATGCGAATATAAATCCGGTTTTGTCGGATTGACTGGGATTTGAATCTTGGTTTTACGAGCTGCCTGATAAGAAGCGACTATGAAGTTACCCATTTCATATTCACTTAAGAGATATTCTAGATTATCAAATAACAAATCTACGTTTTCTTGACCGCTTTGTATTCTTGCTTCCCTATTATTTATATCATGTTGTAGCTTAGTGCGTTCTGCCTCAGACATATTATTCTTATCGGCACTTTTTAATATCCCTAACATCACATGATCGCCCAACTCCTTTACCTTACTATTCTTAGGTGGAAATATTTTTTCAAGCCTGTTGGTAATAGCTTCCAGGAGCACTGTCTTGCCACTCCCATTCTTTCCGGTAATAATCAAATTAGAACAAGAGGAATCGTCAATCTTTATTGTAAGATTGTGAAGATGATATAAATCATTGATATGTATTTGAGTTATATATGAGTTCATTGGAATCTTATTTTATAAGGTAAAATTCATTTTAATGTGTTGATAGAGCGCGAGTAACCCCCTTTTATTTTCTTATGACCCCCACCGAGCTACCACTCTTGGAAGACACACGACGTAAGCCTATATGCAAAATTATAAAAATAATTTGGTGAAACCAAATTTTTATGTGTCCGATTGCGAACTGGGGTCGCAAAACAGAAGAAGACGCGGATGAAATAGATTTACACATTCCAATTCGTAATCTTTCCCATTCTTACAACATAAATCCCATCCGATCCCTCTAATGTCTGGATTTTCCATGAGATTTTGCCATACATCATACGTTTTAGTATAACCTCCAGATTCAACTTTAAGAGGAATTGTCCGCCCTAGTTGGTCTTGATATAGTGTAGGGTCATTTTCAAAGTCAGTTATATACCAAAAATCTTCTTTGACGGGTTTTCGTTTATTTATAGCCATTCCCTTTGATTGTATTTATTGCCATGTTTACAAATCTCATGTGGTATCTGTTAGTTGGTTGATTAGCAATGCAAAAGTAATAAAATGATAAAAATTCCAAAATGTTTTTGCACTAAAATGACAAGAATTCCAAAATGTTTTAGCCTTAAAATGACAAAAACTCCAAAATGTTTTTGCACTAAAATGACAAAAATCATCTTTATAGAAATTAAAATGCAAAAGTCATCTTTGCAAAGATGACTTTTGTAAGAATAATTCAATTTTCGTTAGGTCTTATCCTGACGGAATTTGAGGGTCAGGAGATAGGCGTATTCAATGGGGTGAGACGGCGCAGGTCGGAGCCGGAAGGCGCTTGGTAGATGCGGAGGCCGAATTCATGTACGCAGGCATAGACGTAGTCGAATATGTCGGCCTGGAGGCGTTCATAAGCTGCCCATGAGGTGATTTTCGTGAAGAAGTATAACTCGAGAGGGAGGCCTTGCGGTGTTGGTTGCAGTTGGCGAACCATCAGAATCACAGCTGGATCCGGATGTTTTTTGATTATATCAGGGTGCCCAGTAAGGTAGCGTATCAGATATTTGCGGAATAGTGAAAGATTCACTTCCTGATTCGCATGTTTCAAGGAGTGCTCCGAGAGCAAACCCTTCTCGATTAAGTTTTCTATTTCTTCCTTACGCAAGAAACGTATGGAGTCGAAGTCAATATATATCGACCTTGCTACTCTTCGAGCCCCTATCTCCCGCATATTCTGAAAATTGCGGAAAGAATCGCTTATCAAAGTATATGGATGGATGGTTACAATTGAGTTATCCCAGTTGCGCACCTTCACCGTTGTCAGCTTTATCTCCTGCACTTCTCCGTTTGCTCCTGCCTTATCGCAGATGATCCAGTCCCCTTTTTTCAGCATATTGTTGATTGTCAGCTGCACTCCACCGACAAATCCCTTGATTGTATCCTGAAACACCAACATCAGCACTGCCGCTGAAGCACCGAATCCGGTCAGCACCATTGCAGGTTTCTTATCGAAAAGGATGCTGAGCGAAATGATAATGCCTATCAGTACAAGTACCAATTTCAATGCACCTTCTATCACAGTCAGGTTGTGCTCGGCTGCCCTATCGCGCTTTTCAAAAGCATCTACTGTATTTGACATCAGCACCGACAGCAGGTTGATGACGGCATAGACAATATATACCTGTGTCAGTTTCTCAATCATCGCCACTCCCCATTCATGATTGGAGAAAGCCTGAGGCAATAGCCAAGCAAGGATGAGTGCAGGCGCAAGTTGAGAGAACGCCTTCATAGCCTTCTTATTAAGGATGTCGTCATCCCATTCCGTCTCTGTCTTACGTGTGAAGAGATTGGTAAGAGGAGTGACAATCCTTACGCACAAGAAATATGATGCCAGGGAAATCAGACCGATAATCACCAGAAGTGTCGGACTGATTAGCGGAGCTGCCGTCTCGGGTGTGAGTAATGAATTAAGAAATTCTGTTGTCCAGTGTCGAAGAGTCATAGTAGTATCATTTTCTACCGAAGTCTGCCGGGATTTCACCCCAGAGTTCCGTCTGCCATTTCATTATCTTCACAGGCCAGGAATGTGAGCGTATCCAGACTAATCCTCTACCCAAAAGTTCGAAAAGGCGTGCGTTGCGGTCGCTATGTTTCAGCTGTGTCTTTACTTGACGATTGCGAACCCACGCCATTGCTGTCTTTGAGTCGGAATAGATATTATGCCATTCATTGCGGCGATGCATCTCTGCCAACGCATGCACAATAGCTAAAAATTCACCTATATTATTAGTGCCATCTTGAAAAGGTCCAACCTTGAATAATTCCCGACCTGAAGCCAGTTCCACACCTCTGTATTCCATTATCCCTGGATTCCCTTGGCACGAAGCATCGACCGCCCATGCATTCTTATCTATGTCAGGATTTGCAAGATATGCAGGGGCTCCTATGTTGGGAGAAGTCGCTTCCCGATGATCGGAGGCCGCGATAAGGAGAGATCCGAGGTCGGCAGGATTGCTTTCGTCGTCACTCCTACGAAAAGCCTGGGCAGCTTCTGCCGAAGAGGAAAAGCTCTTGTATTTTGCACCTGGGAAATTCAGTATCTGCTCCTCGCAGTCGCTCCAGTTGTCATAGACCCCCGGTTCTCTGCCTACCCAAACTACATAAAATTTCTGTTTAGCCATATTAAAGACCTGCTGCTTTCTTAATCAGCAATGGAATCTCATTATTATTAAGGCTGCCGGTAAAGAAATTTGCATTCGTGCCGATCGCATATACAGGTACGAAGTTGCCGGCATGATATGTTGTGGTCCAACCGATTCCCATATGATAGTTGAGAATAGAGAAGGCTTTTGCAGTGAATGCATTGAAAGTGTGATACAAGGTTTTTTCATCCTCTGCTCTCTTGGTGATGAATGTCTCATCAAAGAGTTTCTTCAGTTCGTCAGTCTCCCACTTGCTTACTGGTACGATCGACCAAAATCCAAGTTTATCCTTGAGCACCTGCTCCATCTCCTCCCAAGTAGGATTTTGGGTGTTTTTGCCCCACTCTCGAGTCCATTCTCCAAAAGTATCCTTTGATATCTTCTGTGCGTCAGCATATGCGATGTCGTACGGACCGCCGTTTCTTCCATAAGCCATGCCACCGGTGTCATGGTCGGCTGTCACCACAATCAGAGTCTCGGATGGATGACGCAGATAGAACTGGTAGGCCACATTAATTGCATCCTGGAAGTTGAGTATCTCCTTTATAACGCCTCCACCATCATTAGCATGGGCTGCCCAGTCGATGTTGCCACCTTCAATCATCATAAGGAACTTGTCTGGATTTGCATTCTCAAGAGTATAGAGGCATGCTTCTGTGATCTGTGCACATGTCATTGCGCCAGGGATAGAGTCGATGGTATTTCCTACTTGACCACCTGCAGGCTTATCCGGATACATCAACACTTTCTGGGGAAACTTACTTCCCTTCTTCTTCAGGTCGGTGAATGCAGCATATCCTTCAACTATCTCATAATTCCCTTTGCGCATCACGTTGAGGTATTCCTCGAAAGCCTCATCTCCAGCATCACGAAGCTTGAATCCCCCGCCAGCCAAAAATGAGAGGCCACTCTCGGCTGCCTGTGGTGCGATTGTCTCCTTCATACCACGGTTTTCTGCATGGGCATACCATGCAGCAGGGGTGGCATCATCGGCCTGAACAGTTGTGCCGACACCCACTGCGTATCCCGCTTTCATAAAGTCGACAGCAATACTATTGACAGCAACAGTGTCAGAATCCATTCCTATCATTGAATTTTTTGTCTTAACTCCGGTAGAGAGGGCTGTTCCTGCTGCTGCGGAGTCTGTGATAGGTGAAGAGGTGGAATAAGAACGTGCCTGAGAAGCTACAGGAAAGGTCATCATCAAAATGGGTTGTCCATTTTTAAGCACGTCTCGGTTATAGGCTTCTGTAGCGTTGACATGGCCGAGTCCCATGCCATCGCCAATAAAATAAAACACATATTTAGCATCTTCTGCCATCATAGCTAATGTCGCTGTAGCGGCAAGGCAAGAAAGAAAAATTTTTTTCATGATTATTTAGTTTTAATAGTTTTCGTCGTTGTCATCGTTGTCGCAGATACTTGGTCCTTGACTCTTGGTTCTTGACCCTTATATGCGCGTTTATTCGCGACGTCGTATCTTAATGGGAATTGAGCCTTCTGGGATTGCATTGACAACCAAAAGCAGATTGCCGCCTCCTCCAGCACCGAGCATCTTCCATGCAAGAGCCTTTCCTTTCCATTTTTCAATTTCTTCCGCAACGCCAGGCTGCATCATAGCAGGGAACATGGCTATCTGAGCATGGAATGAATC
>DAAK01000092.1:220-19770 GCA_001701075.1 Bacteroidales bacterium GP3 | reverse complement strand
TATCTCGACGAACCTCAGTTTAAGAAAGCTTTGGAAGAATAAAACCTTGCAACCAAAACAAAGAAACAACTTTTCGTGGAGCCATGTACAATATCGCGACTATGCATCAATCGATGAGCTGATATGCCTGTCAAACATGGTAACCATTATTATCTGAGGAAATGGCTTGTACTTACTCGGTGTTAGCGACACGGAGTAAGTGCAAGCCCGATGTTTTCAGAGAAGAACTTGGTGCCTCGACTTATGCCCAAAAATGAAAAAATTGCTCCAAAGCAATTTTTTTTGTAAGATAAGGCATACTCTTTTGTTTTTTCATGCCAACTTTTTCGCAAATAGACCTCTTCTTCTGCAATCGGAAGTTGAATTAAATAATTTTTCTTGTAGACAGATTTAATATATCACTACTATACAATTATTTGCTTTTTGTTTTTAGAAATTTTTTCAAAAATTCATACCCAGGAATGTATGTTTTTTGAAAAATTTTTACGAACTTTGTAAACAAATATCAAACCATAATACACCTTTAACCAAATGTCTGACCACGCAAAACAATACACTGGTGACGAAGCTTATCAAGGAGCCCTTGAATACTTCAATGGCGATGAACTGGCCGCTCGTGTATGGGCAAGCAAATATGCCCTCAAAGACTCATACGGAAACGTATACGAAAGGACTCCCGACGATATGCACCATAGGATTGCGTCGGAAATAGCCCGTATAGAAAAGAAATATCCAAATCCTATGAGCGAGGCCGAAGTTTACGATTTAATCAAAGACTTCAGATACATTGTACCCCAAGGTAGCCCTATGGCCGGAATCGGCAATAATTTCCAAGTCGGCTCCCTTTCCAATTGCTTTGTGATTGGTCTTAACGGTCATCCTGACTCATATGGAGGCATCATCCGTGAAGATGAAGAACAGGTGCAACTCATGAAACGCAGGGGCGGTGTGGGCCATGACCTCAGTCATCTGCGTCCCAAAGGCACTCCTGTAAAGAATTCCGCCATTACCTCAACTGGGCTTGTCCCCTTCATGGAACGCTATAGCAACTCCACAAGAGAAGTGGCTCAAGACGGTCGACGTGGCGCCCTGATGCTCTCTGTAAGCATCAAACATCCTGATGCCGAGTCTTTCATCGATGCCAAAATGGAACAAGGGAAAGTGACTGGAGCTAACGTTTCAGTACGCATCGACGACACTTTCATGCTTTGCGCTGAAAGCGGCACTCCTTATGTTCAAAAGTTCCCGGTCAATTCTGACGACCCTATAGTATCTCAGGAAATTGATGCCTCAGCTCTCTGGAAGAAGATTGTGCATAATGCTTGGAAAAGTGCCGAACCAGGAGTGCTTTTCTGGGACACTATCATTAAGGAAAGTGTACCTGATTGCTACGACGACCTTGGATTTGAGACTATCTCAACTAATCCTTGCGGGGAAATACCCCTTTGTCCTTACGACAGTTGCCGCCTGACGGCCATCAACCTTTACAGTTATGTAAAGAATCCTTTCACTCCGCAGGCAAGCTTCGATTTTGACCTATTCAAAAAGCACGTGGGAAAAGCCCAGAGAATAATGGACGACATCATCGACCTCGAAATGGAGAAAATCGAGCAGATTATTTCCAAAATCAAAGAGGATCCTGAGACGGAGGAGGTTAAATACACTGAACTTCATCTCTGGGAGAAGATACGCGACAAAACTCTTCTTGGCAGACGTACTGGTTGTGGCACGACAGGTGAAGGCGACATGCTCGCTGCTCTTGGATTGCGCTACGGCACTCCGGAAGCTACCGCTTTCTCTACAGAAGTGCATAAGCAGCTTGCCCTCGCCTACTACTCCGCTTCTGTCGACGCTGCCATAGAACGTGGCGCATTTGAAATCTATGATGCAGAAAGAGAAAAGAATAATCCATTTATTCTCCGAATAAAGGAAGCTGATCCAGAACTGTATGAAAGAATGGTGAAGCACGGTCGCCGCAACATAGCATGCCTCACCATCGCTCCTACCGGCACCACTTCCCTCATGACCCGCACTACTTCCGGACTCGAACCCGTCTTTTTGCCAGTCTATAAAAGAAGACGCAAGATCGTACCCGGTGACAATAATGTCACGGTCGACTTCGTGGATGAAGTGGGCGAAGCTTATGAGGAATTCCTCGTATATCATCCGAAATTCATCGAATGGATGCGTGTAAATGGCCTTGAGACTAAAAAGAATATGTCGCAGGAAGAAGTGGATGAACTCGTCAAGAAATCTCCATATTATAAAGCAACTTCCAACGATATTGACTGGATGGAGAAGGTAAGGATGCAGGGTGCCGTACAAAAATGGGTCGACCACTCCATTTCTGTGACTATAAACCTTCCGGCAGACGTGACTGAAGAACTTGTTGGTGAACTTTACATGCAGGCTTGGAAAGCCGGCTGCAAGGGTTGCACTGTATATCGTGATGGATCCCGCAACAATGTTCTGGAAGCTGTAAAGAAAAAGGAAGAAGCCAAACCAAACCTTATCCATATTCCTGATCATGTGGCCAAGCGCCCTATGGAACTCGAAGCTGATATCGTCAGATTCCAGAATAATAAGGAGAAATGGATTGCTTTCGTTGGTCTTGTCGACGGAAAACCATACGAGATATTCACAGGTCTTGCTGACGACGAAGACGGAATCTTCTGTCCCAAGAGCATCAACCACGGAAAAATCATCAAGCAGGTGCTCCCTGACGGTCGCAAGAGATACGACTTCCAATTCATCAATAAGCGTGGCTATAAGACTACAATTGAAGGCTTGAGCGAAAAATTTAAGCCTGAATTCTGGAATTATGCAAAATTAATTTCGGGCGTTCTTCGATATGGCATGCCTATCGACCAGGTGATCAAACTCGTTCAGGGACTGGAACTTGACTCAAATAGCATCAACACTTGGAAGAATGGTGTAGAGCGTGCTTTGAAGAAATATGTACCCAACGGGACCATGGGAAGTGGAAAATGTCCGAACTGTGGAGCCGAGACACTTGTTTATCAAGAAGGGTGCCTTATCTGTACATCCTGCGGCAACTCACGTTGCGGTTGAAATCTGAATCTGAAACCTAAAACCTTAAAAACTCAAGACCAATGAGAATTAAGATCCATATCGACTACCATACTCAATGGGGTGAGGCTGTATATATATGCGGTTCAATCCCTCAGCTTGGTGGCGACGACCCAATTAAGGCTCCTATGATGGAGTTGAATGCTCCCGATCTATGGTCAGCAGTGTTTGAAGTGCCATCTTCCGTGAAAAGCTTCACCTATCGCTTCATTGTTAAAGCTCAAGACAAACAATGGAGAGAGGAATGGGGCGCACCCCATCGCTTCGAGGCTGGAAAAGGAGTTTCATACTATGACATTCACGCTTTTTGGCAGGATGTCCCGGATGACAAGCCCTATTATTCGTCAGCATTTGTCGACGGCATGCTGAGCAGGAACTTCCGCGACCAAGCTATCTCTGTCAAATCAGACGCTGTCCTCTTTAAGGTGACTGCTCCTATGGTAAAGCCTGATGAGGTGCTCGCTATCTGTGGAGAACCCCGTTCACTTGGAGCTTGGGCCCCGGAGAAAGCCTTGGCTTTTAATGACGCTAACTATCCTGTCTGGGAAGTGGAAATCGATATGAAAGATGTGAAGCTTCCTTTCGAATATAAGTTCCTTATTCTTGATAAAAAGACAAGGAATGTAGTAGAATGGGAAGCTCGCGACAACCGCAGGCTTGACTTCTTCCCCAAAGAAAAAGGAACAGCTCTCATTTTCGATGGTCTGCGATTTGTAAATCCACGTAAGTCATGGAAAGGGGCTGGAACTGCCATACCGGTTTTCTCTCTTCGCTCAAATGAGGATGCCGGTGTAGGTGATTTCTACGATCTTAAGAAGATGGTGGATTGGTGCGTAAAGACTGGACAAAAGATTGTCCAGGTACTCCCGATCAATGACACCACAAAGACTGGAACTTGGACTGATTCTTATCCGTACAGCGCCAACTCTACATTCGCTCTTCATCCGATGTATCTTCGTCTGAAGGCTGTCGGTGCAATAAAAGACAAGGAACGCCGTGACCACTATACGGAAGAAATAGCCAAGCTAAACACGCTCCCACAAATTGACTATGAGGCTGTCAATAATCTGAAAAATTCATATCTCCACGAGATATATGCTGAACAAGGAAACGCTACAAGGGAAACTGCCGAATATAAGGATTTTGTAGAGAAAAACGAATATTGGCTGCGCTCATATGCTGCTTGGTCGGTTCTTCGCGACCATTTCAATACTGCCGACAATACCCAATGGGGTGATTACGCAGTATACGATGAAAAGAAGGTAGAAGACTTTATCAATGCTCATCAGAATGATATCTTGTATTATTACTATGTGCAGTATCATCTTGATCGTCAGCTTAGAGAGGTCCGCGACTATGCTCATCAACACGGAATTGTGCTGAAGGGTGATATCCCAATCGGTATTGGCCGTGAGAGTGTCGATGCATGGAAAGATCCTCGCCTTTTCAATATGGATTGCCAGGCAGGTGCTCCGCCAGATGATTTCTCTGTACTCGGTCAGAACTGGGGCTTCCCAACGTATAACTGGGATGAAATGGCTAAAGATGGATTCCTATGGTGGAAGCGCAGGTTCCAGAAAATGGCTGAATATTTTGATGCTTACCGTATCGACCATATACTTGGTTTCTTCAGAATATGGCAGATACCGATGGACGCAGTTCACGGTCTTCTTGGATATTTCAATCCGGCCCTTCCATTCTCTCCAGAAGAACTGAAAAACAACTATGACTTCTGGATCAATCCTGATATTCAGGCTAATCCTTATATCATGGAATGGATGCTCGGCGATTTCTTCGGAGAATACACCGACGAAGTAAAGCATGAGTATCTGGAAGAAATATACACAGGGCGCTACAGACTGAAAGAATTTGTCGACAATCAGAGGAAGGTGGTCAACCACTTCTCTCGTCTTGCTCCAGATGAGAAGAATACAAGCATCAAAAATGCCCTTATGGGACTGATCGACGATGTGCTGTTTATCGAAGACCCATATAAGAGAGGCCACTACCATCCTCGCATCTCGGCTCAGTTCACATATCAGTATCGTGCCCTTACTGACTATGAACGTTGGTGCTTCAACCGCCTTTATAATGATTTCTACTATCGCCGCATGAATGATTTCTGGTATGGCAAAGCTATGTGGAAACTTCCTCCTCTTCTTGATTCAACAGGAATGCTCACATGCGCTGAAGACCTTGGCATGATTCCTGATTGCGTGCCCGAAGTAATGCATCGTCTGCAGATTCTCGCTCTCGAAATACAACGCATGCCAAAAGACCCCAAGGTCGAGTTTGGTGAAACTTGGCACTATCCATACTACAGCGTATGCACCACATCTACCCATGATATGGATGGCATTCGTGCTTGGTGGGAACAGGATCCGGCAGCTACCCAGAGATTCTTTAACTATGTTCTCAAGGAACCGGGACAGGCTCCATTCTTTGCAGAGCCCTGGATCTGCGGTAAGATAGTCGACCTGCACCTCAAGTCGCCTTCTATGCTCTGCATCCTTCCGCTTCAGGACTGGCTCAGCACGGATGGCTCGCTTCGCCGCGACAATCCTCATGATGAGCTTATCAACATCCCTGCAAATTCTCAGCATTACTGGCGCTACCGCATGCATCTCCCCATGGAAACCCTCCTTGCAGCCGATAGCTTCAACGCCGGCCTTGCCTCCTGGATAGCAGAATCCAACCGCTAAAATCAACGATTAACGATCAACGATTAACGATTAACGATTAAGAGCCTTCATTTAGTAATAAAGCCCTTGGAATTGCTTCCAAGGGCTTTAAATTTAAATTGGATATTTAATTCTTTTATCGTTGATCGTTGATTTAGTCCAACTTATGGATCACCAATCCCGAACGCAGTTTTGGCTCAAACCAAGTTGTCTTCGGAGGCATGATGTTGCCACTATCTGCTATTGCAATAAGCTGATCCATAGTCACAGGATAAAGGGCAAGAGCCATCTTCATTTCGCCACTGTCAACTCTTCGTTTAAGCTCTTCAAGACCGCGGATTCCTCCTACAAAATCAATACGTTTGTCGCTACGAAGATCTGTGATTCCGAGGATATCTCTAAGTATCAGATCAGAAGATACTGTCACGTCGAGAACCCCAATCGGGTCGCTGTCATCATAAGTGCCTTCTTTCGCAGTCAAGGAGTACCATTTTCCACCAAGATAGAGTGAGAAGTTGTGGAGTTCTTGCGGATGATATATTTCTTCCCCTTTCTCCTCTACAATAAAGTTTTCTGCTAATTTTGCAAGGAATTCCTCTTCTGTCAGACCATTAAGATCCTTGACTACACGGTTATAGTCGATGATGCGCAGATGAGATGCAGGGAAAGCCACTGCCATAAAATAATTGTATTCCTCGTCTCCCTTATGATTAGGATTATTTTTGGCTTTCTCATTTCCTACAAGAGCTGCAGCAGCGCTACGATGATGACCATCAGCTATATACAAAGATGGAATTTTCTCAAATTCTTTCGTGATCTTATCAATGGTAGCCTCATCTTCGATTACCCAGAACGTATGTCCAAAACCATCGGGAGCGACAAAGTCATATTCGGGTTCACCTTTAGTCACATCCTGAATTATTTGCTCCAGCGCCTCGTTGTCGGGGAATGCAAAGAAGACCGGTTCTATATTGGCATTATTGCAACGCACGTGTTTCATCCTATCTTCTTCCTTATCGCGACGTGTAAGCTCATGCTTCTTAATCCGGCCATTCATATAGTCGTCGACCCAAGCACCGACTACAAAACCATATTGAGTGCGACCATCCATTGTCTGAGCATAGATGTAGTAATTCTCCTTTTCATCCTGCACAAGCCAACCCTTTTCCTGGAAATTCATGAAATTTTCCACAGCCTTGTCATACACAGCAGGATGATGCTCATCAAAACCTGGTTCAAAATCAATCTCCGGTTTTATGATGTGATAGAGAGATTTTTCGTTTCCTTCAGCTTCCTTGCGTGCCTCTTCGGAATTAAGCACGTCATAGGGACGAGAAGCCACTTCTTCCACTAAATGGCGCGGTGGACGTACTCCCTTGAAAGGTTTTACTTTTGCCATAATATTGTTTTTTTTAGGTTATTACTTTAGATTTTTAAGTTATTATCTTTTATTGGAAAGTTAATCATCCTTTATCAAGCACTAATATTCATCCTTAGCCATCTATATTCAGGACTGATCGATTGATGAGCAATCGCCGCAAATTCCATAAATGGTGATGGCGAAACCATCCGGAATGAAGTTGTCCGGATGGAGTTGCATGACATAGGCTGCCATGTGTGGATTCTCGATCTCCCTAACCTTCCCACACTGCCTACACACAAGATGAATATGATTATCTCTATTCACCTCATAGATAGCAGAATTCTGACCGAAAACATTTTTTCGGAGAATTCCGGCCTTATTAAGCAACTCCACAGTGTTGTATACAGTAGCGCGGCTCACATGATACCCATCATTCTCCAATGCTATATGCAAAGCATCGACCTCGAAATGGGAATTCATCTCAAGGGCCTTACGGAGTATCGCATAGCGCTCAGGGGTCTTACGGAATTTCCCTTCGATCAGGAAACGCGTAAAACCATCTTCTATGGTATCATTGTCATAAACTTTACTCATAGTGCAAATTTAATCAATAGCTTTCAAATATCAAAGAATGAGTCAAAAAAATGTGTAAAAAAACGATGACTTCATTGGAATGCCTCGCTCCTTCATGCGTCTTGAAATGATTAAAATGGTTAAATGTCCGAATTTTTATTGCCATGTCAGCAAAAATCACTATATTTGCAGATTAAAATAGAAGTGCATACAACATGAACATATTCAATATAGGCAAAAACAAAAAGTCAAAAGACGATGACATCCCTTTGATAACGGATGATAACCAGCCCAAGAAGAAGCGTCGGGCAAGCACCATCATCAAATGGATGTGGATCGCATTTCTTGCTTTGGGCGGCTTCATTGCTGTTTTCATGCTTCTCATCTATAATGGAGTCATAGGATATATGCCTCCTATTGAAGAACTTGAAGATCCTCATGATAAACTCGCAAGTGTAGTATATGCCTCTGACGGCACCACAGAACTTGGACGATATTTTGCAGGAGCAGGCAACCGCGTCTATACTGATTACGATGCTCTTTCCCCATATGTGATTGATGCTCTAATAGCAACTGAAGATGTGCGATTCGAGTCTCATTCTGGCATTGACTTCATGGCTCTCGGACGCACAATGGTAAAGACCATCATGATGGGAGACAAGTCAAGCGGCGGCGCTTCCACCATTACCCAGCAACTTGCGAAGCAGCTCTATTCACAGCCGAGCGCAAATATGCTGAAACGCGCAATGCAGAAGCCTATCGAATGGATGATCGCGCTGAAACTTGAGAGATTCTATACCAAGGATGAGATACTTAATATGTATCTGAATCGCTTTGACTTCCTCAACAACGCTGTAGGCATAAAGACTGCTGCCAATGTGTATTTTGGCAAGGAACCTGGCGACTTAAGGTGTGAAGAAGCTGCAATGCTTGTCGGCATGCTCAAAAATCCAAGCTACTTCAATCCTCTACGTCACGGAGAGCGCACTCTCAACCGTCGCAACGTAGTGCTCGACCAAATGCAAAAAGCCGGGAAAATCTCTAAGGAGGAATGCGATTCTCTCAAAAATCTTCCACTTGGACTTGACTACCACAAAGTGGATCATAAAGTGGGTACAGCCCCTTATTTACGAGAAGAAATCAGAAGGCTAATGACGGCCAAGAAACCAGAGCGTCCGGACCGATCGAAGTATGACAACAAGATGGCCTTCGACATCGCTATGGGCAATTATAATACTGACTCCACTCAATGGGAAGAGAATCCCCTTTATGGATGGATAGAGAAAAATCCAAAACCTGATGGGTCATACTATAACTTGTATACAGATGGGCTCAAGATATATTCCACTATTGATCTGCGCATGCAGGAATATGCCGAAGAAGCTGTAAGAAAACATCTTGGAGAAACCTTGCAGCCAGCCTTCTTCCAGGAAAAGAAAGGTCAGAAAAACGGCCCATACACCACCAATCAGGAAGAGCTGTCAAAAAAGGGTGTAGAGCAGCTTATTAAAAATGCCATTCGCCAAAGTGAACGCTATCGGGTAATGAAACTGGCTGGATGCTCACAGGAAGAAATCGAGACTGCATTCAACACTCCTACAGAGATGGAGGTTTTTGCTTATGTGAAGGAAGATGGCAAAACCGTTCCGGGAAGCAAGTCGGTCACTATGACGCCAAGAGACTCTCTTCTCTATATGAAGTCGATACTGCGTACCGGCTTCATGAGCATGGATCCACACACAGGCAATGTGAAGGCCTATGTAGGTGGTCCTGATTTCCAATGGTTCCAATATGACATGGTGAGCCGAGGCAAAAGGCAGATTGGTTCTACAGCCAAGCCTTTCCTCTATACTCTTGCAATGGAACAGGACTTCACACCCTGCTCTCGTTTCCTCAATACGCAACCGACATTCAATGGTTGGAGTCCCCGTAACAGTGGAGGTGGCCATGTAGGAGAAATGGTGACCTTACATTGGGCACTCACCAACTCAAACAACTGGATATCTGCACGCCTCGTGAATGAACTAAAACCTATCAATCTTGCCAACAAGATGAGAGTGTTCGGATTGACGGGCCACATTGAAGCTTATATGCCACTATGTCTTGGCACAGTCGATGTTCCTGTGCGTGATATGGTTGGAGCATACACCACTTTTGCAAACAAGGGAATCCGTACGGATCCAGTGTTTGTCACAAGAATAGAAGATAATCAGGGCAATCTTATCTACAATGCAACTCCTCATCGCACAGAAGTGACCAATGAGCAATCTTATTGGAAGATTCTCTCGATGCTTATGAGCGTTGTAGAAAGCGGTACCGGCGCCAGCCTAAGAAGCCGTTATGGAATTTCGGCCCAGATGGGAGGCAAAACCGGTACGACAAACTCAAACTCCGACAGCTGGTTTATGGGATTTACGCCCGACCTTGTGACAGGAGTCTGGGTAGGTGGCGATGAAAGATATATCCACTTCAACACTATGGCTCTCGGACAAGGTGCTCGAGCCGCACTGCCGATTTATGGACTCTATATGCAAAAAGTATATGCCGACAAAAATCTCCCATATAGTCAAGAGTCTAAATTTGAGTTCCCGATTTCCTTCGATGCTTGTAGCGGAGAAGAATGGGAAAATGGCGAGGAAGAGATCCAGACGGAATCAGTAGAAGGAATCTTTGATTAAATATTAAATACTAAATATTAAAGATTAAATCTAAATCATTAAAGATAACAACATTATCCATCAGGATAAAACCCAAAATATAGAAGACAAAAATTAAATAACCCATAAATTTTACATCTATGGCAAAGACGCTTAAAGTAAGAGACCTGACTCTGCGTGACGGACAGCAATCACTGTTTGCTACACGTCTAAAGCAGGAAAACATCGACAAACTTCTCCCTCTCTATCAAGATGCAAAATTCTACATTATGGAAGTATGGGGCGGTGCAGTTCCCGACTCCGTAATGCGCTATCTTGGCGAAAGCCCGTGGGATCGTCTGCGCAGTTGCTCGGAATATATGAAGGGAATCTCCCTCTTGAGCGCACTTTCACGTGGCCGTAACCTTTTCGGATACGTTCCTTATCCCAATAGTGTCCTTGAGGGCTTCTACAAGGAGGCAATTAAAAATGGTCTCAACGTGATGCGTATTTTCGATGCTCTTAACGACATCAATAATATCAAGGATTCCATTAAGATGATCAACGAACTTGGCGGCATTGCAGATGCAGCTGTCTGCTACACAGTTGATCCCAAAGAAGAACCAAAGGCTCCCGTCAAAAAGGGTTTCTTCTCACGCCTATTCGGAGGCAATGAAGAGCCAGCGGCTCCTGAGCTTATCTTCACAGATGAATACTTCGTGGAGAAAGCCAAGGAGATGGAGCGCATAGGCGCTAAGATGATCACTCTAAAGGATATGGCTGGACTTGTAAACCCAAGCCGCATATTCAGCCTGATGCCTAAACTGAAGCAGGCTCTCACAGTGCCAGTTGATTTCCATACTCATTGCACTCCAGGATATGGTCTGGCATCTGTACTTACCGCCATTATAAAGGGTGTAGACATCGTCGACACCAACATTTGGTGGTTTGGAGGAGGATCAGCTGCTCCAGCTATCGAGTTAATCTGGATCTTCTGCCAGAAACTTGGCATCGAACTGGAAGTCAACATGGATGCAGTCGCAAAAATCCGTAAGGGCTTGGTAGAGGCTCGCCAGAGTCTTGCTGCATTCGACCTTAACAAAGACAAATGGCCGAAAGATTTCGATGAGGCTTATGCTGCAATGCCAGAAGAGATCAACGCAGAATTCGACCGTGCTATTGAAGCAGCGACAAACAATAGGGAAGATGAGCTTCTTGATGCTTGCCATAAGATCGAGGCATACTTCGGATTCCCGAAGCCTAACGAGCTTGTCAAGAATGCAGAGGTTCCAGGAGGTATGTATTCCAACATGGTTGCAAACCTTCGTGCACTCCATGCAGAGGATGTGCTCGACGAGGCTATGGCTCTTATCCCGAAGGTGCGTCGTGATGCAGGTCTTGTTCCTCTTGTGACTCCGACCAGCCAGATAGTAGGCTCTCAGGCCGTTGCCCTTGCACTCGACCGCCGTAAGGGAGCTCCTGACTACTCAAATAAGAACAACCAGTTTGTAGGTCTCGTGAAGGGTGAATATGGCAAGACTCCCGTTGAGATCGATCCTGCATTCCGCGAGCAGATTACGGGCAGTCCTATCGAACGTCCATACGACGTAAGCCAATTCAAAGAGCCGGAGAATCCCGTGCTTGAAGAATATGGAGGAGTCAAGCTTGCACAAAACGATGAAGAGTACCTTCTTCTCGAACTACTTCCTGCCGTAGCTACAGGCTTCCTCAAGAATAAGAGAAAGGCTGAGTTTGAAGCCGCCAATGAAGCCGCAGCAGCTTTGGCTGAGGCTGAGGCACAAGCAGCTTGTCCATACGATCCTGTTACCGGCCCAACCCTTAAGGCTCCAATGGGTGGCACAATCATAGAGATTGATGTAAAACCTGGCGACAAAGTGAAGGCTGGACAAAAAGTCATCGTCTACGAAGCCATGAAGATGGAAAATGACCTTGAGTCTGAAATCGATGGCGTTGTAAAGCAGGTACTTGTCCAGAATGGGGATGTTGTGGCTACCAACCAAGATCTCATTGAATACGAATAACCATACTATTGACGGCCCCAGGGAAATACCTGGGCCGTCAAAACATACCTCTCCCCTTTTTATCGAGTTTCTAAAATCACTATTGTTAGATTCTAAAAATGACCATACATGGAATGGTTGATAGAACTTTTATCACCGGGCAATGAATCTCTTGCCTCGGCGGTAATGCTTTATAGTTTCGTAATATTTGCAGGTATTTATCTTGGTAAGATTAAGATCTGCGGAGTGTCGCTCGGCGTGACATTCGTACTATTTGTAGGTATATTACTTGGGCACTTCGGCTATATTGTGCACCAAGACATCCTTCACTTCCTACGCGACTTTGGCCTTATCCTCTTCATATTCTCGATTGGTATGCAGGTCGGCCCTGGCTTCTTCTCATCCTTCAAGGAAGGAGGAGTAAAGATGAATATGCTTGCAGTGACTGGCGTTTTGCTTAATGCAATAATTGCTGTGGCCATATATTATATTCAGGGAGGATCATCCGGTAGCACCTCACTGCCTGAAATGGTAGGTATCATGAGTGGAGCAGTCACCAACACTCCAGGACTTGGTGCAGCCCAGCAGACAGTGCTACAGATTAATGAGAACGCCAGCTCTGTGTCGCAAGATATGGCAATGGGATATGCAGCGGCCTATCCTCTTGGAGTTGTCGGAATCATTTTCTCACTTATCCTGATAAAGGTGATATTCAAGATCGACATTAAAAAAGAAATCGAGGAGGTAGATAATGAAACCAAGGATTCCCAGTTGGCTCCGCACGTGGTGACTCTAAAAGTGACCAACGAACTAATGGCAGGTCTTGATATCCGTAAGATTCATACCCTTATCAATGCCAATTTCGTCATATCCCGAATAGAGAAGCCCGATGGCACGGTGATGATTCCTACATCCGATGACACTCTTGAGTTGGGCGACTTGGTGCTTCTTGTATGTTCGATTCAAGATGAGGAGACCTTCAACAGATTCATCGGCCCGAAGGTAGAGAAGAAATGGGAAATGGTACAAGGTCCCGTAGTTTCGAAAAAGATACTTGTCACCAAGACAGAATATAATGGAGTAAAACTCGGCAGCCTTCGTCTGAGGATGGGTTATAAGCTGAATGTAACTCGCGTGAACCGTGCTGGTGTAGATCTACTTGCCACGGCCAATCTTCGTCTTCAGATAGGTGACCGATTGACTGTTGTAGGCAAACCGGCAGATATCGAACGACTCGGAGACCGCCTCGGCAATTCTCTGAAGAGCCTTAACGAACCGAATCTTTTCACAATGTTTGTCGGGATTTTCCTTGGCATTATAGTCGGAAGTATCCCATTCTTCTTGCCTGGGATGTCCGTTCCTATGAAGCTTGGACTCGCAGGTGGCCCTCTCGTAGTGGCAATCTTGATAAGTGCTTACGGCACAAAGTTCCATCTTGTCACTTACACAAATTCATCGGCCAATATGCTATTGAGGGAGATTGGCATCTGCCTCTTCCTTGCCTCTGTAGGCATAGCTGCAGGAAAAGATTTTGCAGCTACCGTATTCAATGTAAGAGGCGCCATGTGGGTGGTATATGGTCTTATAATCACTCTTATTCCACTCCTGGTGGTTGGCATCATTGCACGTTGGAAGTATAAGATGAACTATCTTACTATCATCGGTATGCTTAGTGGAAATTACACCGACCCACCAGCACTTGCGTATGCCAACAAGGTAGCAAACAATGATGCACCGGCCGTAGCTTATTCTACTGTGTATCCGCTTACGATGTTCATGCGAGTCATCGTTGCTCAGTTGCTAATTCTGTTTCTGGCCAGTTAGCATAATAATTTAAACTTTAAACTAAAAATATTTTGTCAGGTCGGGAATTTTTAGTAATTTTGCACCGCCAATTCGATGGGATCGCGACCTGTCGAGACAAAAGAACGAATAATTAACTGCAGAAAATTAAAATGAAAAAAGACATTCATCCTTCCAACTACCGCGAGGTAGCCTTCAAAGACATGTCAAACGACGAAGTCTTCATCACTCGCTCAACAGTTGCTTCACGTGAGACAATTGAGATCGACGGCAAGGAATATCCCCTTGTAAAGCTCGAAATCACCAGCAGCTCACACCCCTTCTTCACCGGTAAGCAGAAACTCGTCGACACAGCAGGTCGTGTGGACAAATTCCGCAGCCGTTATGGCAACCGCAGCAAAAAGTAAAAAGCGGAAGGAATCAACAGAATTCAATGCAAAGCCGCACCATGACGATGGTGTGGCTTTGTTTTAATGCATAATTCATAATGATCTTATTGGATGAGATATGAAACAAGAGATCAAATATCTGAGGAGAAGGATTGAAGGAGAAATTGCTGATTGCTTGAAAGGTTCCGGCATAAAGTCGGTGCTTGTAGCTGTGAGTGGTGGCGCTGACAGTGTTGCGTTGCTGATGGCCTGCTGGCACAATTCAAAGCGATTAGGGCTTCGTGTGGAGGCTGTGAATTGCAACTTTCACCTTCGCGGAAAGGAAAGTGGCAGAGATTCTGAGTTCACATCAAATCTTTGCAAAACGCTTGGAGTAAAGCTTCATTCTATTGAATATGATGTAGAGGATTATATCAAAAAGAATCCAGGGCTGAGTACGGAAATGGCTTGCCGGGAATTAAGGTATGCAGATTTCTATCGAATCATGGAGGAAGATGGTCTTGAGCGCGTGGCAGTGGCTCATAATGCAGACGACGACATCGAGACCATGATGCTCAATATGCTTCGTGGCAGTGGTTGTCGGGGACTGAAAGGGATGGCTGTGGACAATGGGAAAGTGATACGCCCGCTTCTTAGCGTAAGCCGGAAGGAAATAGAGGAATATCTTGAGGATTTAGGGGTTGACTTCATAATAGATTCAAGCAATCTTACGAACGAATATCAGCGGAACTTCATTCGGCATGAGATACTGCCACTATTTGAAAACAGATGGACTGGAGCGCGAAAATCCTTGTCGAAGACTGTCAGGATAATGAAGGAGGAAAGTGAGATTATTGAGAATTTTTATAATAAGCAACTTGAGAAGCTATGTCCTGACGATCATACATTGCTTGCATATTCTGCTGGTGTCACCACAGGAACAATTTTGAGATTTATTGAGCCATACGGAGGAAACTCTGAAATTGCTGATGAAATCAAGAAGGCTCTTGACAGGGATTTCTGTGCAAGAAGATGGAATTTGGATGAAAGATATACAGCAGTGCTTGAAAGAGACAGACTTATAATCACTGACATCCAAGAAGAAGCAGAACCAACATTTTTGTGGGATGAAATGAAAATGAGCATTGAAACTTTTACTGAAATAAAGCGCAATCGGAATCATAATATCGTATATCTTCCTCATGATCATAACGAATACATAATCCGAAAGCCGAAAATCGGAGATAGAGTAGAACCATTAGGAATGCGAGGAACGCGTCTTGTCAGCGATATCATCAGCGATGCCAAGCTTGACAGCAGAGCCAAGGCCCAGATAAGGGTACTTGCCCGAAAGAGAGATGGCCAGATAATCTGGGTGACGGGATTGAAGCGAAGTCGCCATGACCTTCTCAATGAAGATGCAGAAATTTGCTATAAAGTTGAATACCGAATCAACTGAACTAATAAGGAAGTGAGTGCGTTATAATTTATATACCAATAAAAAACAAAAACACACATATGAAAAGAATAGTAATAATGGGAGCCTCTTCCGGCATCGGACTGGCAGTGGCTGAAGCATTAGCATCGCGAGGAGTAAAGACAGGTCTTGCAGCACGCCACACTTCAGAACTGAAGGCCTTGAAGGAGAAGTATCCTGATTTTGTTGAATATGAGTCGATTGATGTCAACCATAATGATGCTCCTAAAAAAATGGAGGAACTCATCGACAAATTGGGAGGTATGGACATATATTTCCACGTTGCAGGGATAGGCTATTCGAATCCGACACTTGACCCGCATCGCGAAGCTGAGGTAGTTGCTACCAATGCAGCAGGATTTGCACGTATGGTCAGTGCAGCATATGGATATTTCCGAGATAATGCAATAAAAGGACAGATTGTAGCCGTTACGAGTGTAGCTGGCACAAACGGAATCGGTGATATGGCAGCTTACTCGGCCTCGAAGAAATGTGCCCAGACCTATTTGGTTGCTCTTGAACAGCTTGCACGCAAGGAGAAGGTAGACATCACCTTTACCGACATCCGTCCGGGATGGATTCGCACTCCCCTACTTAATGATGATACTTCCTACCCAATGGAGATGAACCTTGACTATGTCGTTCCGCAGATAATTCGGGCTATAGTGAAACATCCAAGAGTAGAATATGTCGATGCTCGTTGGGGAGCACTCTCTGCAGCTTGGAAAGCAATACCTAATGCTGTCTGGACGAGGATGGATATCCCGTTTTACAAGAAAAAATGAGGCCAGAAGTCAGATTCCAGAGTCCAGAGAGCAGAAGTCAGATATTTGAGGGGCGCAATTTTCGCGCTCCTTTTTTGTGTATATTGAGTAAAAACGTTAATTTTGCAAATAGAAATCACAAAAACCTATATCATGAAAGTCGTAAAACTACTATTTATGGCCATTATGCTTATGATGGCAGTCCCGAAAGCTTGGAGCGTGGAATATATGAGAGAAATAACTGTTGCCGCTGACGGCAGTGGGGATTTCAAGACCATAACGGAGGCTCTTGAGGCCATACGTGCCTATATGGATTATCGCGTGACTGTCAATATCAAGAATGGTGAGTATCATGAGAAGGTGATTATTCCTTCATGGCTTGAGAATGTGGATTTTATCGGGGAAGATCCAGAAAAGACACTTATCACCTACAATGACTACGCCAAACTTGATAATATGGGTACGTTCCGCACTTATACCATGCGAGTGGACGGTTGCAATATGACATTTAAGAATCTGACAATCCGCAATAATGCTGGACGAGTAGGTCAGGCAGTGGCGCTACATACAGAAGGGACAAACCTAAAGTTTGAGAATTGCCGGTTCTTAGGGGATCAGGACACTCTTTTTCTTGCAGGACACGACTCCAACCTGGAATTTGACAACTGTTATGTAGAGGGCACCACCGACTTCATCTTCGGACCCGCGACAGCTAAGTTTGAAAACTGTGAAATCCAAAGCAAAGCAGATTCCTATATAACCGCCGCTTCCACACCCGAAGATGTGGAAGTGGGGTTTGTGTTCAAGAATTGTAAACTTACGGCAGCTCCGGATGTGAAAAAGGTATATTTAGGTCGTCCGTGGCGTCCGTATGCATATACAGCCTTCATTGACTGCGAGATGGATAGCCATATCACACCTGCGGGTTGGGACAATTGGAGCAATCCTGAAAATGAGAAGACTGCGCGCTATTTTGAGCGAGGGAGCAAAGGTCCTGGTGCCAATTCTGCGCAACGTGTAAATTGGGCGAAATAAGCGGTCAGTCCCAATTGTCGGTTCGGAATGGGATGAGAGGAAGATAATTGCCTGCATGGACGTTACCCGGAAGGAAATCTTGCCAACCGTAGCGAACAGCCACCGGATCCTGAACATCCTTGCTTGAAACGACGAATTCGTTTGTTTGCCAGTTTAGCCAAACGGAATCAGCGGGATGGAACACCTTGTCGGGACCAGCCACCTCGAAACCCTCAATCTGATAATTGCGGCAAATGCCATAGCTTGGAGAATCAATAGATACCCAAACTGCGCCATCCTGAATACGATGACCTTTATAGCGAGGACATTCGATTGGGAATACGGTATTTCCATAGGTCTTGTTGAGGGCTAATTCTGCGAGACGCTTACCAGGGGTAGCTTTATCCGCGGGATGGATGTTGTGACGCTCGTATGGTTTCACGAGATCATTAGTGCAGATGATGCCTGAGTTAGGAATGATTTCGACAGCCTTCCATTGAGCCTCGCGCAAGAGAGGAGCCTTTCCATCTTGCTCTTCCGAATCATATTCATAAGGAGCTATCTCTACTGAATAGAAAGGGATATCCCCCTCCCCTAACTCCTTGCGCCAATGTTGCACCATATTTGCAAGACGAGGAGCATAATTTTCGTGTTCACCAACATTGGAGCACCCTTGATACCAGATGATACCTTTGTAGGTGTATTCCTTTGCAGGATTAAACATAGCGTTATACATCAAAAGGGGACGAACATAATGGGTCATATTTTCGATGTCGGATGGATTTAGAGACACATCAGAGTAGGTCTCCAAAATCTCACGTGGAGTCCAACTCTCGACTCTTGCGCCACCGTAAGCGCATCTTACAATACCGACCGGCACGTCAAGCACGTCGTTGAGACGTTTTGCAAAATTCCAACCCACTGCACTGTATTCCTCAGCAGTGTCGGGACCTGGGACAGTCCATGAGGCATCAATAGTCTCAAGAGGTTCGTAGCTTTGTTTTAGAGGTACTGTATAGAAACGGATTTTGTTGGCGCGTTCGCGAGCGGCAGCCACTTCATCATATCCAGCTTCGACACAGCAACCCCAGAAACCTTTCAGAGGCATCTCCATGTTAGACTGACCAGAAGCGAGCCACACCTCCCCTATCAAAATATTATCAAGGGTGATGGGTGATCCATCGGAGATTGTGATGGAATAAGGGGTATAGCCACCAGCTGGAGTGTCAATGGAAATTTTCCATTTCCCGTTAGAGTCAGACTTGGTCTGATAAGGGGTATTGTTCCAAGAAGGAGTGACAGTTACAGTCTTGTTTGGATCAGCAGTTCCATAAAGGCGAGCCTTCGCATTTTGCTGGAGCACCATATTGTCGGTGATCATTGAACCTGGAGTCACCTTAGCATCCATTGCCAAGAAAGAGGCTGCAAGCAATGGACACAGAAAGAAGAATTTATTCATGATTTTCAGTTTTAAGTTTGATAAAGCAAAGTTAGTGATAAAATTTGAGAAAAAAGGTATATCCCACAAAAAAAAAGCGCGCAAACGGCATGATGCCGGATGCACGCTTTAATTCTATGCCCCGCCACCTATGGCGAGGAGGGTATAAGGCGATGAATGCGGTCATGTCATCGACCCAAATGTCAATACCCTATATCAAGGCATGGGCGATTCGCGAGGCGCGTGATGCGTTTTGCGTTTTGCGAGGACGTTTTTGGCAGAGGCATGGGATAGGCATGGATGTAGTGGTCCATCAGGGCTC
>DAAK01000092.1:0-197 GCA_001701075.1 Bacteroidales bacterium GP3 | reverse complement strand
TGCATCTGTTGATGCATTGATGCAACGGAATTGCGGCAATGCCGCAAAGTCTTCAGTCTTCAGTCTTCAGCAGGCTTCGCGACTCGGCAGGACGCGCGAGGGCGCATGCAGAGCATGCTTGCTACTTTCCTTGCTTTGGTGGGGAGGCTGGGAATCCTCTCTTCCATGGGATTGACTCGGAACCGAAGCGGAATCCG
>DAAK01000212.1:22571-23781 GCA_001701075.1 Bacteroidales bacterium GP3 | reverse complement strand
TTGATGAGAGAAGAGAGGGTCGTGAAGAAGGACGGGTCCTCTCCTACTGTTATGTTGGCTATCTTGCCTTCCGGGTTGACGATGACCTTGGTAGGGAAACCTGAAATAAGGTATTCATCAAGGAGATTAGTCTCACGAGGATTGTAGACATTCACCCAGGGCAATTCATGCTTTTTGACTCCTTCACGCCATTCCTCTTCTGTCTCGTTGCAATCGATACCGATCACCTCAAGTTTGCCAGCATATTCTTTATAGGCTTCCTTAAGCTTCGGGAATCCCTTGATGCACCATCCACACCATGAACCCCAGAAATCAAGTACAACCCATTTCCCCTTGAAATCGGAAAGGCTAACATCTTTTCCTTGCAGATCCTTAAGAGTAAAGCCAGGAGCCATGCTGCCATTGAGAGCTTCGCGTTTTTCTTCCATTGCCTTCATCTCCGCCGCTTGTTCATTGCCCTTCTGCATCTGTTTCTCGATAATCGGGAACAGAATTGATTTCTTTGCTTCCGGAGTTATAGAGTCATAGGCATTTTTTAGTGACTCGCCTTCAAGGTCAAACATTGCATAAGGTACGGCGGGAGACTTTGGATTTGTCTTTATGAAGTCCACAACGGCCTTTTCATATTTCTGCATAAAAGCCTGCACTTCCTCCATTGTAGGTTGTCCTTTTTCGGCCATTGCATAATATTCCTTCATAAGCGGAGTTGTGATCTTATTAAGTTTTGTGACATCCACCATCAATTGGCTGCCCGCAACGGAATAGTCGAGTGGATCATAGCTTACTACATTAACCTTCAACGTCTCGCCCGGTCGGGTGTATAAGTCGATGCCTTCCATTTGAGAAACTTGGATGAAGTAACGTGCATCACCCCTCTCGTCTATTTTCAGGGTAGTCTTTCCGCTTGTCACATCAAGAGTGTCAGTGACGAGATTAAGGTCATCTTGGGTCTTGGCATTCAGCATATCTGATACCAGACCATGGGTGACAATCAATTGCTTGGGACCATCTGTAGGCACAGAGACCGTGACAGTTCCCTTTTCATTCGAGCAGGATGCCAATGCGAGCACCGCTGCCATGATAGTTAAATACTTCTTCATTCTATTATTGTTTATTAAATTGTATTTATAAAAAATAACAGTTTACTCCTCTTTTAGGGTAAACTGTTAAAAATCAAGTATGTGGAGCATACGAGACTCGAACTCGTCAC
>DAAK01000212.1:0-22547 GCA_001701075.1 Bacteroidales bacterium GP3 | reverse complement strand
AGCCAGATGAGCTAATGCCCCGTCAAAAATATTCTTTTGCAAATTTAATGATTAATTTACAATCCTCCAAATTTTTCAGAATATTTTTCCCATGAATTTGTATTTCTTGTTTTTTATTCGAAATCTTATTTTTTAAGGAGTCGGATTGCTGCCCAATGATCACCTTCTTCGGAGGTTTTGTCGAGAGTGAAGCCGAGAGGAGCAGCTGCTTCCATCACTATCGGAATGTCGGCTGTGTAGAAGCCACTGAGCAAAAGCACTCCTCCATCTTTGATCTTTTCAGCATATTTGCTGATGTCGGAAGTGATGACATTTCGGTTGATATTGGCGAGGAATATATCTGCTGGCTGGCAGTTTTCCAATGCGGATGCGTCACTGCATATGAAATCAATATCCTGATTATTCAAGGTCGCATTCTCCAGTGCATTTTCATATGCTCCCGGATCAATCTCTATACCTGTGACATTTCCAGCTCCACGCATCTTGCAAAGAATGGCAAGGATTCCTGTGCCGGTTCCCATATCGATCACTGATTTGCCATCAATATCTTTGAGATCAAGCACGTAGCGCATCATCTGCGAAGTCGTGGCATGATGACCTGTGCCGAATGCCATCTTAGGGTCGATCAAAATATCATAGCGAGCCTCCGGGACATTCTTATGGAATGACGAATGCACCACACATTCTCCAGCTATCACTATAGGTTGGAAATAATGCTTCTCCCACTCCTCATTCCAGTTTTTGCTCTCAACGAACTCAGACTCAAATGAGATTGATGTCTCCATTGGGAAATCTTCGATGATTTCCTTTATCGATTCTTCAGAGAAATCAGATGCTTGCACATAAGCAGTCAACCCCGCTTCATCCGGTTCGAAACTTTCAAAACCGATGTCGGCGAGGAATGCTGCCAAAAGATCTGTGATATCTTCTGAACATGGCACGCAATTGAAGCGCACTTTATAGTAATTCATGCTTTCTTTTTCTTACGGAATAAAGAGAATACCTTTTTCATAGTCCCAAAAGCGGAGATACCCAGCATAATGTAGTCGGTATAGTTAAGACCGCGTACAATTTTCATAGGTATCGTTCCCAATCTGGAAGCAGCTTTGAGCGTTCCGTCAGGCGCAAAAGGATTGCGATCTTTCAAACCTTCAAATTGCTCAAACATCTTTGCTTTCGCAAATTCCATCTTTACTGCTACCAAAGCCCGGTGATGACGTATCTCATCAAGTGTATAACCCTTGAATTCAACCGGTTGCTCTTCAATGGGAGAAATCACCTTGTCTCTTCCTTCTATACGTTTAACATTCTCCATGGCTTGGTATCATTTTAACAGAATTTTGGTAATTATCCGTGCTATTGGGTTGATAATGAGCTTTTCCCTAAGGAGATAGATTATAGCCAACAACACTATCACACAACCTCCCGCAGCAAGGAATGAGAGAGCGATTCCCATGAAATCCATAAAAAGGAAAGCAAGTGAAATACCAAACATAATAAGTGCTGTTATGCCGAAAAGAAGGCAAACAGCTCCGGTGCAAGCCAATCCTGCAAGCATTGTCAGTTTTTCAGCAGCTGTCAGTTTGGCATACTCCAATTCAAGAGTAGCCCAGTCTTTCGACCGGGCTAACATATCCTTGATTTGATCTATGAGTGAATTATTACTCATATTCCGATGAAATTTTTTGACGGTATTAATTCTCGCCAGTGAGTTCTGCAACGAGAGCATCTACTTCTTCGTCGCTGATTTTGATGCCTTTTCTTTTCAGTATACGTACGATGCGGCTGCGCAGTTCCTCTCCCTTTTCAGGAGCAAAGAGAATAGCTGCACCGCAACCTACGATTGCACCACCAAGAAATGCATAAAGAATATTAAGTGCTTTCATACTTATTCCTTTACTTATAATCTATTAGATACTTTTTTCAATCTGATCCTCAATCTCGTCAGCGAGCTCTTCGAGTTCACTTCCCTTAAGGTTGATTCCCTTTTCCTTGAGGATTTTCATAATTTTCTTACGAGTAGTCTCTCCCTTTTCTGGAGCCACGAGAAGACCTACAGCTGCTCCTGCGATTGCACCACCTACTACGGCGCAGATAATGTGTAATGGTTTCATATCAATTTATATTTTTAGTTGAATGTCTTTACTACTACAACAAATGAAAGGCTGTTTGGATTAATCCCACAGGAAAAAACTGCCCACTATTTGTTGGCAAGCATTGTAGATGTCGCAATTGCCTTATAAGCAAGAACACCATCTTGAGAGATCTCAATAGTTTGCCATCCTCCGTCGGGCAACGGCACGGACACATGAGAATCGTCGATGAATGTCATCAGAGGATATTCCTTGCCGTCGGTCTGGAGACTCCAAGTCTTTGATCCCTGTGCAAAATCAAGTCGGAATGTTTCTCCTGTCGATTCCAGAGTGACATCGTAGCCCTTACCGTCACATTTCACAAGATAGCGACCATGGTCGGTATCAATTGCCTTTGTCGAAGCTGACATAGGATTGTCGCCGCTCCAGAATTCTATGGTATTGAGCACAAAGAGGTCGGCAATACTGCATACTTCGTAAACCGGCAAAATCCAAAAGGCTACGAATACAATTTCATTTACAAATTTATTTGATACTTGCTGGTTCCAAGCATAAAGATTTCTTGTCAGCGCAAACTTTCCCATGCAGGATGTCATGGAAGAGCAAAGAAGAGCTGCAACTGCAGCAGTAAGAAATAGTTTTTTCATTATTTGTCAGATATGAGTGGATATATATAAGTGAAACAACTGGCAAGTGGTCATTGTTTTGACGATTCCAATCAGATTTAAGATTTTTGAATGAAAAGGTGAAGACACAATCCGGGCCGGAGCTACGTCCCTTTGCAATTATTATCTATGCAGTAAGCCCTTATGGGGTTTGATAGAGATGGACGTTATGCACCGGCCCGAATGTGCCTAAAAGGTTATATACAAAGTTATTTCTATCGTGTGTGTTATTAAGATTTTCTTAATTTAATTATAAAACGAGCTTGCTTCCATAAATGTTCATCCAATTCACATACTTTAACGCAATTACGGAATACTTGGTCGAAAAGGCACATTTTGCGGAATTTTTAATTCAAGAGTCGTAGATTATTACATAATTTTTATTAATTTTGCGTCTACATTTGCGATTAAAAATTGACTAAGATGACAAGACGATTGATATCGTTCGCTATATTTCTTGTTTCATTGTTTGCTTCCATGAATCTATGCGCGGCAAACAAAGATAAAGAAAAAGACATAATTACCGTTGTGCTTGATCCCGGACATGGGGGCTCGGATTTCGGTGCATGTGAAAATGGGGCTCGGGAAAAGGATATTAATTTGACCGTAGCGAAAAAACTTCGGCATCTGATTGAGCGCGACTTGAAGGATGAGGTAAAGGTTGTGATGACCCGTTCTACTGACACATACCTTACTCTTCAGGAGCGTGCTGATGTAGCCAATGATGCTGGAGGGAATCTCTTTATGTCAATCCATGTCAACTCTGTTGATAAGAAATCAAGAGGAAGGCAGTCGGTCAACGGTAGTTCTGTCTATGTTCTCGGTCTTCACCGCGATCAAGACAATATGAAGGTGGCAATGAGAGAAAACTCCGTTATAGAGCTTGAGAGCGATTATAAAGAAAAATATTCGGGCTTTGACCCTTCAAAAGATGAAAGCTATATTATCTTTGAGATGGCTCAGAAAAGAAATCTTGGAGAGAGTATCAGAGTAGCAAGTGATGCACAGAATGCATTGGTTGATATTGCTGGAAGAGCCAACCGAGGTGTGCGCCAAGCCGGATTCTGGGTGCTTTGGGCCACATCGATGCCTGCAGTTCTGGTGGAGCTTGACTTTATATGTAACCCTCATTCAGTGAAATATCTGACTTCTGAAGATGGCGAGGATGAACTTGCCGAATCCCTCTTTAGGTCAATAAAAAAATTTGTAGAAAGAAGAAATTGATTCTTAGTTGTTATAATTTTGTATAAAGCCGCAGATTCGGCCAAAACCCAAGAATAATTAGAAATTATGAAAAAGATATTCAATAAGGAATTCGCAATAGGGCTATCAGTGATAGTCGCAATCGTCATACTCATTTTCGGAATTGATTTCCTCAAGGGAATCAATCTTTTCAGGCCAGCACATTATTATTTGACATATTATGATAATGTAGATGAACTCACAGTCTCTTCTCCTGTCCTTATAAATGGTTATAAGGTTGGACAGGTAAGGGAAGTAAATTTCAATTACACAAAACCAGGGAAAGTTGAGGTTGTGATGGCTCTTGATAAAAACCTCAAGCTTCCGGAAGGAACACGTGCAGAAATTAGTACTACTTTATTAAGCGGAGCGAGAATTGAACTTTCAATGGGCAAAGGACCGGAGATGCTTCCATCCGGCAGTGAACTTCCTACCGGGGTCAAAGAAGGTCTTATGTCGTCGGTTCAAGATGGACTTATGCCTGCAATAACCGGTATTCTACCTAAGGTGGATTCTCTGCTTTACAACCTGAACTTGCTTGTCGCCGATCCAGCATTGTCAGCCTCTATCGGAAGACTTGACGGAATCACCGGCAATCTTCTTGCCACTACGCAAGGACTTAACAGCACAATGAATAATCAAGTGCCTCGTATTGCTAACAATACTGCGAAGCTGACTCAGTCACTTGACACTATCGTCGGCAATCTCGGACAACTTTCATATCAATTGAAATCGCTCCCGTTAGATGCAACCGTGGATAATGTCAATCAGTTGACTGCTAATCTCTCACAATTCTCAAAACAGCTCAATGACAAGAACTCTACATTGGGATTGCTGACAAGCGACCCCGAACTCTACCACCAACTCAATAGAGTTTCTGCCGATATCGACTCTCTCATTGTAGATATAAAGAAAAATCCAAAACGCTACATAAGCATCAAACTTCTATAAGTAAGTTTTTCATATAGTGAAACAGGTATTTTACCGATATAATCCAGATACCGACAATTTCGAGCGCCACTATCCTACCTTAAAGTCACGCCTTGTATCTCTTGGAAGATATTTGACAGTAGGAGCAGCGATCGGAATTGGTCTATATGCAATCCTTTATTTTGTATTCGACACTCCAACCGAAAAAAATCTTAAAGAGGAAAACAGCAAACTCAAATCACAATACGCCATACTTGAAAAACGCCTTGATAACTCCATCAAAGTGATGGAAGATATCAGGAACCGCGATGATAATTTCTATCGTGTGATGATGCAGATGGATCCTCTGAGCAGCAATGAGAGATTATCGGGACTTGAAAATGACACACGCCTTGATGATTTGAGCCATATGAATGATGCTGAGCTTATTGGGCGTATGAATAGGTCGATGGATCTTCTCGAACGGCAAATCTATTCTCAATCAGTTTCGTTCGACCAATTACGAGAGGCAGCCGGAGAACAGAAAGAAAAAATCGCGAGAATACCTTCTGTGATGCCAATTAATGTCAAAGACTATACCATGTCATCGGGATATGGATTTCGTCGAGACCCCGTCTATGGTACTGCCAAATTTCATGAAGGTCTTGATTTTGCAGCAGCTACAGGCACTCCGGTTTTCGCTACAGCAGATGCAGTAGTGGAAGTAGCTGACAGAAAAGATGCTTATGGCAATTGTATCGACCTTAATCATGGATATAACTATATCACAAGATATGCACATCTAAGCCAGATCCTTGTGAAGCCCGGGCAACAGGTAAAGCGCGGTGAAATGATCGGTAAGGTTGGATCTACGGGCAAGTCTACAGGAAGCCATCTGCACTACGAAGTCAGATTCAAGGGTGAGCCACAGAACCCTGTGCATTATTATTTTATGGACCTGACTCCTCAGCAGTATATCGACATGATAAAGCTTGCAGAAAATTCCGGTCACGTCATGGACTAACTTATTTGGGATGGAAGACTTTAATAAAAAATATTATAAGATTGGGGATGTGGCAGAATTTCTCGGTGTTCCACAGGCTACGATACGCTATTGGGAAATAGAATTTCCGGAGATTGCTCCGTCAAGGACCCCGACTGGAATCAGGCAATATTCTCCGGCTGACATAGAGAATCTGCGCATCATACACTATCTCCTGAGAACAAAGGGACTAAAGGTGGATGCTGCAAAAGCTCAGTTCAGGCAAAACCGAAGTAATATTTCTAAAAAACTTAAAGTCATCAATGAGCTTCAAGAAATTAGAAGCGAACTTGAAGTGATGCTGATGTCATTGACAAAGAGAAAATGACAACCTGCTAAAATGTCATAGGTTAGAATTGTAGTAAGCGGGATTCCCTGTGACATCATCTCCCACAAAATCAGGAATCAGATATTTTTCATCAGGGGAAGAGAGCTCTATTTCAGCAGTGACCAATCCGCTTCTCTCGCCCATAAACTCATCTACTTCCCAGATGTGATTTTCTAAAGGAACTATATATCTGACTTTTTCAAGAATAGGCCTAAGACACATATCAAGCATCTTCCTTGCATCCTCAATGTCAATCTCATATTCAAACTCGCTTCTGACTGCTCCGGAATTCTTTCCTTTGATTGTGATATAGCCCTTATCTCCTTTGATTCTCACACGCACCGTCCGTTCGGGATCCTTACATAGATATCCCTGACATATGTGGATTGATGCTTTTGCCAACTTCTTATAGCTGTCATTTTTCACTAAATATTTATACTCTATCTCCAATGCCATGATGAAATCGAATATTTTTTATTAATTTTGTAGCGTGAAACCCTGTCGTTTTCGATGCAAAATTAATGAAATCAGACATAATCCGCAAAAGAACAATAAAAAAAATGATGACATTGCTTCCTAAAGTGATGCTCATCATCATTTTGTGTATTGGTTTTGGGTGTTCAGGGTTTATGGTTTCGGCTCAAGAGCCGCAGTTGGAAGTGGATACAGCCATTTTTCTACGTGAGGCACGTCAACTTCAAGAGCTGCTTGTCACACCGCGAAAAGAAAAATATTCCACAAAAAATAATCCCGCAGTGGAGTTGATACAATCTATCAGAAGAAATCAGAAGAAGGGGGATCCACGCAATCAGGATAACTACAGCTATGACCAATATGATAAAATCACTCTCGGACTACTTGATATTTCAGAAGAGGACCTAAATAAGAATCCTGAGCTTAAGACATATCTCGACACTACATCTTACGGACAACGGCAGATGCTTAAGGTGCTACTCAACGAAAAAGCTTCTACTATCCTTTATTCAGATGCCGGAAAAAATAAAAAGACCGTCGGGAGGGGTGGATCTTCATACGGCGTAAGCGAAATGTTTGACACCGGGAATGTAGAGGTTGTGCTCAATGATCTGCTTAGGGAAATAAATATCTACGACAATGACATTACCATACTTAACAATAAGTTTCCAAGTCCTCTCTCAGTAAATGGCAACCTCCATTACCACTATTTCATCACGGATACTCTTGAAGTGGAAGGGACTCGCTGCGTGCAGCTGACATTCATGCCGCGTAATCCTGCTGACTTTACTTTTTCCGGCAATCTCTTTGTGGAAGTAGGGGATACTACGGGATTCATACGAAAAGTGTTTATGAAGGTTCCAAGGACTGTCAATCTTAACTTCATAGACAATCTTTATGTAGAACAGCTTTATGAGAAAGACAGTTCAGGCTATAGGCACAAGCTGTCAGACCGGTTGGATCTTGACATTTGTATTATTCAAGGCGCCCAACGGTTCTCTGCCGGTCGAATGACAAGATTTGAGAATTTCTCTGACAAACTGCGCGCCGACCTCAGTCGGGCCTATGATGCCATAGGCCCATATATTGAGATTGGTCCTTCTGAAGGAGATAACGATGAATTCCTTTCTGATTTGAGAGGAGATGCCCTATCGGGAGCTGAATCAAACATGGACTCGTTTATGTCTCAATTGAGGAAATATCCATTGTTTTATTGGGGCGAAAAAGTTCTGGTAGTACTCGTCAATGGATACATAAAGACCGGGAAAAAGAGTAAGTTTGATTTTGGCCCTATTAATACCTTAATCAGCACTAATCCAATTGAAGGCATAAGGCTACGTGTCGGAGGAATGACAACAGCCAACTTATCCCCACATTGGTTTGCAAGAGGATATGTCGCTTATGGCACACACGACAAGAAATGGAAATATAAGGGAGAACTTGAATATTCATTCAACAAGAAAAAGTATCATAGTCGGGAATTTCCGGTCAATAGCATACGGTTTACTCACATGTATGATCTTGATATGATCGGGCAGCACTATCATTTCACAAATGCCGACAATGTTTTCCTCAGTCTTAAACGCTTGAAGGATAAGCTTGTCACTTACCGACATCAGACAAGATTGGAGTATGGACTGGAGCTTCCAAATAATTTCACTTTCAGCTTTTGGGGCGAACACATTAAGCAGGATGCTTCACAATGGCTTCCGTTCGTAGATGGATATGGCAATCAGGTCCATTATTATAGGCGAACATCAATCGGAGGATCGATTAGATTTGCTCCAGGCGAGAAATTCGTACAAGGCAAAGAGACACGTATGGCTGTCAATCTTGATGCTCCGGTATTTCTTCTTTCACAAGAATGGGGCCCTAAAGCAATCCGTGGCTCTCGCTTCAGTGTATGTAAAACTGAAATGTCGGTGTGGAAACGATTTTGGTTTTCTTCATTCGGTTATCTTGATGTCTTGGCTAAAGGAGGAATCATCTGGAGTCAGGTACCTTTCACTGAACTGTTGTGGGCTAATGCAAACTTGAGTTATACGATACAGCCTGAATCATACTCTCTAATGAATCCTATGGAGTTTGCCATGGACAGATACGCATCATGCGATTTGACATATTGGGGAAATGGAGTCTTATTCAACAGAATCCCTATCGTTAAATTGGCAAAGCTTCGTGAAGTGGTAGGATTCAAATGTCTATGGGGAACTTTGAGCAAGAAGAATAACCCTGAACTGCACCCTAACTTATTCCGTTTCCCTACTGATGCTAATGTCAGTGTCTTAGGAGATACACCTTATATGGAGATAAGTGCTGGTATAGACAATATATTTAAGATCTTAAGGGTTGACTATGTGTGGCGTCTAAGCTATCTTAATTCTTCAGGTATTGATAAGTCGGGACTCAGGGTAGCCCTTCATTTTAAATTTTGACCTTAGAATATGACACTTGAAATAATTGACGAAGGATATGCTGATTATGGTGAAATGCTTTCCAAGCAGAGAGAGCTTTTCAGCATGATGGTGGAGCGGAAGCGACAAGGAATTCCTATAGATAGGGAATTTATATTATTGGTAGAGCACAATCCGGTCATCACTCTCGGCAGACATGCGAAACCGGAAAACATACTGTTTAGGGAAGAGGAATTGGCGCTTCGTGGGATTGAGATGCATAGAATAGAAAGAGGTGGAGATGTGACTTATCATGGTCCTGGCCAGCTGGTGGCGTATCCCATCCTTAATCTTGAAGCTCATAAGATGGGCGTCAGGGATTATGTGGAGATGCTTGAAGAGGCCGTAATCCGGACATTGTCTGAATTTGGCCTTAAGGGTGAGCGGGTAGCAGGAGCGAGTGGGGTTTGGATTGATGCAGGAACTGAAAGAGAACGGAAGATCTGTGCTCTTGGAGTGAAATGTAGCCGCTACATCACCATGCATGGGCTTGCTCTCAATGTCAACACTGACTTAAACGGGTTCAGGATGATTAATCCCTGTGGTTTTTTAGACAAAGGAGTGACATCTATGGCGGCGGAACTACATAAAGAAGTAGATATCAATTTAGTGAAAAATATTATAGCCAAGCACTTCAAGAATCTGCTTGGCTACAATCAATAAAAAACTCATTTTTTTTGAAAAAATATTTGGTCAGTTGAAAAAAAAGCATTAATTTTGCATCGTCAAAAGGGGAAGCGCCCCGCATGACACAAAATAGCCTTGTGGTGTATTTTGTTAAATATTGCCTTGTGGTGTAATGGTAGCACACCGGATTCTGGTTCCGCCATTGATAGATTTCGAGAGAGTTCGAGTCTTTCCAAGGCAACATTTTGAAAATTTGATTATTCTGCCTTGTGGTGTAATATGGTAGCACACCGGATTCTGGTTCCGCCTTTGAGAGTTCGAGTCTTTCCAAGGCAACGCTTATACCTTCGATGTGAATCGAGGGTATTTTTGTTAGCTATTCTCTCCTACGCTTGCGCAAAAATTTTGTAGAATAAAAAAAAATCCTTAATTTTGTAGTTGAAAACAGCATCTATTAACAAAGTTCCATATGGCACACTTGAATTTTCTCGGAATGGGCGTAGCTTTGGTCACTCCCTTTACTTCAAATAAAGAAATTGATTTCCCTGCTCTTAAACGGGTTATAGATCATGTCGTGGATAACGGTGCTGACTTTCTCGTAGTGTTGGGAACCACGGGCGAAACTCCTACCCTGTCAGTTCAGGAAAAGACTGCAGTTAAAAACTTCGTGAAAGAACGTACGGAAGGTAGGATTCCCCTCGTGATTGGAGTCGGAGGAAATAATACAGCTGAAAGTGTAAGGCAATTGCAGAATGAAGATTTCTCCGGATATTCGGCAATCCTTTCCGTTGTGCCTCCATATAATAAGCCATCGCAAGAAGGAATTTTCTGTCATTTCAAAGCCATAGCAGAGGCCTCTCCCCTTCCTGTCATCCTCTATAATGTGCCAGGACGTACAGGTGTAAATATGGCGGCTGACACTACTCTTCGTCTTGCTCGGGAGGTGCCCGGTATTATCGGTATCAAGGAAGCTTCCGGCAACATCCATCAGATCCAGCGTCTGCTTCGCGAAAAACCAGAGAATTTCACTGTGCTAAGTGGTGATGATGGCATGACGTATCCTCTGATGACTCTTGGTGCCCAGGGAGTGATTTCTGTTCTTGGAAATGCATATCCTAAGGATTTCTCTGAGATGGTGCATCTTTGCTTGGAGGGCAACTATATCGAGGCTGTTGACTATCACTTCAAGTTCCGTGAGATCATCCGTCTGTTGTTTGCCGATGGAAATCCAGCAGGTGTGAAGTGCGTCATGCATGATATGGGACTTCTTGAAAATGAATTGAGGCTTCCTCTCGTGCCTGTGAGCGAAACAACAGCCTCAGAAATACTCCATTGGGTAGAGACACTTAAATGATAGATAAAGCAACCGTACAGAAAATCACTGACACTGCCGACATTGTGGAGGTGGTCAGTGATTATGTGCATCTTATCAAGCGAGGTAGGAATTACGTCGGACTCTGCCCTTTTCACAATGAGAAGACCCCATCTTTTTCTGTCAATACTGTAAGAAACTTTTGCTACTGCTTTTCATGCAAGAAAGGTGGCTCTCCTGTCAATTTCATTATGGAAAAGGAGGGACTCTCCTACCATGATGCATTACTGCATCTTGCCGCAAAATATAATATAAAGGTTGAAGAAAAGGAACTTTCGGAAGATGAGCGTCGGCAGCTTAATGAGCGTGAATCCCTTCTTCTGGCCAATGAATGGGCGGCTCAGAAGATGGAAAAAGAGCTTCGTGACACTGAGGAAGGAAGGACTGTCGGCTTGCAGTATCTCTATCAGAGAGGTGTGACAGATGAAGCTATAAAGAAATTTAGACTTGGCTATAACCTTGACAGCGGCCATTCCCTTTCTGATGCAGCGAAGCTTGAGGGAATGGATTTGAAAAGCCTATCCGATGTAGGAGTGCTTGGACAGTCGCAGAAGACTCCAGGTTCTTACTATGATAGATTTCGTGGCCGCGTCATATTCCCTGTGTTGAATCCGTCGGGAAAAGTCGTGGCATTAGGAGGCCGCGACCTAAAAGGGTCGATGGCCAAATACATTAATTCTCCGGAATCTTCAATTTATAAGAAGAGCAATGAGCTTTATGGTATTTTCCAGGCAAAAGGGGAGATAGCAAAGCAAGACAATTGCTTTCTCGTAGAAGGATATATGGATGTCATCGGCATGTGGCAATCAGGTATGGAAAATGTCGTGGCATCTTCCGGCACAGCCCTCACCGATGGTCAGATTGCCATGATACATCGGTTTACTGATAATATCACATTAATCTACGACGGTGATGATGCCGGAATAAAGGCATCTTTGCGAGGCATTGACATGCTTCTTGCCCATAAGATGAATGTCAAGGTGCTTCTCCTTCCCGATGGCCATGATCCAGACTCATTTGCACGCGAAAACACCCCGGAAAAGTTTCGTGAATACGTAAAGCAACATGCTACCGACATAATACGCTTCAAAGCCCAAGTGCTGCTGAAAGATGTTGGAAACGATCCTCAAAAGAGAGTTTCTGCAATAGAAAGCGTCGTGAAATCGCTTGCTCATATTCCGGATAAAGTGAAGCGTAATGTCTACATTCAGGAATGTAGCAGGATTCTGGGAGTAAAGGAAGAAGTGATAGAGGGGGCTGTAGAAAAGTCGAGAGGTGATGTCGTGGAGCAGCAACGTCGCCAGCGACAAAATTCTGATCTTGATCGCATTGAGGAGAATGAAGACAATCCTCAGCCTGATTTATCAAAACAGCTCCGGCCCTCCAAGGGAAGAGAGATTGCTGAGATGTATCCCTTTTATCCCTTTGAGCGCACTGTAGTCTATAATTGTGTGAGATACGGGATCCTTGACTTCTGTGAAGTGGAATTTGAAGATGGCACTCATGATATGCTCAATGCGGCGGAATACGTGGCAGAGGAAATTCATGATGACAACATTTGGTTTACTTTCCCGCCTTTTGCTAAGACTTTCAATAGGATTCTCGACCTGAAGGAAGATTTTCAGAATGAAAATTCCGCTTTTAAGGCTGGGCTTGAAAAGGAAAGGCAGAAGATGCTAAAGGAAGGTTATGATGAAATTGCTGCCAAGAACCTTAACATGGAGGAGATCCGTCGTGCAGAGCGCTTATTGGAAGAAAGAGTGAATGAAGAGCTGGCTAAACGCCGATTTGAATTTGCCCGGTATTATGTGGAGCAAAAGCTTTCAAGTCATCATGATGATGATGTCAGGCGCACTGTGACAGAAGCCATGAATGAGGAGCAGCCCCTGAGCAACATCTATATCCGCAACAATCCTGTCAGCGAAAGGAAGATGGAGATAGACAGGATGAGGATACTTGTGCCCCGTGGTGTAATGGAATGGAAAAATGAAATGCTCAATCAGATGATCCGCGACAAGATGAGACAACTTGACAGCATAATTGGTCGTTCTACCCCAGAGGAGGAACAAAAAATCCTTATGGAGACTCAAGCTCTTGTGGAAAAGAGGGGTCTTCTCGGAAAAGAGATGGGTGACCGGACCATTGGAAAAAAAATCAAATGAAAGTGTAACTTTTCTCACTTTTTGTGCGTCTAACATTTTAAAGACAACATAGCAACATACTATTTTTACAATGAATATTCTTGAAGTTGAAAACTTGACCAAATGTTTTGGCTCGTTGAGAGCCCTTGACAACGTCAGTTTTGGAATACGAGAAGGATCGATATGTGGCATTCTCGGTCCTAATGGTGCGGGAAAGACCACTCTACTGCGCATCATCAACGGTATTCTTACCATAGATGCAGGCAGCGTGAAGATTCTTGGAGAGAATGCATCAATCGAAGCCTCACGCAACATTGGATATATGCCTGAAGAACGAGGACTCTACGATACTATGCGTATGGCCGACCAGATAATGTATTTTGGGCAGCTTAAAGGAGGCGATCCCAAACGCTTGCGTGTAGTGATGAACGAATATATTGAGATGTTCAATCTCAAAGGTCAGGAGCGTCGTAGGCTTAAGGAACTTTCTAAAGGAAACCAACAGAAAGTGCAGATTATATGCACGCTGGTGCACGAGCCTAAACTCGTCATCCTTGACGAACCTTTCAGTGGCTTTGATCCTCTCAACGGCCAGATTCTGCAGCAAATCCTCGAGCGTCTTCGCGAAAAGGGATCAACTATTATACTGAGTTCTCATAATATGCCTGCAATCGAGGAGATGTGTAGCGACATTGTGCTTGTCGATCATGGTCATCTCCTTGTTGCCGACTCAATGGTCAATATAAAGGAAAATCATAAGGATAATACCTTGCTTCTCACCACCTCTACCGAGTTGTCGCAACCGTTGTTGCTGTCCGGTGGAGCTATAACGGAAATTGAAAAGATCGACAGCCTTAACTGGCGAAGGGGATTTGCTTATAAACTGAAAAGAAATCCTCTTATGTCGAACAATGATGTCCTTGATGCAGTGGCGATGCAAAGTCAGATATTGCACTTCGAAGAGGCCCTCCCCTCTCTTAAGGATATCTTTATCAACTATACTAAACCTGCTTCTGAGTCGCCAGTAGAAATTCCGGCTGAAAAGATGACAGAAAACAACCCTTCCTAATCTCCCAATTCGCTATGAATAAATTGAAATTAATTGTAATAAATGAATATAAGACAGCGGTCACAAAAAAATCTTTCTGGGTGCTTACTTTTGTGTTTCCCTTAGGTATGATAGCATTCGGTATGATTATGGGCTTTCTGATGGCTGACTCTGATTCCTACACATCTTTGGTAAATTCTGTCAATGAAAACACCGGACTGACTCCGGAGGAAGATGGAATGACAGCTGCCAAGGCTATTGCCATGATGGTGGGTTTGTTTCTTACCTTAGCTATAATGATATGTGGAAGTCAGGTCATGCAGATGGTTCGTCAGGAAAAGACCAACAGAATCATGGAGTTCCTTGCCACTTGCGTGACAGGCAGGACTATGCTGACTGCTAAAATCATCAGCGTTGCTCTTATATGTTTGACACAAGTGGCTCTATGGGGAGCTTGCATTTTGCTTTTTGGTATAGGGATGCTATTTGTATTTGATGTTTCTGTTCCCTGGCATTATCTTTTACATCCATTGGTTTGGGAAACCCTCCTATGGTCTGTTCTGTATTTTGTAGGCGGCTACCTGATGTTCTGTTCTCTTTTTGCAGCTTGCGGTGCTCTTACCGACAGTAATAATGAGAATCAGCAATATCTTTCGATACTGATGATGGTGGTCCTTGCTTCGATGTATATAGGGATGTATGCCGTAGACCATCCAACATCTGTCTTGGCTCAAGTGTGTGCGTATTTCCCACTTACCTCCCCGACGGTAGGAGCTGTGAATGCCATTACAGGAGAGGTGCCTCTCTGGAGCACAATCCTTTCGCTCATTGTGCTTTATGCTTCTGCCTATATTGCTATCATCATAGGAGGAAAGATTTATGCCTCTTCAATGCTTTTGAAAGGATCTTCGCTCACTCCAAAGGCAATTATGGCATTCATAAAGTCAAAATAACATATCCACGATATGAATATCGTCCCTTCTTCGAAGTCTCGGAGAAGGGACTTCTTTTGTTAAAAAAGAATAAAGAAAGCTCTAATGTAACTGAAATCTCAATTGACTTCTTGCAAATTTGACTTTATTTTATTAATTTTGCAATATGAGATAGAATGTGTCTATCACGTTCTACCCCTTAATAATTTGACACCATGAGCAATAACTGGAATTATCAACCACTTACACTTCAGGAGCAGGAGAAAGCTGAAGCTCTTCTTCCGGTCTGCGGTGGGCTTCCCCCCGTAGCGGAACTCCTTTTGCGTCGTGGTGTCAATACAACCGATGAAGCCAACGGGTTCTTCTCCCCTTCTCTCGATGATCTTCACGATCCTTTCCTTATGCCAGATATGGATAAAGCTGTAAACCGGCTTAACCGCGCAATGGGTGCAAAGGAAAGGATTATGATTTATGGCGACTATGACGTTGACGGCACTACTGCCGTAGCTCTCGTCTATAAATATCTGCAGAATTACTACAGCAATATTGAGTACTATATCCCTACTCGCTACGAAGAAGGATATGGTATTTCGCAAAAGAGCATTGAGTATGCCGCAGAAAATGATGTAAAGCTCGTTGTGGTGCTCGACTGTGGTATTAAGGCCATCGATGAGATAGCATATGCCAAGCAACTTGGTATAGATTTTATCATTTGCGACCATCATGTTCCTGATGATGAGCTTCCTCCCGCAGTGGCGATTCTTAATCCCAAGATGCCCGGATCTCCTTATCCATGCCCTCATCTCAGTGGGTGTGGAGTCGGATTCAAGTTCATGCAGGGGTTTGCAAAAAGCAACGGCCTTGGCAATCATAATGAGCTTGACTCCCTGCTTGACCTTGTCGCAGTCAGCATAGCAGCAGATATAGTGCCGATAGTCGGAGAAAATCGCATAATGGCCTATCACGGATTGCGTCGGCTCAACTCCAATCCAAACCTTGGACTCCGAAGCATAATCCGTCTTTGCAAGCTTACCAACAAGGATATCACCATATCTGACGTAATTTTCAAGATTGGCCCGAGAATCAATGCATCAGGTAGGATGCAGAGCGGAATGGAAGCTGTAGGGCTTCTTGTCACTCGCGACCTTCACGATGCCTATCAGCGCGGCGCCGAAATTGACCAATATAATAAAGACCGTAAGGAACTTGATAAGAAGATTACCGAAGAGGCTAACGAATTGATTGAGAATAATGTCAATATAGTCCATGGTAAACGCTCTATCGTCATCTACAATAAGAACTGGCATAAAGGTATAATTGGCATTGTTGCCTCTCGCCTTACAGAGTTATACTACAAACCTTCTGTTGTGCTCACCTATGCCAATGGAATGGCTACAGGCAGCAGCAGGTCGGTCCAGGGATTCGACATCTATTCTGCAGTAAACTCTACAAGACATCTGCTTGAAAACTTCGGAGGTCATACGTATGCAGTGGGGCTTTCGTTGAAAGAGGAGAATATCCCTCAATTCAGTCAGCTGTTTGAAGAATACGTTGCCAAGCACATCCAGCCCAATCAGCTTTGTCCCCAACTTGACATTGATGCGGATATATCTTTTGCCGATATCACTCCAGAGCTTATGATTTGGCTCAAAAAATTCAATCCTTTTGGACCTGGCAACCAGAAACCAGTGTTCAGGACCCGCAATGTATTCGATTTCGGCACTTCTAAACTTGTCGGAAAGAATCTCGAACATATCAAGCTCGAGCTTGAAGACGACAGCACAAGCCGTGTGATATCAGCCATAGCTTTTAATATGGCTCCATATTTCGAACATATTCATGCACATAAGCCAATTGACATCTGCTACACTATCGAACAGAATAAGCATAATCATTCTGAATCGATCCAGCTTATGATTAAGGATATTCGTATATCAAAATCCGAACAAGACTGATTTAATCTGGTTCTTCTCCCCCCCTCCATTCTGTTGCTATATTTTTTCCTCTTTTTCATCTGAGATATGGATTTAGAATCTATCCTGAAGAAATATTGGGGTTACGAAAAATTCCGCCCTCTACAACGAGATATCATAGATAGTGTGATGTCGGGGTTTGATACACTCGGTCTGATGCCTACAGGCGGCGGTAAATCCATAACTTTTCAGGTTCCTGGAATGGCTTTTGAATCAGGACTTACGATTGTCATTACCCCTCTAATTTCATTGATGAAAGATCAGGTAGACAATCTGAAGCGACGTGGCATAACTGCCGTGATGCTTAATAGCGGCATGACAACGAGGGAAACACGAGTGGCTTGGGAACGTCTGAGCAACGGAAGGGCTCGCTTCCTTTATGTATCTCCCGAAAAACTCAGGAATGCCTTTTTTCTTGATGAATTGCGTCGCCTTCCTGTCAGGCTCATTGTGGTGGATGAAGCCCATTGTATATCGCAATGGGGCTATGATTTCCGTCCATCCTATCTTAAAATAGCCGAACTTAGGAAAGTGCATCCGGATGCTCCCGTGCTTGCACTTACGGCGACTGCTACTCCTATTGTAGCTGAAGATATAATGCGGCGGCTTGAATTTAAGGCTAATAGCCATAAATTCAAGATGAGCTTTTCACGCGACAATATCTCTTATCTTGTCAGGCTTTCAGAAAATAAATTCTATGATATATTCCACATCCTTTCCCGTACGGAAGGTTGTGGTATAGTCTATGTGCGCAGCCGACGCAAGACTCGAGAAATAGCTGAATTTCTGACAGCCTCAGGAATATCTGCCGAATATTATCATGCAGGTCTCTCATATGAGGCTAAGATAGAGCGACAGAATGCATGGCAGGCAGGAGTCGTCAGAATAATGGTAGCCACCAATGCCTTTGGTATGGGAATCGACAAGCCCGACGTCAGGATTGTGGTCCATGCCGACTTTCCTCCTTCTCTTGAGGAATACTATCAGGAAGCAGGCAGAGCAGGACGCGATGGTAAAAATTCATATGCAGTCTTGCTCGTTTCCAAAAACGATAAGGCGACTTTACGCCGCAAGCTGAAGATGTCTTTTCCGGAACGGGAGGACATCAGGCGGATTTATGAACGAGCGTGCAACTTCATGAATCTCTCAATCGGCGAAGGCTATGAACGTCTGATTGAGTTTGACTTTGAACTTTTCTGTGAGACTTTCCATTTGCAACGCCAGCAAGTCATAGCTGCATTCCATCTTCTGTCGCAGGCCGGATACCTTGACTTCATAGAGGAAACGGAAAGCAATTCAAGGATATTGATTACTGTAGAACGAGAAGAGCTCTATCACATCAAGACCTCTCAAGGTGCCGACCGCACGCTCCAGTGTGTGCTCAGGCAATATCCTGGGCTTTTCTCCGACTATGTAAAGATAAATGAAGGCACTATCAGCAGAGAGACGGGGCTTGATCAGGAATCCGTCTATAATTCCCTTCTTGAACTAAACCGCCAGAAGATTCTTTCATATGTCCCGAGAAGGCGTACTCCATTTATGTTTGTACCGACATCAAGGGAGGAAAGCCGTTATGTCGAGATAAGCCGGAATATCTATGAAGATAGGTTCAAGATAATGTCAGACCGCATAGAGGCTATGATTGATTATGCCTACTCTGATGATGGATGCAGGGTAAGCCGTATGTTGAAATATTTCGGCGAGGAAAATGCCTGCGAGTGTGGTAAATGCGACGTCTGCAGAGGGAAGAAGAAATCGAAGTCACACATTTCTAAAGAAGAAATGATAAGGAAAGTATGGAAATATATGCAGATGTATCCTTCAGGAATCACCCAGGCTATTCTCGAACGAAACTTCACTCCTGACGATCGATTGGCCGGAGAAGCCCTCCGCTATCTTGTAGAAGAAGGTTTCGCTGTAGAAGACCATGCGATCTATCGCCTTTCCGAATACTCAAGTTAAGACTGACGATTTAGGTTTCGAAAATTGTTTAATCGTTTAATTCAACTTGAAAATGGTAGGTCTTGCCGATTGCAATAATTTCTTCGTAAGCTGCGAGCGGACTCTGAATCCGGCTCTCGAAAACCGTGCTGTCGTTGTGCTTAGCAACAACGATGGATGCGTCGTGGCCCGCAGCAACGAGGCAAAGCGTGCCGGCATAAAGATGGGACAACCTGCCTTTCAGATTAAAGACCGAATCCAGAGTGGCGAAATTATAGCGTTGAGCGGCAATCATCTTCTGTATAGGGATATAAGCTTGAAAGTCCATGATATCTTGCGTAGATATGCTCCAAAGACGCTTGATTATAGCGTCGACGAATCATTCCTATTGATGGATGGAATCCCGGTCACTGAACTTAGAGCCATCGGGGAAGCTATTACAGCCAACTGCTGGGACGAACTTCATATTCCAGTCACAGTAGGCTTTGCCCCGAGTAAGACTCTTGCTAAAATAGTGTCTGAAAGTTGCAAGAAACGTGGTAAACGTGTCGGGGTCCTTCTTAATGCTGATGATGCATGGCCTGTGATGCAAAAGATGTCGATTTCTGATCTTTGGGGTATAGGGCGACGGCTGTCAAAACGGCTTTATACTTCGGGAATATATACAATTGCTGATTTTGCGAATAAGGATTTGGGATGGATTCGTGCAAAACTTGGTATAAATGGTGAGAGATCATGGCGAGAACTTCACGGTGAGCATTGCATAGAACTAAGTCATGTGCAGAGTATGATGCAAGATTCTGTAAGCGAAAGCCGGACTTTTCCGGAAGATGTGGATGATTATGACTATATCCGCGCCCGGATTGCAATATATGCGGCGGATTGCAGCAAGAAACTTCGTGCCATGGGTGGCGAGTGCCAAATCCTTGGTGTGATGCTTCAGACCAATAGATTCCATCTTGAGCGTGGAAGTGCGCATCCCCAAGGCTCAGTGAGATTTGACGTTCCGACCAGCGATACGGTCATCATCTGTAATGCAGCAATCTCTATTCTTGATAGAATCTATATTCCAGACATTCCTTTTAAGAGAGCTGGAGTTTGGCTTGGTGAGATAGTGCCGGCACGATCAGTAATCCCCTCTTTGTTCGACTCTCAGGAATCAATCAAGAAAAAGGCATCTCGTACGCATCTCATGAAAGCCATCGACAGCATCAATCTTGGTCCCGGTATTCCTGTCTTGAGGCTTGCTTCCCAAATCACACAAGGTCATCCGGGCCACAATGACGGCTATTCAAGCACTTTCCAAGCACCTAAGAAATAAAATTAACTGAAATTATTAACCTATAAAAACTTCACAAATGTTATGAAATCTACTATTTTGATGGCAGCATTTTTGCTTGGGTCTTTCTACTTTCCAGCGGAGAGCATTGCCCAGTCAAGCGTGTTGCCGCTAAATCCATTGGTGAAAAATGCGAATGCCAAGGATTGTCACAAGTCTATGTATGCGAAGCAAGAGGCTGTGTCAGAACGTGGCCCTCTGAAAACAAAGAGGGTTCCTGCTGAAAGCAGCGTATGCCCGATAACCGAAACTCCCATCACAGAGATGCCTAAAGGGAATATTACCAACTGGACACGCACTTGCAACGGCTATTTCGAGATGGAAGATATGATCTGGAGCACATACGATCAGGGAGGTGCCGTGCAGATTGTAGAGGGGGAAGACAATACAGTCTACATCAGCAATCCGCTTTCCACCACAGTGCTTAAAACGTGGCTGATGGGCACACGTGATGAAGAAGGGAATATTCATATCCCAGGAGGTCAGGCAATCTATGAGGAGGAAACTGAAAGCGGTATTGAACGCCTCTATATGGTCGGACTTGAGTATTACAAGGCAGAAGATGACGAATGGGGATATCATTATCCCACAGCCGACGGATCTTTCACACTTGAATATATCGACGGCAAATATGTCTCAACTGACCCGAATTTAGCTATCGGAGCATGTTATTGGGAAGACGGCAAGATGGAATGGGTTGGTTTTGGAGATGCCAACATAGTTCTTACTCAGATTGAAGAGCCGATAAATGCTGCTCCGGAAAGTGCCGTATTTGAGAAATGGGCACTTCATACGGAGGTATGGGGATGGTTTGTCGATGTTGCCATTGACGACAACAAGATGTATGTTCGCGGTATGGTTGAGGATATGCCCGATGCAATTGCAGTCGGTCAGATTGAAGGCAACCAAGTCACATTTAAACAGGGTCAGCTGTTGGGATATGGCAACATGTATCATTGGGCATTCCTATATGGCGGATACATGGATGAAGTGTATGATGCTGAATGGGGATGGGATTACGAACCCAAGGTTGATGGTGATATGGTGATGAAATATGACGCAGATGCAAAGAAAATCTCAAGAAAAGGACTATTGGTCATCACTTGCAATCAATGTGACGACAACTATGATGGCGCGCAAGCATATTATAATGTTGAGGACTTCTTCGTGCGTCATGAGGTAAGAGATCCGAAGGTTCCGCCTCACAAACCCGAAGGAGTATTTGCAGAACCCTATGACTACGAATATGATGGTTTATCAGGAGGATATCTATATTTCACTCTTCTTATATTGGATGAGAATGACTGTCTCTTGAACCATGACGACTTGTATTACGAGGTTTATCTTGATGGAGAACCCTATACTTTTGAGCCGGAAGATTACCCATGTTTGACAGAACCGGTTACTCTCATGCCGGCAGACTATTCAGACGAGGATTGGCTTATCTCTTCCTTCGGACCATATAAAGATTTCTATTACCCCGTAGAAGGAGTGACTACGTTTGGAATTCAGTCTGTCTATATGCAGGCATCTGAAGACGGTGGGGATCCCGTAGAACTGAGGAGTGAAATCGTGGAGCTCGTCATGGATGAAGATGGTGTTAAGGTAGTAGACAAGGACAGATATGATGTCGTAGCTACAGAGTATTATGATATGCAGGGGCGTAAGATTACAAAACCACAAAATGGTATCTTCCTGCGCCGAGACAAGACTTCATCTGGAAATGTAGTGGTCAAAAAAGTTATCCGATAATCCAAATTTCCAATAATTGATAAGAGCTTGAGCTTCAGTAAGCCCAGGCTCTTTATTTTTGTCTCAGCACACTATATTTCTCAAAAACATCAAGCCGTGCCAGAAATGAATGTCGAGTCCTTTGATATGTGTGTTGAAGTGTCAGTTCATGACTGCAAAAATCAATTCTTTGAGTTTATACGTTTCAATAATTCATCCGCCGTCATTTCTTCCATC
>DAAK01000096.1 GCA_001701075.1 Bacteroidales bacterium GP3 | reverse complement strand
GGTGGGGAGGGTGGGAAGCCGCCCTTCCATAAGGGGATAGGAAATTAAGTTGGAGGTGCGTTTGGTGGATTAAGGGATTATTATTAAATTTGTAGAAAGTTATGTTCATAGATTTGAAACTGATGGCAGATTTGATAATTCCAAAAAGCGTAAGAAAAGAGAGCAAGGTGGCGCTGATTGGGCCTGCGACCCGGATTAAGCCTGAGATTGTAGAGGGGCTTATACGGCTTTATGTGGAACATCCGGAGGATATGCCGGGCTCTGAACTTGTAGTCTATCCTTCTGTGCTCGATGCCAATGCCACAGGTTCTTATGCGGCTTCGTTAGATCAGCGTGTCACTGATTTTACGGATGCATGGAGCCGTGAGGATATCGACCTTGTGATTTGTGCACGCGGTGGCTATGGTTGTGTCCATCTTCTTGATTATCTTGATTCAGAATTTATCGCTGCTCATCCCAAATGGCTTGTGGGATTCTCAGATGTCTCTGCCTTGCATGCATTGCTCTATAAAAGCGGCTTAGCGTCGATTCACGGCGGTATGGCGAAGCAGTTGGTAAATAACACCAACTCAGGTTTTGGAGGCTACAGGAAGACTTTTAAAGAGCTTGTTGAGGCATCCAGTCCGAAGCTTGCTTACAATTTACCTGCCCATCCTTATAATGTGAGGGGAGAAGGTAGAGGAATTCTCCTGGGTGGCAATCTTGCCGTCTTGAATGGTCTTGGTGGAACTCCTTTTGATCTGATGGCGGTAAGTCTTGTTAGGGATGTGATCCTTTTTATTGAAGATGTCTCTGAACCGATATATGCTGTAGAGCGGATGCTCTATCGGTTGCATCTCCAAGGGGTTCTCGGAAAAGTCAGGGGTATACTCATCGGCCAGTTTACAGATTGGAACCCTGACCGCAATCATGAAACGATGTACGACATGATTCATGCTCGATTTGAAGAGTGGGGTATCAGCTGTCCTGTGGCCTTTGATTTTCCGATCGGGCATAACGACCGAAATGTGCCGCTGATCGAAGGAGCCGAAGCTAATCTTTGTGTGGATGACTCTGGCGTCACTCTTACGCTATAATGAAAATGCTGAAAAATCCTATTTTTGAGATTTGAGCGTTAAAAATTCCTTTATTCCTGTCGGCCAGTTCTCTTTGATTCGATTCTCAAAGCCTTAAAATGGCTTGATTTTGGAGACAAGATGTTGGTTGCCAATTAAAAACGCAGTTTTTCGACATAGGGTCATATCAGATTGAAATAGGGTAAAAATTGCCCATAAAAAAATGTTGGAACGATTTTTGGGTAAAAATGTGGGAAATTCGCGAGAATTTGTTATATTTGCGTTTTGTTGTCAGCTGAAAGCAGACAGCTGAAATCTGAACCCTCAAACCTCAAACCCATATGATAGAATTTGCAGCACAAGGAGTCAAGATGCCGGATATAGATTTTCAGAAAATCTCGACATGGATAGAGATGGTAGCCGCTTCGCATTCTCGCCGAGTCGGCAACTTGCATTATCTATTCGTGAATGATGAAGAGATTCTTGTGGCAAACCGGCAGTTTGTCAACCATGATTATTATACCGACATAATTACGTTCGACTATTCAAGAGGTGACCGCATAGGAGGCGATATTATGATTTCATTAGAGACAGTGGAAAGCAATGCCGTCAAATTTAGCGTTACTTATTTCCGTGAACTCCTCCGAGTGATTATCCATGGGGTGCTTCATCTTGTAGGAATCAATGATAAGGGTCCTGGCGAACGCGAGATCATGGAGGAAGCCGAAAACCATGCACTGGCGCTATATGGCAAGTTAACTCTCCCTCTTTAGTAAAATTGTTTAATTAATTTATCATTGATCATTTATAATTTTTCATTGAAATTAAGATGCGATTTGAATATGATGTGATAGTGGTGGGAGCAGGGCATGCCGGATGTGAGGCCGCTGTCGCTTCAGCTCGGCTCGGATGCAGCACGCTTCTGATTACCGCAGATATGAATCGTGTGGCTCAGATGTCGTGTAATCCTGCTGTCGGTGGAATAGCAAAAGGGCAGATCGTCAGAGAAATTGATGCACTTGGTGGCATGATGGGTATCATAGCTGATCGCACTGCAATACAGTTTCGGATGCTCAATCGAAGCAAGGGGCCGGCAGTATGGTCTCCACGTGTGCAGTCTGACCGTACCCGTTTCATAGACGAATGGCGCAAGACTCTCGACGGCATAGAGAATCTGTTTTTATTCCAGGACATGGTGACAGGTCTCCTTATTGATAGTTCTGATGAGGGGAAGAAGGCATGCGGTGTGGAAACTGCTCTTGGCATCACATTCAGATGCAAGAAGGTGGTGCTGACGGCTGGCACATTCTTAAATGGGCTTATGCATTTTGGGCGTACACAGATAGAAGGAGGACGAATTTCAGAAGCGTCTTCACGCGGTCTTTCTGATCAATTGCGGGAGCTTGGACTGAATGTGGGAAGGATGAAAACCGGAACTCCAGCCCGTATTGATGGAGGCACTATAGATTATAATGAGGTGACAGTCCAATCTGGAGACGATGTGCGTCTATTTGATGGCACAGTCAAGAGAGATTTCCATAAATTCTCATATCTCCCTTCAGTGAAGAGGATGCTTCCCCCGAGAGATTGCTACATCGTGCATACCAGCCCGGAGGTGCACAAGATACTGCAAGATAATCTTGCGGACTCTCCACTTTATAATGGTCAGATAAAAAGTATAGGTCCACGCTATTGCCCTTCGATAGAAACCAAGATTGTCACATTCTCTGACAAGGAAAGCCATCAACTTTTCCTTGAGCCGGAAGGGGAATTGACACATGAATTCTACATTAATGGTTTTTCGAGTTCTTTGCCATGGCAAGTTCAGGTGGATGCTTTGACTCAGATACCGGCTTTGCGCGATGTGCAGTTCTATCGTCCAGGCTATGCGATCGAGTATGATTTCTTTGACCCGACTCAGCTTCGTCATGACCTTGAATCAAAAATTGTCGGCAACCTTTATCTTGCCGGGCAGGTCAATGGCACCACCGGTTATGAGGAAGCCGCAGCACAAGGTCTGATGGCCGGAATAAATGCGGCCAGAAGTGTCAAGGGGCTTGAACCTGTCATACTTGGCAGAGATGAGGCATATATAGGAGTTCTTATCGATGATCTTGTGACGAAGGGGGTGGATGAACCCTACAGGATGTTTACGAGTCGAGCAGAGTTCCGAATACTCCTTCGTCAGGATGATGCCGACCTGAGGCTGACGCCGATTGGATATGAAATTGGTCTTGCAGACAAGCATCGTTACGATGCCATGAGGTCGAAGTATGAGGAAAGGGCAAATCTTGTGGAATGGTGTGAGAATACATCCGTACGTCCTACAGAGCAGCTTCAGAAATTCCTTGAGGAATGTGGGACGGGACAATTGCCGGGGCGCGTGAAGATAGCAGACCTGCTACGTCGTCCACAACTAAATATTGAAAACCTGATTCCCTATATACCCATCTTGGAACAACGGTGTAAGGAGGTTGAAAAGGATAGGAGAGAGGAGATCATAGAGTCGGCCGAAATCCTCATAAAGTATCAAGGGTATATAGACCGTGAACGAGAGTCGGCTGATAGGATGAGTCGCCTTGAAAAGGTCAGGATTCCCGACAGCATGAATTTTGATGAGATACTTGCCATCTCCACCGAAGGGCGTCAGAAGCTTTCAAGAATCCGTCCGGCCACGATAGGGCAAGCCTCCAGAATCCCTGGTGTGTCGCCTTCTGACATCAATGTGCTTCTCGTGTTGCTGAGAGGTAATTGATAGAGATTTACATCCGAAATGTTTCACGTGAAACATTAAATAGATTCTTGAGAAAAACGGAAAACAATATCGGATTCATCGAAGAAAAAATAATATTAATCAAAATAATTTTCAAAGAAGGATATGCAGATTGAAGATTTGAAGGGTCTCATTAGAGACGTTCCCGATTTCCCGTCGGTGGGAATAATGTTTAGGGATTTGACCACAATGATCAAGAATGGAGAGGCTCTTCATTTGATGGGAGACTCCCTTGCTGAGATTTACAAAGATAAGGGAGTGACTAAGGTGGTAGGTATAGAATCCCGCGGATTCATCGGCGGATCTATACTTGCGGATAGACTTGGAGCAGGTTTTGTTCCCGCCCGAAAACCAGGAAAACTTCCATCCGTTACGATCAAGGCATCATATGCTAAAGAATATGGCATCGACACAATCGAGCTACATAGCGATGCAATCGGCCCTGATGATGTGGTGGTGCTTCATGACGACCTTCTTGCTACAGGAGGCACGATGAACGCCTGCTGCCAGCTTGTAAAGTCGATGAACCCGAAAAAAATCTATATCAACTTCATTGTGGAGCTTTCAGACCTGCACGGAAGGGATGTCCTTCCAAAGGATGTAGAAGTGACTTCCTTGTTTAAATATTAAACATCTAATCTTGCATAAAGCTCCGATGAAATCGGGGCTTTTTATCAATATTGCGTAAATGACCGAAGAAACAGATAAAAATGCACAACTGCTTGCCGGAGCAGGACGCGACATTGATGAGCTTGGTGGCTTTAATCTTGAAATAAAGTCAGACAGAACATCAGATGATATCCGCAATAACAGACCCGGCAAAAAACTCCGCGAGAAGATACTTTCACTCCCGGATTCACCGGGTGTGTATATGTATCTTGACAAAATGGGCACGGTCATATACGTAGGAAAAGCCAAACGCCTCAAAAGAAGGGTCTCATCGTATTTCAACCGTCAGCATGACATCCGCCGGACAAACCTTCTCGTGCGCTCAATCGTAGACATGCGTTTTATAGTAGTGCATAGCGAGGAAGACGCCCTCCACCTTGAGAGCGCCATGATAAAGGAATATCAGCCGCGCTACAATGTGCTTCTGAAAGATGACAAATCATATCCTTGGATTGTGGTGACAAAAGAGGATTTCCCCAGGGTATTCATGACAAGGGAGAAAGGACTTGGTGCCAAATATTATGGCCCGTATTCGAATGTGCAGTCAGCAAAAGTAGTACTTCAGCTAATCCGCGACATTTTTCCTCTTCGCAGTTGCCGACATATCCTTGATGAAAGGGGGATTGCCCGTGGTAAATATTCCCTATGTCTCGACTACCATATCAAGAAATGTGGAGGTCCTTGCCGTGGCTTTATCAACAAAGACCAGTATGATGAATATGTAAATCGGGTTAGGGCAATTTTACGCGGTGAAACCGTGGAATTGGAGAAATATCTGCTTGGGGAGATGGGCCGTCTCAGCGAAGAATGGAAATTCGAGCAGGCTCAGGAAGTGAAAGAAAAATATGAGGCTGTGAAACGCTACAATGTGAAGAGCATAGTGGCGAAGACAGAAGCAGCAGAACTTGACATCTTCGGATTTGTCGCAAGCGATGACGAGGATGAGGCTGTGGTCAACTTCATGCACCTTCATAATGGCGCTGTCATACAAAGTATCAATCTTGAATATAAGAGATGTTCTGCTTCCTCGAAGGAGGAACTCTTGTCAATGGCAATCGCGGAAGTAGGGAGGAGATTCGAGCGTGAATTCTCCGAAGTCATCGTGCCTTTTTTGCCAGATGTAGAATTTGAAAAGATTAAATTCACTGTTCCGCAGCGTGGGGATCTGAAAAAAGTGCTTGATGTGGCTGTCAAGAATGCAACGCAATATCTAAAGGATAAGGAGAAGCAGGCTGAGGCACTCGACCCGGAAAGAAGTATCGAGAAACTAATGGAGACCATGAAGCGCGACTTCCGCCTCGAGACTCAACCAAGACATATTGAATGTTTCGATAATTCCAACATTCAAGGCACAAATCCTGTGGCAAGTTGCGTCGTATTCAAAAACGGTAAGCCGTCAAAGAAAGACTATCGCCATTTCATAATAAAGACTGTGGTGGGAGCTGATGACTTCGCATCCATGAAGGAAGTGCTCCATCGGAGATATACACGCATGATGGCCGAAGGGGAAAAACTTCCGGACTTAGTGGTCGTGGATGGTGGCAAAGGTCAGCTCAGCGCAGCTGTCGAGGCTTTCGATGAAATGGGAATTAGAGGAGAAGTGGCTCTCGTGGGCATAGCGAAGCGTCTGGAGGAAATCTATTTCCCCGGAGACTCTCTGCCGCTCTACATAAACAAGACGAGTCCGAGCCTTCGCGTCATCCAGGCCCTGCGTGACGAGGCCCACAGATTCGGTATCACACATCATCGCGACCGCCGCTCGAAGGGGCAGACTGTAAGTGAACTCGACAGCATAAAAGGAATCGGTCCGGCCACAAAGACCGCTCTCATAAAGCAATTCAAGAGCGTGAAGAGAATCAAGGAGGCGAGCTTGGATGCGATAACAGAGACAGTAGGCAAGGCCAAAGGAGTGCTCGTATATGCCCATTTCCATCCAGAAGGAAACGAGCAAAAGGAATAAAAATTTATGAATATTGCATTATGAATTATGCATTATTCTAAATTTATTATTAACTTTGCAGTTTGGAAGGGATGGCTGAAATCGGAAAGATAGACCACGCACTGAAAAATGACAATGGAGCCCATCATATCACCAGTGGATAGGGACGCTATAGAGAGTGAACTGACTCCAGAGCGTTTCCTTCGGCATACGAACAAAGGCGACAACCTTCTTTATGTTGTCGATGCCCATTGTGCACCCAATACGATGCTGGAGATAGGACGCTTGCGAGAAATAGCATTCCGCCAGGCCGGGGGTGGCACAGGCAAGGGGTATGATATCGACGATTTCGACACGATGCCAGAGCCATGCCAGCAATTGATAGTTTGGGATCCCGATGCGCGTGAGATACTCGGCGGCTACCGTTTTATTACCGGCGATAAAATTGAGATGATCGACGGGGTGCCAAGGATAGCTACAGCACATCTATTCAAATTCTCTGATCGATTTATAAAGGAAATACTTCCTGATACGCTTGAGCTCGGCCGCTCTTTTGTCTCCGTAGAATATCAAAGCAGTAAAGCCGGGACCAAGGCTCTTTTCGCCTTAGACAACTTATGGGATGGATTGGGAGCACTCACAGTAGTGTATCCTCACATCAAGTACTTGTTTGGGAAAGTCACAATGTATCCAGCTTTCGGAAGAGAAAACCTTGACCTTATCCTGGGCTTCCTTCACAAGCATTTTCCCGATGTAGAAGAGCTTGCGCGTCCTATTCGTCCGATCACTACAAATGCGATGTCGCCTGAAATCCAAGACCGCTTCTCTGGAGAAAACTACAAGGAGGATTATCGCATCCTAAACCGCCTCATCAGAGAAAAGGGACTCAATATTCCGCCGCTCGTCAATGCTTATATGAGCCTATCCCCGACAATGCGGATGTTTGGAACAGCTGTCAATGATGAATTCGGCGACGTGGAGGAAAGTGGAATTTTCCTTACAATTTCTGAAATCCTCCAGGAAAAGAAGGCTCGGCATATAGAAACCTATAAAGAAGAATTAAATAACTGATATATAATGAATAAGGTACTCGTGACGGGAGCAGATGGCTTTATCGGCTCGCATCTTACTGAGGCTCTTCTTGCCGAAGGGTGTGAAGTAAGGGCTCTTGCCCAATATAACTCCTTCAACAACTGGGGTTGGCTCGAAGATGTGCACCATCCCGGGCTGGAGGTGGTGACGGGAGATGTAAGAGATCCGAACTATTGCCGCCATATCGTGAAAGGAGTAGATACTGTATTCCATTTAGCAGCCCTCATAGCCATTCCATACAGTTATGTGGCACCTGATTCATATGTCGACACAAATGTAAAGGGGACTCTCAATATTTGTCAGGCTGTAAGGGATGAAGGCGTGGAGCGTCTGTTAGTGACATCCACTTCCGAAGTATATGGCACTGCAAAGTATGTGCCGATTGATGAAAAACATCCCAAGCAGCCTCAATCGCCTTATTCTGCATCGAAGATAGGTGCCGATGCAATCGCTCTTAGCTTTCATAATGCTTTTGAGACTCCAGTGTCGTTGGTAAGGCCATTCAATACATATGGGCCCCGACAATCAGCTCGCGCCATTATCCCCAGTATCATCACTCAGATTGCTGATGGAGCAAGGGAAATAAAGGTGGGCGACCTGACCCCGACACGCGACTTCAACTTTGTCGAAGACACAGCAGCGGGTTTCATAGCAATTGCTAAATGTAAAGATGCCATAGGAAAGGAAATCAACATTGCGACAGGCAGAGAAGTCAGCATGGCTGATACTTTGCAGACCATAGCCACTCTAATGGACGCTGACGTGAAATGGGTCACCGATCCGCAGCGACTTCGTCCCGGGGGGAGCGAAGTATTCCGGCTATTGGGAGACAACCGCCTGATCACATCCCTGACAGACTGGCGTCCACGTTATACTCTTGAAGAGGGTCTGAAGAAGACCATTGGTTGGTTTAGCGATTCATCTAATTTGAAAAAATACAAATCAGGAATATATAATATATGAAAAAGATAAATATCATGATGCTCGGTGGAGCACGCCGCGTGTCAATGGCCGAGCTTTTCAAGCGCAGTGGGGAACGCATAGGACGCGAAGTCAACATCATCAGCTACGAACTTCTGGAGCAAGTGCCTATAGCTCTTGTGGGGAAAGTGATAGTGGGTCTGAGATGGAGCGATCCAAATGTCGTGGCCGACATCGTCAAGGTGGCTCGCGAATACGAAGTGGATATCATACTTCCATTCGTAGACGGGGCAATCGAGATCGCATCAAAAGTGCGTCCGCATCTTCCAAATGTGTTTATCCCGGTGAGTGATTTTGAGATAAGCCGCACTATGTTTGACAAAGTAGAGGCGGCAAAGGCATTTGAGAAGGCAGGTATCCCCATTCCAAAGACCTACACTGCCATCAATGCCAAGATGCCGGCAATAGCAAAACCCAGAAAGGGATCGGCTTCGAGAGGAATAAAGATATTCCATACTCTCGATGAGCTAATGCAGCTTGAGAATCTCGGCGACTATCTCGTGCAGGAATACATAGAGAATCATGATGAATACACAGTGGATTGCTATGTGTCGCAGAAAGGGGAAATCCTTACTGTTGTTCCTCGAGTGCGTCTTGAAATTATGGGAGGAGAGGTGACCCGAACCATAACATGCCGCAATGCTACTCTCGACCGCCTCAGCCGTCAGGTGATAGAGACGTTCGGCTTGAGAGGCCCAGTGACACTCCAGTTCCTTCACGACCTTGACCGCAACCGCTATCTTCTGATGGAAGTGAATCCGCGTCTGGGTGGCGGTGTGGTATGCTCGATATATGCCGGTGCTCCTATCACAGACTATATAATCGACGAATCTCGTGGTATAAGTCTGAAGCCATGCGATGATTGGGCCTACAACACTCTGATGGCCCGATATCAAAAGGAGGCAATTTTCTACGAGTCATAAAAAGTTGGGACTCCCGCTAAGAACTTTACAGCCCCCAAAGGTGTTTAATTTTTAGGGAAAAAGTTGCAAATGTAATGTTAATTGTGTAACTTTGTTACCCTCATATCAGGGGGAGATGTGCCTGCACATTGACTTTTGATATGTAATGTATTGATAACCCGAAATATAGTTAGTTTTTTTATACACATGATCATGAAAAAGACCTTAGTTTATCTTTCAATGGGTGCAATGATCTTGACCTTAGGATCTTGCTCCAAGAAGGTGAGTGACTTCGCTTCTGAGTATTTCACCACCAATCCGACCCCACTGGAGACAGTAGGCGAAACAGTACCTGCAACAATCTCAGGAACAGTACCCGCAAAATTCATGCCGAAGAACGCAGTAGTTACAGTGACTCCGGTTCTCGTATGGGATGGCGGAGAAGCATCAAGCTCCCAGGTTACTTTCCAGGGTGAGAACGCACGTGCCAACGGTCAGGTGATCTCCTACAAGGATGGCGGTTCAGTCACAATCCCGTTCAATGTTCTCTATCAGCCAGAAATGGCAAACAGCGACCTTTACCTTGACTTCAAGGTGAACCAGGGCGGAAACGACTACGTGCTTCCACGTGTAAAGGTTGGTTATGGTGTGATTGCCACATCTACACTTACTGACGTTGCAATTCTTGAACCAGCTCCTGCTACCAGCAACTTCGAGCGTATCATCAAGGAGAAATACAGCGCAGAGATCAAGTTCCTCATCAACCAGGCCAACATCCGTGCCAATCAGACTGGCGCTGCAGACTATGTAGACTTTAACAAAGACCTTATGGCCGCAAACGATGCTCCCAACATGGAGATTGAAGGCGTAAACATTCATTCCTACGCTTCTCCTGATGGCACTATGGCATTCAATAAGGCACTTGCTGAAAAGCGTGAGGTCAACACAGTCGACTACATGCGCAAGCAGCTTAAGAAGGACAAGATCACTGAATTCGGTGAACTTACTTCTGAGTTCACTCCAGAAGACTGGGAAGGATTCCAGCAGCTCGTAGAGAAGAGCAACATCCAGGACAAGAACCTCATCCTGAGTGTCCTCAAGATGTATAAGGATCCAGAACAGCGCGAGGCAGAGCTCAAGAACATGTCAGCAGTCTTCAATGAACTTGCTGAGCAGATCCTTCCTCAGCTCCGTTACTCAAAGATCGTGGCTACCGTCAACGTAATCGGTAAGAGCGATGAAGAAATGTTTGCTCAGTTCGAGACAAGCCCAAGCGGTCTTAGCCTTGAGGAAATCCTCTACATCGGTACACTTGCAAACGATAACGCAAAGAAAGAAGCTATCTACGCTGCAGCAACTTCAATTTATCCTAATGACTTCCGCACATGGAATGGTCTTGGTGCAACTCAGTTCAGCCTCGGCAAATATGATGCAGCAGCAAAGGCTCTCGCACAGGCTAAGAAGCTCGCTCCAAATGAAAAGTCAGTTGACCTCAACCTCGGTCTTCTCGCACTTGCAAACAACGACATGAGCAAAGCAAAAGATCTCATCGGTGGCGCAGCCGGCGTTCCTGAAGCAGGCGCAGCTCTCGGAGTACTTTATCTGTATGAAGGTCAGGTTTCAAATGCAGTGAACAGCCTCGGCAATGGCAAGAACAACAACGCAGCCCTTGCACAGATCCTTTCAAAGGACTACAGCGCAGCTAAGAACACTCTCGCAGGAATCCAGAACCCGAATGCCAACACCTATTATCTCGCAGCAATCGTCGGTGCCCGCACCAACAATGAGAATATGGTGATGACCAATCTCCGCGAAGCTATCAAGCTTGACCAGACACTGCTCGCTAAGGCTCAGAAAGACCTTGAATTTGCAAGCTACAACCTCAGCGGTCTCTAATTAACCAAAGGATACTATGACGTCGATGTCAATTATTGACGTATGAAAATATAATCCGCCTTAAGGGCGTGGGCCGTG
>DAAK01000124.1:4608-9599 GCA_001701075.1 Bacteroidales bacterium GP3 | reverse complement strand
GGGTCGTAGAAGCTCTCGGGAGAAAGGATATCGCAGACATTCATGTAAGCATCCTTCTCAATCATAAGTGCTCCAAGCACCGCCTCCTCAAGATCTGTGTCGCGAGGAGGTAGTTTTCCGGTAGGGTCAGTCATAGGGGGAGCCTGCCGGCGCCCCCCACGTTTCTGATAGTTGTTCTGCTCTATAGCCATTATTACTTGGTTCTTGACTCTTGGTTCTTGACTCTTAAGTCTTCCACTTCCTCAGTAGTCATCGGAATTCCAGGGCCAAGACGGCGATGTCCGTCAGCAGTCACGAGATAATCCTCCTCATTGCGGACGCCACCGAATCCAAGCCACTTCTCAGCCTCTTCAAAGTTGATGAAATCCTTATGGCGACCTTCACTCTTCCAAAGTTCGGTCAACTCAGGCATAAAGTAGATGCCGGGTTCGATTGTGAATACATATCCTTCCTCGAGAGGACGGGCAAGACGCAATGACTTGAATCCGAAGACAGTAGATTTTGGCTGGCCATCGTAGCCTACCCATACTTCACCGAGATTCTCCATGTCGTGCACGTCCAGACCCATCATATGGCCTAAACCTGTGGGGAAGAACATAGCATGTGCTCCTGCATTGATAGCCTCCTCGATATCGCCTTTCATGATACCCATATCCTTCAGACCGGTAGCTATCGTACGGGCTGCCTGCATATGCACATCGCGGAATGGGACGCCAGGGCGCAACATTGCCACTGCATCGCGAGAAGCGGCCTGTTGGAGGTCGTAGATTGCTTTCTGGCGGTCGGTATAGCGAAGGTCGACAGGACATGTCGACGACATGTCGCCGGCATAGCCCATGGCAGTCTCAGCTCCTGCATCGAGAAGGAACAGTTGGCCCGACTGTAGGGTATTGTTATAGGTGTGGTTATGAAGGATTTCTCCATGAACAGTTGCAATAGTCGGGAAAGAGCAACGCATGCCATTTTCTGTTGCCACCTTCTCCACGATTGCCTTCATCTGATATTCTGTCAGTCCCGGGCGTGCAGCAGCCATAGCAGCCTTGTGCATCATAGCGGTGACTGCGCAAGCCTTCTCTATCTCTGCTATTTCCTCGGCACTCTTATGATTGCGCATGTCGACGACTGCGCGGATCAAAGGAACCGAAGGTACAATTCCACTGGGCTGAAGTCCCAAAAGCTGCATGAGCTTCAGCTCATGGTCGGCTCGATAATAAGGTATATAATGGATTGGAGAAGCTGCTTCGCGAGCCTTATCAAGATAATTACGAAGTTCGGAAGAAGGGCGAACATCGGTCACTCCAACCTTTGCAGCCTGCTCATGAAGAGTAGGCAGATTGCCGGTCCATACGATTGCATCGATAGTGAGCTCATCGCCAAAAATGATGTCGCGGTCATTGTCGACATCTATCACTGCGTTCAGTCCGTCGTGATTAAGGCCAAAATAATAAAGGAAAGTGGAATCCTGACGGAATTCATACTCATTGTCGCGGTAGTTCATACCCACGAGATCGTTGCCCAAAAGCAACACGACCCCTTTACCAAGCCTTTTCTTAAGCTCGGCACGTCGTTTGATATAGGTTTCAGGTGAAAACATAATTATAATGTTTAGGTTGTCTAAATTTATATGCCATTCGCAAAACGCGCAACTGCAAAGTTAATGGAAAAAATCGAAAAATAAAAATCCCATCCCAAAAAATCCTCCCATCAATCTCTTATAACCTCATAACCCTATAACCCCATAACCCTCAAATTTCGCTTGCGAAATTTGAATAAAAAAATCCCGGAAGACCTAAATCCTCCGAGACTAATCATTTTATTCTCCAATGATCACTAATCGTTGATCATTGATCGTTAATCATTACACAAGTGTAACCACGATCTCCTCATCATTCTCTGAGAGGGAGATCTTTCCTTCGCGTCCGAGCCAGCCGAGAGCTGCCATAAGTTCATCTTTCTTGAGCTTGGTAGCTTTTTTCAGGCTCTTCATGCCAAGACCATTTGTTGGATTTGATTCAAGGGCCTTGTAAACTTCACCAGCCCATGTTCCGATTGATTGTATAGTCATTTTTTCACGTTTTTCGCTGAAGATTGCATTTTTTCGGATCTTCAGCAGTTATATCATATATTTTGTCACAAGGATAAGTGATTTACTCATCCATTGTTATAAATTCAACAATTAGTCAGCGTAAAAGTTTAATAATTCTTTCTGCTTCCGAAATATCGCCTATTTTTCCACTTCCGAAATCATCTTTCGCTGTCATATATTTATAAAAGAGCACTCTTCCCACTCTATCTCGAAGTTGATCGGTAGAAAGACGCCCGGTCCTCACCGTCTCGGCCAGAATCATCACTTCCTCCTCTGTATTTAGAGGTGCAAGCACGATGTCGGCTCCGGCTATGATGGCATCGGCGGCTGTACTCTTTTGTGCTCCGGCCATATTCATAGCATCTGTGACAATCAGACCTTGAAATCCCAATTCATCCCTTACAAAATCTTTCAATATTTTTTTCGATACAGTCACCGGCACCTCCTCTTCATCCAAAGCAGGCACATAAAGGTGTCCCGTCATTATGGCACTGAGCCCATTGTCAATGTAATCCTTAAATGGGAGGAGATCAGTGGCAAATAATTCTTCTCCTGTCTTAGCTACTACAGGTAGCTTCTTGTGGGAATCTGCATCTGCCGACCCATGACCCGGAAAATGCTTGGCGACACTCATTACCCTGCCTGATTCAACTCCTTTTGCATATGCAATTCCAAGCGCTGAAGCTTTCTTTGCATCATGCCCGAAGCTTCGTGACCCAATTCCGGATTGTCTTTTGCCGACAGGGAGAACATCAAGGACAGGACCAAGCACCATATTGATGCCAACTTCCCGACATTCACGAGCCACTTCCGAACCATAGTCGAAAAGAGCTGTCTCCTCGGCATTGTCAGCAATATTCCCATTACGTGGAAATTCCGGAGTCCCTTCGAGCCTCATGGCAAGACCCCATTCAGCATCGATAGCTATAAAAGGGGGAGCAGGGAGCAATTTTCTCAGCGTATCGGCAATCGCACGGGCTGCCCTGACATTACCTTTAAGGAGCACCACTCCACCGACATGGCTATCGGTAGCATATTGCTTCAAGAGGCGCATAGCATCAGGGGAATCATCGGCATAGACAGCCGGCATGATGAGTTGCCCGGCCATTTCTTCCAATGTCATACCCCCCATTAAGGAATCTGCCCACTGGCGTGCATCCCTGCTTATGTCGTGAGCCGCCTGCAACGAGTCGAGTTCCACCACCTCGACACTGTCAGAATTATCCTCCACAAGAGAATCCTGTCCTCGTGCGCAAGCCCCCACGAGCCATATCAGGCATAAAAGCCCCCAAAGCCTTATTCTCCCCTTAATCATTAATCCTCAGTTCTTGTCCCTTGACTCTTGGTTCTTGACTTCTGGCATCTGGCCTCTGAAATCTGACATCTGACATCTATATACAAATCTCGCATTCTCATCCGTTCTCATTGGCAGTCCAAGCCTCGAAAGCTCCTTTACATACCGAATTATTGGAGCACATACCTCCGGCTCGTCTCTGTAGATCCATTCTCCATTGGCCATGCTGCGCATATCATCGTTGCCCCATGCCACATAATCGATAGTCCCGACCGTATAGGTTTTCTCCGGGATAATTTCTTTCAAGTTGAGAAGCACTCGCTCCACATTACGGTCGCTGTCGCAAACCACAGTCATCTCATGGCTCACGGCCTCCCCTCCTTTTTTTGCAGCCACTTTCATTGTCTCGATAATATCTTGCCCGCTTATACGCAAGATCACAAACCGATTGCTGAAAGGGAATGTGCTTAGAATCTGTCCGGTGGTGACGGGTCCTTGCGGTATAGCATTGCGAATACCCCCGACATTCATGATTGCGAAATCGAGTTGCGGCGTCTCCGGATTATTCTGCCTTATCGAATCAAGCACCAGGTTGCCATACCAACTGCCAAAGTCAGCGGCCAAGTTCGGGAATATTCCAGTCCTACCCTCATTGATGAAATCCTGAGCGGCAAAGCCTATGACATCACTCTTTACACTCTCAAGAGAGTCTGTAAAATGCTGAAGGAAATTCTTGATGTTGGAGTCAAGACTGCTCTCAGGGAAACGGTCGGTCACTTCAATCAGCGAATATTCATAATCGGCAGGGGTGGAGGTCTTAAGTTTGTCGAGATCCACTCTTATCTGACCCAGATGTTTGCCGGATTTTCCTGACTGAACAATCAGCACAGGGCGACCTTCAGCATTTTCCACGATGCTTGGATATTTGTCAGGATTCTTTGGATCTATAAGCGTATGGCTATGTCCACCTATGATGATATCGATATCTTTAGATGCCCGCGCCAATTCAGGATCAGTAGTCTTGTCGTTGCCTTTGACATAACCTATATGTGTCACGGCCACAACGAGGTCGCATTTCTTCTTATTTTTAAGGAATGCGGCTGTTTCATTGGCAGATTCTATCACATTCCTGAATCCCATGCCCTCATAATTAGCCTGGGCTATTATAGACTCCGGATCAATGTTGATTCCCAAGAAACCAATCTTCTTGCCATCAATTTTTTTGATGGTGTAGGGTTTGAAAAGGCCATCGGCAGGAGTATCCTTAAAGTCATAGTTGGCCGACAAACGTTCCGATTTGAGCATACGCTCTTTGTCAGCGAGAGCCTGCAGACCATTATCAAACTCATGATTACCCAAAATGCTTATGTCTACTCCAAGCATATTCTGAAGAGGATATTCCACATCTCCTTTGAAAAACTTAAAGTAGAGCGTACCCTGCACCTTGTCGCCAGCATCAATGAGAAGCACATTCTTATTGGCACTTTTCACAGAGTCGATAATTGCCTTCCGCTGCAAAACTCCACCCTTCCCGTCGGCATCTGGGAGAATCAGCGAATGCGTATCGTTGGTATGCAAAATCACTAAATCGCGTGCGGCGACCCCAACGGT
>DAAK01000124.1:0-4499 GCA_001701075.1 Bacteroidales bacterium GP3 | reverse complement strand
TTCAAAATTCTAAACTCAAAATTCAAAATTAAGAAATAAGGTTTTCCCCTGTCATTTCCTTTGGCTGCGGGAGGCCGAGAATATGAAGCAGAGAAGGAGCCACGTCGGCAAGACGGCCGTTTTTCACCTTTGCATTCTTGTCACCGACATAGATGAATGGGACAGGATTGAGTGAATGGGCAGTGTTTGGAGTGCCGTCTGCATTAAGAGCATGGTCAGCATTACCGTGGTCGGCGATGATGATGCTCTCATAGCCATGTGCCAATGCAGCAGTTATGACTTTCTTCACGCATTCATCAAGAGTCTCGACTGCTTTCTGGATAGCAGGATAAACTCCGGTGTGACCTACCATATCGCCATTGGCGAAGTTTACCACTATAAATCCATATTTCTCGCTGTCAATTGCATCCACAAGCTTCTCTGTCACTTCCGGAGCTGACATCTCGGGCTTAAGATCGTAGGTGGCAACCTTTGGAGAAGGTACGAGTACACGATCCTCACCTTCGAATGGAGCCTCACGACCACCATTGAAGAAGAATGTCACATGAGCATATTTCTCAGTTTCAGCTATGTGAAGCTGCTTAAGTTGCTTAGATGAAAGATATTCAGCAAGAGTATTGGCTACATCTTCTTTCGGGAAGAGGATATGAACTCCTGTGAAACTGCTGTCGTAAGGGGTCATGCAGTAATACTGCAGATCTGGAATAGTGTTCATTCCTGCCTCTGCATGCTGAGTGAGCACGGTCGTAAGTTCCTTAGCACGGTCGTTGCGGTAGTTGAAGAAGATGACTACGTGTCCAGCACCGATGCGGCCATCGACCTTATCGTTAACAATAGGTTTCATGAACTCATCGGTAATTCCCTCTTCATAATAATTTTCTACGGCCTTAACGACATCGGAAGTTTCCTTGCCGGTTCCATAAATAAGAAGGTTGTAGGCTTCTTTCACACGATCCCAGTTCTTGTCTCGGTCCATAGCATAGTAGCGTCCGATTACTGTTGCAATCGAGCCAGCGCTCTGTGCGCAGTGATCCTCCACTTCTTTCAGATAACCAGCACCACTCTTCGGGTCGGTGTCACGACCATCCATAAAGGCATGGATGTAAACTTTGTCGAGACCATAAGCCTTTGCTGTGTCGCAGAGAGCAAAAAGATGATCAAGGCTTGAGTGAACGCCACCGGCAGATGTAAGACCCATAAAATGGATCGGCATACCGGTCTTTTGTGCATAACCGAAAGCACTCTTGATTTCCGGATTTTCCATGAAACTGCCGTCAGCAATCGCGCGGTTGATCTTCACGAGATCCTGATATACCACACGACCGGCACCGATATTAAGGTGTCCTACCTCAGAGTTTCCCATCTGACCATCAGGCAAACCAACGTTTTCGCCTGAAGCCTGAAGCTGCGAGTTTGGATATTCAGCCACAAGGCTGTCAATGAAAGGAGTCGGAGTGTTGAAGATAGCGTCATCCTTCTGATGATCGCCAATTCCATATCCATCAAGGATAATCAAAAGAGCTTTTTTGTCCATATTATATGAGTTGTCAGTTTTCTATTTTTATCAGTTTTCTATTTTCATGCCTCTGGCATCTGGAATCTGGCATCTGTCCTCTTCGCAAGGTTGATTCCGACTGCAAATTTACACAAAATTCCTCAATTCCGCAAATATTATCTGACATCCTGCTTCTGACATCTGAAAATTGATATCCGGCCTTCGGCTAACCCTAAAATAAAGTTAAATAAGTTTAATATAGTGTTTAATAGCTTGCATATTTCGTATATTCGCCCTAAATTTGCAACATAGCACCGGCCTCCGGCCTCTGAATTATTAAAACAACAACAATGAAAACGACCTATTTTCCTCTCCTCTCATCCATAATACTCCTAATCCTGGGATTTTCAAATGTCCAGGCTCAGACTTGTCGCGTAGCAGCAGGCATTTCAAGCAACGGACTTCAGACTTACAAAGAGGTGTTTGAATATGACTATGTGGAAGTGAAACCATCATTTCCCGGAGGCAACGAAGCCCTCCTTGACTATATCAACAAAAACCGTCACTACCCGGCAGATGCATATGAACAAGGCATCGAAGGGCGCGTCACATGCAGTTTTGTAGTGAATGCCGACGGCAACATCTCAAATATCCGAGTCATCAAAGGAAGCCATAAATCTCTGAATATGGAAGCAATGCGACTACTTGCCGAAATGCCGTCATGGCATCCTGGACGCCACTGCACCCAATGTGTACCGGTCCGCGTAGTCCATTCAATTCCTTTCCGCAAATAAAAGTCCAGAAAACACTGACATCTGATTTCTGAAATCTGAGAACTGAAATCTGATATCTACAAATAATACGCCAGATTCAAAGCCACAGAAGCAGCGGATTTATGTGGCTGGGAAAAGCTCACGCCGATACCGAAATCGCTGACATTAAGGCCAAGTCCAATCGAAAATCCGCTCAGGAAATTCCTCTGATACGTACTCATATCCCCTCGTGTCTTGTAATTATATCCTACGGCAGCATAAAAATGGTCGGACGGAGCATACTGAAGGCCAAACGTCAAGTGCCTGAAAAATGTTGGGAAAAACTTATATTCCGCCTCTTCCACCCCGGGAGAGGCTGTTTCATGTTCAGAATGGTTATAATACGGCAGTTTCCAATGCGTCAGATGATGAGCCGTGATAGCAAGAGAAAACGGGCCATCGCCAAGTCCCTGCATATACCCTAACTGGATGTCGAAGGGAAAATGGTCATATTCCTCATTAAACCGTTTCACCTGACCACCGGCATTCTTTATCACTGCCGACAATGAGAGATCCTTCTCTTCATCGTAATAATTAATACCAAGATCGGCAGCTAAGGCCACTGCTGAGTACTCTTCATAATTGCTGTAGATGAGTTTGGCATTTATGCCACCTCGCAAGCGATCGGTAAAGTCATGACTGTATGTCCCTTCCACAGCAATGTCTTGTGGCTTGAAAGATCCGGTAAAGCTTCCGTCGGGCGCATATCCGTCGATGCTGCCATAGTCGAGATACCGAACACCTATCGCGAAAGCGCCACGTTCGCCGACTCCCTGAGCATAACGGGCTGCAGCAAAATTTGAAGTGCCGAAATATCGCATGTAGCTGATGGCGGCCACACGACCTACCTCAGGCCCGAGAAGACCAGGATTTTGGTCTACCAGCATAGGGTCGGGAGTAGACACTGCAATCCCGTAACCACCCAAAGCAAGAGCATGGGTATCCGACGACACATCCAAAAAAGAATATGCGTTTGCCGCCAACTGCCCATAGACCGTCGCTGCCGGGATCATCAAAACCCCTGCCAACAACGTCTTCAAGCCTTTATGTATCCTAAATATATACATATAAAGAAAACGCACCCCTCCCCTTTTTATTGTGTCGTTCAATTCAAGTCCCCCTGCGTAGCAAGCATGCTTTCCCGCCATAGGTGACGGGGCCTTCAGGTGCGCAGACTTGAGATCTTGGATCTCGGTTTGCGCACTTTTTGTTTGCAGATGTCGTTTTTTAGTGTTATTTTTGCAAAAACAAAAACGAGATTAATCAGAAATACAACATTCTCGAGCTAAACCAACCTTATAACCCTATAAACTTTAAGTTGAGCTCGCGAAACTTAAATATAAAGATATGAAGATACTTGTGACCGGCGCTGCCGGATTTATCGGCAGTGCGGTTTGCCGCCGTCTGCTCAACAAAGGAGATACGGTGGTAGGCCTTGACAACATCAATGATTATTATGACCCGGCTCTCAAATATGGAAGACTTAAGGAATTAGGAATCGAAAAAGATGATGTAGCTTGGTATAAGTTTACCAAAAGTACGACTGACGAACGCTTCTCGTTTATCCGCATGAACCTTGAGGACACGCAGGCTATGCAGATGCTTTTTGCCAACGGAGCTTTCGATATGGTGGTAAACTTAGGGGCGCAGGCCGGAGTTAGGTATTCCATCACTAATCCACAGGCTTACATCGAAAGCAATATCGATGGCTTCATAAATGTACTTGAAGGTTGCCGACACAACAAAGTGAAGCATCTCGTATATGCTTCTTCGTCAAGCGTATATGGCCTTAACGGACAGGTTCCTTTCTCCGAGCATCAGGGAATAGCCCATCCCGTCAGCCTCTATGCCGCCACAAAGAAAAGCAACGAGCTTATGGCACATGCTTATTCCAAGCTTTATGACCTTCCTACTACCGGACTCCGTTTCTTCACTGTCTATGGCCCGTGGGGACGCCCAGATATGTCACCGTTCCTCTTCATAGATGCAATTTTGCACGACCGCCCCATCAAGGTGTTCAATAACGGAGATATGCTACGCGATTTCACCTATATAGAAGACATTGTGGAAGGAATCGTAAGGATATGCGATGTAATACCGGAAGGCAATAAAAACTGGGATGAGAAAAATCCGGATCCCGCTACATCTCCTGCTCCCTACCGCGTATACAATATCGGCAACCAGCAGCCTAC
>DAAK01000199.1:17339-36654 GCA_001701075.1 Bacteroidales bacterium GP3 | reverse complement strand
TTTGTCGGAGCTATGCTTGGTGCGAACCTCTATTGTCGTTTCATTTGAGTCCAGAGGTACATTTTCCCAAAGCAGCACATTGACATTGTCGGGATTGGCTTTTCCGAACTTCTTCCCATCTACAAAAAGCACCCCTTCACCATCATTGCTGAAAGCCATTACAGTGGTGGTAGTGCCTGTGCGAGGCTGACGCTTTCCTGCAATGTGCACAAACTTATCAGTTTTATTCCAATTTGCCTTATAGAAATAAAAGGCATCCTTCTTGGTCTTTCTATCGTATGTTACGAGCCCCTTATCGTTTCTGCCCGGTGTATCTCCCTCATTGCGGGAAGCCACACTGAAATCAAACATATTCCATATTAGATTGGACCATAAATAGTCTCTCTCCGCAAGTTGTCGGTAGCTTTCAATGTGATAATATGTCTGCCAATTCTCTGGATGCCAATGGCCGCCTGCTTCTGGCTTTAGTAACTCTTCATTCTGCTGCAAGACGCTTCCTCCTGCTCCATATTCGCTTATACCGATTTTACGCTCCGGATGAGCGGCATGTTCATTATCGAGCCAAGTTCCAAGTTCAGAAGGTTCTCCTCCATACCAACCAAAGTATTTGTTGAAGGCTATAATATCTGTAAACCCATTGAAATCGTCATTTTGATTGCTCGCTCCCATAGTGAGGCGAGAAGGATCGAGAGCATGAGAAAGACTGTCAAGTGTCTGGACCATATTTGAAGGGCGATCCAGCCAACCGGAATTAATCTCATTGAAAAGTCCCCATCCAAATATCGAAGGGTGATGATGATACTGAAAAACCAATTCCTTGAGTTGCTCCTTAAGGTTATCATCATAGGCGGGATTATTGACATAAACATTCACAAAAGGGATTTCTACCCATGCTGCCATGCCGGCTGAATCCAATTTACTCAAGAAGTATTCCGACTGGGGATAATGGCTCATCCTGACTGCGTTACATCCCATCTCCTTGATAATGTCGACATCCAATCTATGGTCATCTATAGTGAGAGCCGATGCCCGTTCCGAAACATCTTCATGCCGGTTCACACCATTAAGCCTGTGAGATCGTCCATTAAGGAAGAAACCACCGTCTGCGGTGACATTGAAATTGCGAATACCTACAGGCACTTCGCGCACATCTATCGTCTCTCCCTTATGTTTTAATTCCACTCTGCCCTTATACATAAAAGGATTTGACGGCCCATCCCATAAGATGGGGTCTTTTATAGAAAGAGTTTGTAAAATAGGCGTTGTCAGTGTATCTGCGGTTGTCTTGACGCTACTTATCAGCCTTTCTCCATCCCAAATTGTAGTCAGAACTTCATATGACTCAATTGGGGCTGAGCCGTCTGACAGTAAATGTGTCTCCACTTCCAGAGTCGCATTCTTGTCATTTACTTCTATCGGATAAAAAAACACTCCAGGTGAAGCATAATAATCGGGTGCAATACATATAGGATTGGTGACGATCAATTCAACTCCTCTTGGAAGTCCTCCATATATATTGAAATCACCACATATCGGAGCTATATCCATTGTAGGAGCGTTGTTGACACGTATTTCCAATTTACTCTCTTTCCCTGAGGTAAGATAGTCAGTGATTTCTTTCACAAATGCTGTATAGCCACCACGATGTTGAGTTACAAAATGATTATCAATGAAAACGTCGGCTACAGTCTGTGCAGCATTGACCTTTAGGAAATATCTCTTGCCATCCTTTTTCAAGTCGGCGGGAAGAATACGCGAGTAATTGCAAAGACCTCTGAAATAATTCTTGTCTCCAAACATGGCATCCTTGCGATTCCAGGTGTGAGGCAGTGTCACATCAGAAACTTCATATTCAGGAGCTTGGAAACCATAATGAAAACGCCAATGGTCGTTGATAGGAATCACTTCATGACTCTCTACGTCAAGAGCCATGATAGAGCATAATGCTATTATTCCACAAATCAATTTTATTTCAAATTTCACGATGTTTTTTGAATTAGTTAATATAGGTGTATTTATAAATCAATTAGGCAAAATTAATAATAATTTTGCGAATTGTCAAAAAACTGTGCCGTAATATAGTTACAGCACAGCTATTTTAGAATCCCTTATTTGCTGAAGTTTTATCTCTTCTCCCAGCAACTAATAATCTCACCATAATAAATGGTGTGAGGCTTGACACCGTTGAAAACCGGATTATTGTAGGTCTCTATAAGTGTATCCGAGAATCTGCTTCTGTCGAGATCGTGGGAGTATATCTTCTTGCATTCAAGCACAAGACGAGACTGTGGGAAGACTGGAGTGCCATTGTCAGTAAATGCCACCTGCAACCCGGTTGCAGCTACCTTATCTCCATCCCTGCCTGATTGAGAACCTATGTAAGCCTCAATTCTCTTGAATTCCTGCGGGAACACGTTGATGGAGAAGGTGTCATTACTTTCAAGATACTTGTGTGTGTATCTGTTTGGGCTGACAAATATTATCGCGATAGGCTTCTGATTGCCCCAAGATGCTCCGAGAGCTCCCCACGATACTGTCATCTCATTGAAGTCGTCTGGACTTCCAGCTGCGATAACTGCCCAATCCTTATGGAACATTTCAATAGGATTGTCCTTGATTTCTGATGGCTTAATAGCAACGAGTGTATTTTTTTGAGTTTCCATTTTCTTAGCTTTTTATAATTTCAGTTGATTGTATACAAGGTATTCCCATATTGCGGAGGTCTGTGATATTGGCATTTGCCACTTCTTCTGTTGCTGCAGAGCAGCAGTCGGTCACTACAGTGGTGTTATAGTCAAGGCTCATTGAGTCTACCGCTGTTGAACGAACGCAATTGGGATATTGTGTTCCTGTCAGATAGACATTCTTTACGCCCAGGCCTCGAAGCACTATATCAAGGTCTGTCCCGAAGAATGCGCTGAAACGCTGCTTAGTGATTGAGATGTCACCCTGTTGAGGTGCTATCTCGTCGGGAATTGCCGCTCCTTTGGTTCCGGCTATACAGAACGGATGCCCTTCTTCAAAGTAATGACGACGGAATAATTCCGCATCAACGCCTGAAATCCTATGGATGCGGTAAATATATATGACTGCCCAGTCGTTGGAGCGTCCATAGTCCAAAAACTTCTTTATTGCAGGGAGTGTGGCATACGCTCCCGCTACTTTCATAGGCGAGTCAGGGAGAACGAAATCATTCTCCATGTCTATCACCAAAATTGCATTTTCGGCATGCGTCAGCATACCATCAATCTTCTTTTCCATAATCATGTTTTTCATACTAATTTATAAATCATCATACAAGTCCAGCTTCATGCTCATTCTATATTAATGTGAACATATGCTTACTGCGTCTAATGTTGTGATTCGAATAATATAACAATTGATAATCTCAATTTGCAAGTATAAAATTGTCCAAAAATTGGATGAATTTTACGATGTCCCCCAATTGTCCCCTTATTTTATTTGACCCTTGTTGTAATTAATGTGACTGGAGACTTATGATGCACTTTTCTTCTTGACAGATTGCAATATTATTATTAATTTTGCATAACAATAAGGCAAACCATACATTATGAGAAAAATAGCAGTGTTGATTGCACTACTCTCTTCATTAAGTATATCCACTTTTGTTAGTTGGGCTGTCAGTCCCTTTCAATCGGCAATAGATTCTATTGCAGCTATAGAAGGAGGCGGCACTCTTGTCATTCCCAAAGGTGAATATGTGACTGGTACCCTTCGCTTGAAGTCTGGGGTGAATTTACATCTTGAAAAAGATGCTGTGATCTTAGGAAGTGTCAATCCTTACGATTATGACGGATACATCGAAACGAAAGATGATATTGCCGGAGGTGTATCTGATAAATGCTCCAAACCACAGTTTGCTCTTATAGTGGCGAGTGATGCACGGAATATATCTATCACAGGTGAAGGCACCATAGATGGACGAGGATTAGATCTTGCCCTTGCAATTGATAGCCTTCACCATATTGGGGAGCGGATAGACCCTAACTACAATACCCGCCGTATGCGTCCGGCATTGCGTCCTAAATTGCTTGATTTTGAATCTGTAGATTCCTTATTGGTGGAAGATGTCAGTCTTCGATCTTCGGCAAGCTGGGGTTTTTCATTAAATAAATGCAACTATGTGACAATCAAGAATATCAACTTTATTAATAGGGCATATTGGAATAATGATGGTATTGATGTGGCAGATTGCCATCATGTCGTGATAACCGGTTGCGATATTAATTCTGCAGATGATGGGATCGTGCTTAAATCTTTTGACTCGGAAGATGGTAATGAAGATGTCTATATTTCTGATTGCCGGATTGCAAGCAGCGCAAATGCACTGAAGATGGGAACTGAATCATTCGGCGGATTTCGCAATATAACGATAAAAAATATCAAGGTGCGCGATACTTTCCGGTCGGCTATTGCTTTGGAGACAGTAGATGGAGCTGTGCTTGAAAATGTGATTGTAGATTCAATAACAGCCGTCAATACGGGTAATCCATTCTTTATCCGTCTTGGACATAGACGCGGTGAGAAACCGGGGTACCTTTCTAATGTGACTATACGCAATCTTAGTTGCGACGTTCCATTTGGTCGACCAGATGCCGGCTATGACCTACGTGGGCCGGATATCAACACAATCCACAACCCGTTTCCTTCGAGCATAACCGGAATTCCAGGACATCTTGTAAAGAATGTGACTTTGGAAAATATCACAATATCATATCCCGGACGTGGAACAAAGGGTATGGCTTATATTGGCCCTTACCGATATAATGCTGTTCCGGAAGAGATAGATGCATATCCCGAATTTCATATGTTTGGAGAACTCCCAGCGTGGGGACTTTTCGTACGACATGTAGATGGTCTGACTCTCAATAATGTCAAAATGTCTGTCCGAGAAGCAGACTATCGTCCTGCAATAGTGGCCAGCGACGATGTCCATAACCTAAAAGGTCAAATCCAATAATAAAATATAGTAGGGTGTCATAATTCATGGCACGCCTCTCGTTTTTATTAAAATTTCAAGATTTTATCTTCATCAACTCTTTCTCAGTTGAGCTTTCTATCCCAAATTCTGAAATGTTAAAAATGAGGAACTGAAGATTTTTTTACTAAAAATTATAAGTATTTATAAAAAAATTTGTAACTTTGTAGCTAATTGAGACAATAGGGTATGAATTATTGTTGGATTTTGACACTTTCCGACATGATTTATGCCCAGCTAATTTAACCTAACAATTCAAACAACAAATATAATTGTGAACGTAACAAACATTAAATCAAATAACAACAATTAATAACTAACCACATTCTACTAATCATGAAATACGAAAACAATCAAGTTTTGTCAGTATTGAAACGAATGCAGAGAGGCAGTCGGCTCGTAGTGGCCTTATTGTGTCTCTTTGTGTCGCTGGCTGTGTCAGCACAGGAGACGGTGGTGAAAGGTACTGTTGTCGACGATCAAGGCGAGCCTCTAATCGGTGCCACCGTTATGGTTGCTAAGACCACCAACGGAACATCTGCTGATCTCGACGGTAACTTCTCCATCAAATGTAAACCGGGCGCTAAGCTGGTCATTTCCTATGTAGGTTATGAGACCGCAGAAGTTCCAGCTAAAGACGGCATGAAAGTTGTCTTGAAAGAATCTTCCAACATGCTTCAGGACGTCGAAGTCGTTGCGTTTGGTGTGCAGAAGAAAGTATCTCAAACCGGTGCTATTTCTTCAATTAAAAATGAAGATCTTACCCGTACGCCGGTCAGCTCAGTCACAAACGTCCTTTCAGGTCAGCTATCCGGTGTGTCTACCGTGCAGTATTCCGGAGAGCCGGGTTCTGATGCAGCTGATATCTTCGTCCGTGGTAAAGCCACTTGGGTTGACTCCAAGCCTCTTATCCAGGTCGACGGTGTGGAACGCGACATGTGGGACATAGACCCTAATGAAATCGAATCTATTTCAGTGCTTAAGGATGCATCCGCTACTGCAGTGTTTGGTGTCCGCGGTGCTAACGGCGTTATCCTCGTGACTACAAAGCGTGGTAAAGAGGGGAAGGCAAAAATCGACGTATCGCTCAACTTCTCAGGACAGTCTCCAACAAAGCTCATCGAAATGGCCAACTCTGTTGAGTATGCAGATTTCTACAACTACATGAGCCGAAGCGACGGTGGCAGCGATGTTTTCTCTCAAGAAATTATCTCGAGATTTACATCAGACAAGTATACCGACAAGATCCGCTTCCCGAATATGCGCTGGACCGACTACATCTTTAAGAAAGTCACTTTCCAGCAGCAGCATAATGTAAACATATCTGGTGGTAACAACAAGGTAAAATACTTCGTATCCGCAGGTTTCTTCAGCCAGGATGGTATTTTCGATCAGTTTGGACGCAACGACTATGCATTTGACTACCGTTACAATCGTTTCAACTATCGTTCAAATCTTGACATAAAGGTCACTCCTACCACTGATGTCAGTATAAATATTGCAGGAAAAATCGACAACTCCGCTAAACCTCGTACTGGACAAGGTGCTGCAGGTATGGTGAAAGCCATCTATGGTGCAACTCCTTTCTCGTCTCCAGGTTTCGATGATCAGGGTAGATACATCTCTGTAAATACAGATGCCGATTATAATATCGAATATGACGCAGAGGGTAATCCTCATTCAGTGACGCTTCCATTCGTAGGCAGCGACCCTATGACTTATGTCACCTACCAGACCGGTGCATATCATAGCACTGCTAACACTATTAATACCGACGTTATCCTGAAACAGAAACTTGATGTCATCACCAAGAATCTTCTATTCCATGTAAAAGGTTCATATAATAGTGGATTCAGTCAGCAAAAGACCATCACAGCTTCTGCAGCTACAGTGACTCCGAAAATGATGCCTGACGGAACAATGGAGTTCCTTACCAATACTTTCGAAGATGCTCCATCATACTCAGAGCCAGGCAACATGACAAGCAAATGGCGTAACTGGTATTTAGAGGCAGCTTTCAACTGGAACCGTGAATTTGGTGATCACAACATTACGGCTCTTGCTCTCTACAATCAGAGCAAAGAATATTATCCCAAGACTTACTCCGACATCGCACGCGGATATGTAGGCTTCGTGGGACGTGTCACTTACGACTATGACAACCGCTACCTCGCAGAGGTCAACTTTGGCTATAATGGTTCAGAGAACTTCGCTCCCGGCAAACGTTTCGGTGCTTTCCCCGCTGGCTCTATCGGTTGGGTAATTTCTAATGAGAAATTTATGGAAGGACTGCAACCCTACCTGTCGTTCATGAAATTCCGTGCTACACTCGGTAAAGTAGGTAATGACAAGGTAGGTGGTAGTCGATTCATGTATCTTTCAGACCCATTTGGGATTAATGGTGGCGCACTTCTCGAACGCCCTGACGGCGAAAATCCTTATGGCTACAACTTCGGTACCGGCAACAATGGCTATGCCACTCAGCCGGGTGCTTGGGAAATGCAGAAAAACAATCCAAACCTGACTTGGGAAAAGGCTGTCAAGCAGAACTATGCAGTTGACATCCAGTTCTTCAACGACCGTCTGAAGACAAGCTTCGACTACTATAAGGAGCATCGTACAGACATCCTTCTCCAAAACTATAACGCTTCCACAATCCTCGGTTATACTCCGGCGATGACCAACTATGGTATCGTAGACAGCTGGGGTTGGGAACTTTCTGTAGGTTGGAATGACTTCGCAGGGAAAGATTTCAGCTACTATGCACGCTTCAATCTTTCATACAACGACAATAAGATTATCCAGGACGGACAGGCTCCTCAGACTTATGATTACCAAAAGACTGCTGGACATCGTATCGGCGCCCGTTCTCAGCTCCTTTTCTGGGGTTATTACGACGAGACTGCCGATGCAAGATATCAGGCAGAATACGGAACTCCTATTCCATCACAGCTCAAACCGAACGACAAACTGAATCCTGGCGACCCGATCTACGTTGACCTCAACGGCGACGGAAAGATCGATGGCAACGACTATAGCCTTGACTTTGGCAAGACAGATGATCCACGCTTCATTGCCGGCCTTAATCTTGGTGGCACTTGGAAAGGCCTCAGCCTTGCTTTGCAATTCACAAGCGCTTGGGACGTGACAAGAAGCATCAGTGGAGCATTCCAACAGCCATTCCATAATGCTGCCGGTGACGGTAAGGGTGGCCTTCTCAAGACTCATCTTGAAGACAGTTGGACCGCAGAAAATCCAAATGCAGAATATCCACGTCCTACTCTCGCATATACAAAGCACACGTATGCAGGTTCTACCCTCTGGGAAAAGGATGCAAGCTACTTCCGCTGTAAGTCTGCTCAGATAGCATATGATTTCAACATGCCTTGGATGAAGAAACTTGGCATACGTCAGCTTCAGCTCTCACTGAGTGCTTACAACCTCTTCACTATTTCAAAATATAAATGGGGTGACCCGGAAAACCGCGCAAGCGCATCACCGGACTATCCTCTTACCCGCACTTATACTGCCGGCTTGAAGATAGGATTCTAAACCAAATCAATGAAAAAAGGAAAAATCATGAAGAAAGCATTTCACAGCATATTCGCAATGATATTGGCAGGTTTGGCTGTTACCGGCTGTACGGATGAGGTGCAGTTTGGAAACGCATTCCTTGACAAGGCTCCCGGCGGCTCGACGAATCTTGACAGTATATTCGCCAACCCCGATTATGTCAACCAATTACTGACCAATATTTACAATAAGCAATATTACGGTCTTCCATATAATTCTAACAAGAATCAAGCAGCCAGCCTCTATAATGGCAAGCTTGATGCCCTGACCGACCTTTACCAACTTCACTGGTCAAGTCCAAAAGTTTGGCAATCATATTATACTGCTACATTCTCTTCTAAGGAAGATCCACTAATCTCTTTCTCAAACGACAATGTTTGGCAGACTGTCCATCTTGTTTCAGTCATCAAGGAAAATATTGATCGCACTCCAGGATTGGATCAGAAGAAGAAAGACTACATAGTAGCTCAGGCTAAAGCTCTTCAGGCATATGCATACTCAGTTCTGCTTCCACATTATGGTGGTCTTCCCATCATCGAAAACACTATAAATGATGCCAATGGAGGCATTGGTGAACGTGCAACATTTGAAGAGACTGTCGATGCTATCGTAAGATGGTGTGACGAGGCTAAAGATAATCTTTACTGGTCGTATAGTGGCAATGACGCAGACTCCAACTCCTTGCAGACAGGTCGCTGGACAAAAGCCGGCGTGATGGCACTCAAAGCTCAGGTGCTCTGGCTTGCCGCATCACCTCTCTACAATGGTGCTCCATATTTTGGAGGCTCCACTGAAGCAGAGCAGAAAAATCTTGTAGGTTATGGCAGCTTCGACCAGTCTCGCTGGCAGCGTGCTCTCCAGGCTTTCGAAGATTTCTGGGAAGAAAACAGAAGTAATGGTGAGTATTACCATCTGATGCAAGCCGAAACAAAAAACTGCGATGGATACCGTTTGGCTTATCGCCGTGGCTATATGTATGATGACAGTCCCGAAAATATCCATTGGACAAAAGTGGCTGGAATATTTGGAACACAGGGTGCTTACTCTTGGCTTTCTTGGAACTGGACTGAGAATGGAGTTAATCGTCTGAGACACTCTCCTTCTCTGGAATACATAGAGATGTTCCCTTGGAGCGACGGAAAACCATTCAAGCATGACTCCGATTTCAAAAAGGATGAATCCAAGACATATCAGGATACTGATGGCGTGACTTGGGAAGTCTACACTTGCCTTGATGGGAAAGGTGGCGCTTCCGACAATGACAAGCTTTTCTACACATATAAGGCTGTTCGTGGTGGCTTCAATAAGTCAGCTTCTCGCGACCCTCGCCTATATGAGAATGCAGTTGTAACAGGAACACTTGAAAACCTCGCGTTGAAATCCACCGACGGCAAGAGCTCAGGAAATGTTCTGGAAACTTGGGTAGGCGGACAGCAGGCTCAACAGTGTGTAAAACATCCTACCGACAATACTCTGACGGAGTCACTTACCTCCTACTGTCCTACAGGTTTTGGTGCTTATAAATATGTGCTTAACCGTATTGAATGGTGGCGTGATCCAAATATGCATTGGAATGTCCTGACAATTCCTGATATGATTCTTATGTATGCAGAATGTCTGGCAGAATGCGGAAGACTTGAAGATGCAATCGCTCAGGTCGACCTTATCCGCTCTCGCGTAGGTCTCAAAGGCATTGTCACTTGCAACACTTCGTTAGATCTTAAGAACAATAAAGAAAACCTTATCGAGGAAATTCTTCGTGAACGTGCTTGTGAGCTCGGTATGACAAATGCCCGCTACATAGATATGATCCGTCGCAAACGTACGGATTGGATGACAAAGCAACTCCATGGCATGGCTACATTCCGTTTGATCAAGAATGCCCAGAACCAGTGGGTACGTCGTAACGCACCTTGGTTTGGCGATGATAAAGATGGCGGAATGCTCGAGCCTTCACGTTTCGAATATGAGTTCTTCGAACTCTTCCAGGGCAAACGCGTGCTTTGGGATTATGCCAAGGATCAGAATAATCCAGCTGTGCTTAAATGGTTGATGATGCCATTCCCACAAGATGAGGTTAACAAGGGCTACGGTCTTATCCAAAACCCTGGCTGGTAATAAACCAATATACTAAATCGAACAACAATGAAATCTAAATATATATTTCTTATGTCGCTCGCTGCAGGGCTTGCCCTGCCGGTTACGGCCCAGGAATCAGTGGACACTGTAGCAAAACAGTGGCTTGCTCAGGATTACCATATAGGGACAAACCTTCCAGTGAATCGTGAGAATTCCACTGCCTCTGTCAGCGTAATCAAGATCAACGACGTAACTGAGCGCTCCGCCAAAAATATCGGCAACACTCTTATTGGTGAAGGCAAAGGCCTCATATCTATAGCCGGCAACGGCACATATTATGCTCAGAATCCCACTTTCTACGTTCGTGGGCTCCAGAGCCTTTCCGGAAGTACACCACTCATTCTCGTAGATGGCATTGAACGCGATATAACGATGCTTGATCCCGAAGAAGTGGAGGAAGTACAGATTCTTAAAGACGCTGCTGCTACTGCACTCTATGGGTATAAGGGAGCAGACGGCGTAATCAACATCCTTACTAAGCATGGAGAATATAATTCACGCACCATCCGCGTCAACTATGAGCACATATTCTCCAACATGACAAACCGTCCGAAATTCGTCGATGCCACAACATATGCTAAGGCAATGAATGAGGCTCTTTTCAACGAAGGACAAGGTCAGTTTGCCAAATATAGCCAACAGGATATCGATGCTTTTGCAAGTGGACAGTATCCAGCTCTCTATCCTAATGTAGATTGGGTAAGCGAGACTTTCCGTAATCACGCGAACGGCGACCGCGCTTCTGTAGAGTTCTCCGGAGGTGGTGAGAAATTCCGCTATTTCACTATGGCAAACTTCGTATATAGCGACGGATTCATCAAGAACCCCAATAGAAACACCGGCTACTCGACTCAAGACAAATATGTCAGAGGTAATGTCCGCACCAATCTTGATGTCGACCTCTGGCAATACACTCAGCTGAAGACCAACATCTTCACTTCCATTGGTGAGATGCAGACTCCAGGAGCTAATGCTGATTTGTGGGGTATGATCTACAGCACTCCGGCTTTAGCCTTCCCCGTAAAGAATGAATTCGGAGTGTGGGGTGGTAATTCGACATGGTCGGGCGACAATAACCCGGTGGCACAGTCTACCGACGCTGCATACTACAAGATTTTTGACCGTCAGCTATTCTTCGATGCTGAAATCGACCAAGATCTTTGCATGGTGACAAAGGGTCTCAAATTCAATATCGGCGCAAGCTACGATGTGGTTTCTAATATCGTGGAAGATCACTCTAAGAAGTACAACTACGGTATGTCGAGCGTGACTGGTTGGGAAAATGGTCAACCACTGACCTCTTACTGGCAGGTAGACGACCAGGCCACTGAAATGGGCACTGGAGCCAACGGAAAGTCTTTTGCACGCCGACTTAATGCTTGGGCAGCTTTTACATACGACAATGTCTTCGCTGAAAAGCACCGGATCATGGGTCAGCTCAAATATCATTATGACTACGAGGATCCAATGGGAACCAATAACAATGTATATCGCCACAATATTTCATTTTGGGGTCAGTATACATTTGCCGACAGATACTCACTCGGAGTTGCTCTCGCAGAAATGGGATCATCTCGTCTTGCTCCTGGCACTAAATGGAGTTTCTCTCCCAACGTATCGCTTGGTGCTGTGATCCTGAACAATGACGATCTGGCTGTTAACTTCCTTAAGGCTCGTGCTTCATGGGGTATCCAGAACCTTGACCGCCTCCCGGGCGACAATGTCTGGACCTACTACCTACAGAACTACGGATTCGCTTCTACAGCATATCCTTGGTCGGAAAAATATGATGGAGGGTCCACCGGCACTTCAGTGACTGTTTCCCAGCTCCCTGTCATAGATCCGACTCATGAGAAAGTGGCTAAATATGATGTAGGAATCAACGCAAGCTTCCTTGGATGCATCGACCTGACTGCCGATTACTTCTACAACCGCCATTATGATATTTTCGTTGATGGTTCCGGGGCTTATTCAAGCCTCATCGGCTTCACTGCTCCTTTCAAGAATCAAGGAAAGGTTGACAACCGTGGTGTTGACATTGAACTTGACTTCAACAAGAACTTTGGCGAATGGAATGTCATGGCAGGAGGATCTTTCCTATATTCAAAGAGCAAGATTATCGATATGGCTGAGGAGCCAAAAGCTTTCGACAATCTTGTGAACACCGGTAATCCTCTTAGCTCTACTTATGGTCTGATAGCCGAAGGTCTCTTCACTTCTCAGGCTGAGATTGACGCTGCTCCTACACAGACATTCTCTACCGTCCGCCCCGGTGATATCCGCTACAAGGACCTCAATGGTGACGGAGTGATTGATGCCAACGATAAGACTAAGATTGGCTATAATCCGGTATGTCCTGAAATATTCTATACTTTCCATCTTGGAGCAGAATATAAAGGCATCGGTCTTGTAGCTCATTTCCAGGGTGTGGGCAACTATGGCTGCAACCTTAGCTCACAGGGCTACTACTGGGGACTCATCAACAACAGCTCTCTCGCACAGGAAGTCTATGACAACCGTTGGAGTGTTGATAACAATGTTGCAGATGCCCTCTATCCACGCCTCAGCTCCACAAGCAATGCCAACAACTACCAGACCAGCACATTCTGGCAGCGCGATCGCTCCTACCTGAAGCTTCGCAACATCGAGCTCTATTATAACTTCGACAAGAACCTTCTCGCCAAGACTCACTTTATCAATGGCGCTAAGATTTATGTGCGTGGCGTCGATCTCTGCAACATTGCTACAGGTGGCGACAACAAACTTGAAAACCTTGACCCGGAGGCTACCGGCATAGTAGCTCCTCTTTCTCGTCAGGTTGTGGTCGGTGTGAAACTTACTTTCTAACTTTTCTGACAATTGAGACAATATGAAAATTAAACATATATTCAGCATTGCGGCTTTGATGTCGCTCGGCCTGACAGCCTGCTCCGACCAGATGGACTATAATGAGTTTCGCGTCAACGACGAGGAATTCGTGAAGCGTGACTTCGGCAATGTTGGTGCATTCACTACTCATATCTACAGAGACCTTGACTATGACTGGGGTCAGATGTATGGCGGTGCTTCGCTTTGCTCAGCTACTGATGAGGCCGTCTATAGCCATCAGGGAAACGCAATCGAGTCATACTATAACGGAGCTTGGAGCCCAACAAATGCAAACTCAAGCATCTGGAGTGCATGCTGGGATGCTATTGCATACTGCAATCTTTACCTTTCAGACTATATCGGTCTTGAATTCCCCGAGCATAAGCTTGAAAAGGATTACAAGGACCAGATGATCAAATATGAGAATTATCAGTGGGAAGTACGCTTCATGCGTGCATACTTCTATTTCCTGTTGGTGCGCCAATATGGAAGCGTTCCATTGATTACTGAGAACTTGAATGCAGAAGATGCCAACAATTCAGAGCCAGCATCTATCGATGAGATTTTTGCGTTCATCGACAGCGAATGCGACGCAATTAAGGATGAAATAATCCAGGACTACTCCGGTGCCTACAATTCTATCGAGAATGAACCGGGACGCGTCAACAACCTGGGTGTTCTCGCTCTTCGCGCTCGTGCAGCTCTCTATAATGCATCTCCCCTATTTACCCAGGGTAAGAGCGACAGTGAAGTCAAGGAACTTTGGCATCAGGCAGCTCTTCGCAATAAGGAATGCCTCGATGAGTGCAGAAAGCGTGGCATGAAACTCGCAAGCGACTATTCGAAACTATTTGGATCAGACAACTGGTCGAATTCTGACTCTTCAAAGGAAATCATCTTCGCTCGTCGCCTCGCCGCAAGCAACGACTTTGAGAAGCGCAACTTCCCAATTGGCATGGAAGGTGGCAACGGTGGCAACTGTCCTACCGAAAACCTTGTGTCAGCATATGAAATGACCAATGGTCTTCCTATTGATGATCCGAACTCAGGCTACGACCCTCAGAACCCTTATAAAGATCGTGACATTCGTCTTGGCTACACAGTGGCTCTCAATGGAGAGAAATGGCCCGACCAGCTTCCTACCGAAGCTCTTGAAACTTGGTTTGGCGGTGCCAACTCACGTTCTGTAGCATATGGCACACCTACTGGATATTATCTCAAGAAATACGTAGACCGCACTGCAAAGATTTCCGGTACCGGCGTGACTTCCACTACTCACACCTGGATTCTCTTCCGCCTCGGTCAGGTATATCTTGACTATGCAGAGGCTATGCTGAATTATACCGGCAGCGGATACAACACTGCTGATGAACTGACAATGTCGGCTGCTGATGCTATCAATACAGTCCGCAACCGTGCAGGTCAGCCTGAAATCGCAAGTGGCCTAAGCTTTTCAGATTTCGAGAAGAGATATGAGAATGAACGTTTCGTAGAGCTTGCTTTTGAAGGACACCGTATGTTCGACGTCCGCCGCTGGATGAAAGGCCCGCAATATTTCTCTGATATCAAGGTGATGGAGATAACGAAGAATGGAGATGACACATTCACTTATACTCCTGTGGTCAATCCTTCTTATATCACGAAACGCACTTGGCCGGGCGACAAAGCATATTTCTGGCCTATTCCCCAAGCCGAAGTGTTAAAGTCAGGTAAACTTACTCAAAATCCGGGTTGGTAACCAAAAAATACAATCAAAATGAAATGGCGTCAAAAAACTTGACGCCATTTTTCATTATTTTTCATTTTTTTTTGGATATTCTAAAGATATTATGTAACTTTGCACAAAGTGATAAAACACTTGGCAACTTATGGCTTGTGGGTTCTGCCATATTGTTGCACTTGAAATAACATTGAACCTAACATTAACCATTTTTCTTAAAATCTATTTTATGAAAAAACTTTTCTTAACCCTTGGCGTAGCTTGCATGGCTCTCACAGGCTTTGCTTCTACACGCGTTCTGTATCAGCAGAATTTTGAGAAAGTCACAACTCCGGCAGAAGCTGGTTGGGGTGATTATCGCGGTTTAATGACAATCGCTTCTGACGAATATGGCAAGTTCCTTGAAATCAACCAGAACGGTCAGAATGGTGGTAGCACTTATGTAAAATGGGGACAGGAAGTTTTCCTTTCTGAAGGTGAATCTGTTCTCGAAAACGGTACTTACAATGTGCATTTTGAGTACATGATCAAAAACAGCACTTGCAACCAGTACAACAGCGCTATCACAATCTTCACAAACGAAGATCCAGGCGTCAACCAGCCTTACCGTAACAGATTTAGCCCTGCTGGATACTGGCAGAACTATCTTTTTGACGTGTCTCAGGTAGACGATGGTAATACAAAAGATGCTCTTCAATATGTTATTGACGGTGCCACTAAAGTTAACGAAAGTACTGCAGAAGACGGCACTGTGACAACTTCTTATTCTATCGATTATTCTGATCCAACTACTTTGGCAGATAATGTATGGTACGTGATCGACATGACAGTTGATGTTTACGCACGTACAGTGGAATACCAGATGCAAACCATCACTGGCGAAATCATCAAAGGTGGAACTCTCACTGTTCCTGAAACCAATATCGCAGACGGCAGCGCAATCTCTATGTATGCTGAAGGTCTGAATGTAATGCTTGCTCGTAACAACACTACATACGATATAGACAACATCATGATCTCTACAGATACAGAGGCTGACTATGCAAATGATCCTACAGTTGCTCTTACTCGCATCGGCAGGGATTCTGATGATCAAGAAAATCTCAACATTCGTGCCTATACTATTTCCTTCATGGATGGTGAGACTCTTCACGTTATCGGAACAGATGGCGCTGAAGAAAGTGTAGACTACGCAGAATGCGATGGTGAATATGTCTACGAGACTACTACCAGCGGCACTCTTAAAGCATGGACTACTTGCGGTGAGGCTCAATCTGAAGTAATTGAAGCACAAGTTGAATGTGTTCCCGTTGCTCTTCCAGAGGCTATCGCTTCTATCTCAGCTGTTGGCACTGATTTTGCAAAGAATTATGTTCTTACTGTAAGCAATGCAGACGTACCTCTTCAGCCTACAATCTTCATTGACTATGAATATACAGGCAAAGAAGGAGAAAAAATTGCTGAAAAAGATCAAGCTTCAGGTTGCTCTCTCGAAGTGACACAAGAAGGCACTCTCACAATCACTACAAAAGCATTCGGATACCAACCGACAACTGTAACGGTTACAAACGACAGCCAGTTCGAAACCAAGAAAGTATGGGATTTCGCCCGTATGACCAAGGAAGAAATCGCAGCTGCTGGCTTCCCGGCTGAATTCACAGTTCTGAATAGTGATCAGACTTCTGGCTTCAACAACTGGACAGCTCGTAAGCGCCTCTATTACGAATCACCGACAGAAACAGAAGATGTATTGGATGCTGATGGTAATGTAACAGAGACTCGTCCATTAAGAATTTATCCATTCGGCTTCGTCGCTGAAGATAACACTACTAACGTTCTTGAATACTCAGTAATCGACCGCACAGGTGTCGCTGAAACTGCTAAGGGTGAATTATTCGAAGGCCTCACTATCTTCCCCGAAAGAGGTAAGGTTGATGAAGGCAGCCTCCCTAACGTAGGTATGCTCTATCACATCGGTCTCTACAACGACCAGACTAAAAACAACAACAACAACGTTTACATCCACGATCTTGCTGAAACTGATTTCGTTGTAGTTAACTCTATCAACAACTATGGTGGAAACTCTAACCACCCGAAGGTTGCTACAGATGACGAATATTATGCAGTTCTCGCAGGTGATGATGCAGCTTACAGCGTAGCTCAGAAGGGTGTCCTCAATGAAGAAACTGGAACATATGATGTAATCCACGCTCTCTATCGTATCGATACCGCTATCACTAAGATAACTGTTTACCAGCAAAAGGGTGCAGGCGACGCAGTCAAAGGTATTGAGTCAACTGTAGCTGGCGACAACTACTGGTATTCTATCGACGGTGTACGTGTTGCTGAACCTACTCGCCCGGGTCTCTACATCCACAATGGCAAGAAGATTATCGTAAAGTAATCAATTCCACACAATAATTCCGATAAGGACGCACTTTCACCAGTGCGTCCTTATTTTTTAATATTTAAAAAATTTAACTTAATGAATGTTGCATTATTTACTAAAATATTGTAAATTTGCACTTTCACATCATAAGGATTAATAAATACCTATTCTAACATGACATTATGAACAAACGAATTCTACTTGCATTGGGCATCGCAATGACGATTGCTCCCTCCATAACTGCCCAGCGAGTGACCGATGCCCTCGGACGTGGCCTCGTAGCAATGAAAACCGATAGCGGTATCTTCTGCTCATGGCGTATCAATGCCGATGAATGGGACGGCATCGAATACAACATCTATCGAGGTGCTACCAAACTTAATGAGACTCCTCTGAAAGTGTCCAACTTCACAGACACTTCCGGCACGACCGATGCTTCTTATACCATCCGACCTGTCATAAACGGTGTCGAATCCGAAGCTTGTGCTCCTGTAAAAGTCTGGGAGAAGAATTACACCATCATAAAGCCCCAACATGCACCGGAAATAACAGCCAAATTAGTCCCCAATGACGCTACTGCAGCTGACGTTGACGGCGATGGTGAGCTCGAGATTCTGATGAAATACGACAACACAGCCTCGAGCTATCACGATGGCGACAATGGTATCTTCACAGTTGTAGAATGTCTCGAGATGGACGGAACCATGAAATGGTGGATCAATTTCGGTCCTAATATCGGAGATTTCCAAAATAATGAAATCAATATCATTGCCACCGACTGGGATGGCGACGGCAAAGCAGAAGTAGTCTTCCGCGCAGCCGATGGAACTATCATACATCAAGCAGATGGCACAACATACACTGTCGGGGATGCCTCCATCAACTACCGTGGCGACTCTTGGCCAGACGGTCAATGGTTTCTTCATTGGGGCAAAGAGTATCTCGTCTATGCCAACGGCGAGACTTGCGAACCCTACGAATGCATCGACTACCCTCTCGTGCGTGTAGAACCGGAAAACAATCCAAACGGCATCCTAAGCGGGGGAGCATACGACAATCTTGTAAAAGATGAATGGGGTGACGGATATGGTCACCGCTCTTCTAAATATTTCTTTGCTGCCCCCTATCTCGACGGACGCAAACCGAGCCTATTCCTTTCACGCGGCATCTACACAAAGATTAAGATGATCACATACGATATCGACCCTGCGACTCACAAACTCGTGGAGCGTTGGCGTTGGAATGATCTTGGTGGCGAATGGTATGCCCAGGGATACCATAATTTCGGAATTGCCGATGTAGATTGGGATGGTCGTGATGAAATCGTCTATGGATCTATGGTGATAGACGATAATGGCTTGGGACTCTCAACGACAGGTCTTGGCCACGGAGATGCACAGCATTGCGGCGACTTCGACCCTTATAGCCATGGCCAAGAGATTTTTGCTTGCAACGAGGAAAAACCCAACAATAATTTCCGCGACGCTACCACTTCAAAAATCTATTACCGCACCACAGGCGGAAACGATGACGGCCGCTCCATGATGGGCAATTTCATTGATGAATATCCCGGTGCTGAAGGGATTTCTTCACGCGATGCCGCCATTATCGGCGGAGCTTCTCATAA
>DAAK01000199.1:0-17303 GCA_001701075.1 Bacteroidales bacterium GP3 | reverse complement strand
CAGAATTTCAGAGTATACTGGGATGGTGACCTTTGCGACGAGTCGTTCGACTACAGCAACGGAAAGAACACTGCCGGAGCAATATATAAACCCCGGAAAGGTCAGATTGCAATCTTGGAGGGAAGCAAGACCAATAACGACACAAAAGGCACCCCTTGCTTTCAAGGGGACATACTCGGCGACTGGCGTGAGGAATACATAATGCGAGATGCCGACAACAACATTCGCATCTACACAACCGATATCCCAACAGATTATCGAATTTACTCGCTATGGTACGACCATCAGTATCGCAATGCGATGAACTGGCAAATGTGTGGCTATAATCAGCCCCCTCACGTAAGCTTTGCGCTCAGTGAATTTGAAGATATGGCTGTTCCGCCGGCTCCAATGACAATGACTGGACGCACCGAAGTAGCCAACAACGGCACTATCGACACCTCACTCAACGGCAAACATGTGATCGTATGCGAGACAAATGACATGACCTTATCTGCTGCCGACGGAGCATCGCCTGCCATTCTGACTGTCAACACACCGACATGGGTGGAAGGTCACAACAACAATAACAAGATTACGACAAAGTCTTACACACATACTATTTCAGCCGGCTCCATTGGTGGCAATATGCGACTCATAAAACAGGGAGACGGCAAGCTCGTGATGCCCGATGGCACTCACTCCTATACTGGAAAGACAGAAGTATGGGCAGGCACTTTCGCCCTTAATGGCGAACTATCTTCAAGTCCTATATGGCTAAACCGTTTTGGAGTATTGGAAACCTCCAAACTTAACGCTCCGGCCGGTATCGACATGAACTATGCATCAGTGCTGAGACTTGGAGATAATGACACAGCCGGAGAGCTAACTACCGGAGACATGACACTTGGCTTCGGATCTATAGTGGAGCTCGATGCATTCGCCGACGGATCAATCGATAAGATAAATGCATCGAAACTTACCATCGAGAAAAAAGATTGGGTCAATGGTCCGGAATACCTGCAGCCAATAATCAAATTTACAGCTCATACAGACGATACCTCCACTCCCCTACCCACTGGCAAATACCTGATTGGAGAAATTGGAGAAATTGAGGGTAATATTGCAGACATTATCCTTCTTGGTCTCGAGGAAATGAAGAAAGTGCTCGTCTATGAAGATGGGAAACTTTACGCCGACCTTTCTGCATATCAGCCGGGTGTCAAGACTTGGATTGGTGGTGAAAACTCAATGTGGGATCTCGACCACTCACTCGCTTTCAAGAATGAAGAATCTGGCAACGAAGATGTTTTTGTGCCAGGTGATGAAGTAGTATTCGACGATTCTGCAACAAGCACAGATGTTATGATCAACGGGCGCCTCAAACCTTCATCAGTCACATTCAACAACAATGAAAAGGACTATACATTATCGGGCGACGGTCAAATTGTAGGCGATGCTAAACTTGTGAAAGAAGGAGAAGGATCACTTACCATCAGCAACATCAATAGCTATACCGGAGGAACTTACATCAACGGAGGAAAACTAATTGCAGGTGTGTTTGCAAACAAGATTGGCAACGATTTAGGCGCACTCTCCAATGTAGATGCTCCTATCTACATCAATAATGATGCGACGCTTGCTGTCAATGCTTCCGGTACCCTTGGACAACGCATCACGATGCAAGACGGCAATGCCGCTCTGGAAGTTCCTGATGGCCTGACTTTGACCACTTCTACAGGAATCTCTGCAGGAGGATTGGGACAAAAGCTATATAAACGAGGAAAGGGAACGCTCAACCTCGCAGGAGGAAACTCTATGAGCCGACTCGTTATTGAAGAAGGCACGGTGAATGCCTCTGAAGTAAACGATGTGATATCATTGCCTACTATGGTGGAATTCGTCAGAGGTGCCCTTTGGGATCCAGAAAGCATGTATACATACAGCAAGAATCCTACCAACTATCATGTGGAGAGCGGCAACTCCGGGTCGCTTTACCTCGATTCACGCTGCTCTTACTCAGGCAAACTGACAGGTGCCGGGACGTTATCGGTATATGCCGCCGGTGTTCGCTGCGACCTCACAGGCAACTGGTCGGAATTTGAGGGTGAACTCATAGCTGGCTACCATAAACGCGGTGCATATGACCCGGATTTCAAATGGGACAACGACCTCGGAATGCCGAAGGCGACCCTCTCTATTTCATCGGGAGTCACATTCAATGCTCAGGATCGCAATATGAAACTCGGATGCCTGAAGGGGTCTGGAACGTACCATGGAACCGGGACCCTTACTGTAGGAAATGACGAAAAGAATATCAGTTTCAGCGGTGCTTTCTCAGGAAAACCCAAAGTAGTAAAGATTGGCAAATGCGATATGATTCTCTCTAAACTGATATCTGAAATCAACGGACTCACTGCCAAAGAAGGAACTATATCACTGAGTGCCTCCAAATCTCCGTACAACACTGAGTATCTTAAGGCTCCTCTTACTCTCGAGGGGGATGCTATGCTTCGTGGACGCGGCACCGTCGGCAATATCACAGTGAATGAAGGTGGTGTGCTTGAACCGGGATCATATTCTGATAAAAACACCCAACATTATGGCCCGATATACTCAACCGGGAATGTCACTGTCAATGAGGGCGCTACCTTAAGCCTTTATCTAAGAGCTGCCGGTAAAAACAACGATTGCTCCTACCTTGACGTAAAAGGAAACCTCACAGTCAATGGCAATGTAATAGTGACAATGAATCCTGATTATGTTCCTATTGCAGGCGATCAATTCAGACTGTGGATCACCGATAACTTCAGCGGCAATCCCAACATTGAACTCCCTGAACTTCCGGAAGGTCTTGCATGGGACTTCACAGGCCTGTCAGATACAACCGGCATCCTCAAAGTGACAGATGGGTCTTGCGTTAGCCAAATTAGCGCAAACACTCTCGTTTCTTGCAAAGTATTTGACGCTTTAGGAATCTGCATTGGCACTCTCGAAACTACCAAGGGGAACGCGGCTGAAGCCGTAAAGAACGAATTTAATCTTCGCTCCGGCATCTACATCCTCGTCCTCTCCGCCGAAGACCTAACCGAAACACTCAAGCTACAGTTTTGATGTTTAATCGTTTAATTGTTTAATAGTTTAAATGGTTTAATTACCAATAAACTTGTAGGGACGCGCGGCTCGTGCGTCCCTTTTTTTGTGAATCCTTTTTTATTAAAAATTTGGCAGAAAACAATTTTTTTTGTATTTTTGTGCAAATTGCAATTTTATGGCCGATATCGACAACAACGACAACATGCTCAACGAAGAAGACCTTAACTTCGAAAACCAGGACAACGAAGAAATCCCCTCATCCGAATCCCTGCTCGAGAGCGGGGAGGCTGGAGTAATTGAAACTCCGGAAGATGAGTTGCTTGAGGAAGAGGCAGCTGCCGACATTCCTCAGGAAGCTACTCCTACTTACAAAATACCGGGAGCAAGCGACAAAAAACATCAGCTTTCAGGAATGTTCAAAAACTGGTATCTCGAATATGCCAGCTACGTAATCCTCGAACGCGCCGTCCCTCACATTGAAGATGGTCTCAAACCCGTTCAGCGCCGAATTTTGCACACCATGCAGACTCTCGACGACGGACGTTACAACAAGGTGGCAAACATCGTGGGAAGCACCATGAGCTATCACCCCCATGGTGATGCTTCCATTGGCGACGCCCTCGTGCAGCTCGGCCAAAAGGAAATGCTGATCGACACTCAGGGAAACTGGGGAAACATTCTTACGGGCGACTCCGCAGCAGCTCCACGTTACATAGAGGCCCGACTCAGCGAACTCGCTCTCGAGATACTATTCTCTCCAAAGATTACCGAATGGCAACCCAGCTACGACGGAAGAAAAAAGGAACCCGTCACTCTTCCTGCAAAATTCCCTCTCCTTCTTGCTCAGGGCGTGGAAGGCATCGCAGTAGGTCTCAACAGTAAGATTCTGCCTCACAATTTCAATGAGATAGCAGACGCTGCTATAGCTTACCTTCAGGGAAAACCATTTTCTCTATATCCCGACTTCCAGACTGGTGGACTTATGGACGCCTCACGCTACAACGACGGCGCTCGTGGCGGCCAGATAAAAGTAAGGGCGAAAATCGAGAAAATTGACAATAAGACGCTTGCCATCCGCGAACTTCCTTTCGGTAAGACTACCGCTACCCTAATCGATACCATTCTCAAGGCCATGGAGAAGGGTAAGATTAAGGTTCGTAAGGTCGACGACAATACTTCCGCAAATGCCGAAATCATTGTGCATCTTGCCCCTGGAGCTTCAAGCGACAAGACAATAGATGCTCTATATACTTTCACCGACTGTGAGGTGTCAATTTCCCCAAATTGCTGCGTGATTTGGGATAAGAAACCGCGTTTCCTGACAGTGAGCGAGGTTTTGAAATTCTCAACAGACCGCACTCAGGCCATTCTTCATAGGGAACTCGAGATAAAGCTTGGCGAAGCTCTTGAAAGCCAACTTTTTGCGAGTCTCGAAAAGATATTCATCGAAGAGCGTATGTATAAGGACCAGAAAATTGAAAGAGCTGCCGATATGGAGACGGCTCTTGCTCGACTTTCTGAGCTCTTCGAGCCTTTCAAGGCATCATTTTTCCGTGAGATCACCAACGACGACTACCTGCGTCTTTGGGAAATCAAGATGGGACGCATCTTGAAGTTCAACTCTGAAAAGGCTGATGAAAGGATTGCGATTCTCGATAAACAGATTGCTGATCTCAGAAGCAATTTAGAGCATATCGTAGAATATACAATCGGCTGGTTTACTCATCTTAAAGATAAATATGGCCACGCCTTCCCGCGCAGGACTGTACTCCGCGGATTTGACTCTATTGTGGCTACAAAAGTGGCGGAAGCCAACAAGCGCCTCTACTTTGACAAGGAAGGTGGCTTCATAGGCACCGGTCTCAAGGATGCCGAATTCAAGTTCACTTGCTCCGACATCGATGATGTTCTGATAGTATATCGCGACGGAACCTACAAGATATCAAAAGTACAGGAAAAGCTTTATGTTGGAAAGAAAGTCATCCACATTGGCCTTTTCAAGAAAAACGACAAGCGCACCATCTACAATGTCATCTACCGCAACGGAAAAGCTGGAATCTATTATAAGAAACGCTTCTTCATCTCCGGACTCACCCGCGACAAGGAATATAATATGACGAAAGGTGAAGCGGGAAGCCGAATTGAATGGATGACCGTCAATCCTAATGGTGAGGCCGAAACCGTCAAGGTGCTACTTAAAGATGAACCGGGGCCTGATGGTCGCCGCCCACGCAATCGCGAGGTGATGGTAGATTTTGCAGCCCTCGACATTAAAGGAAAGGAATCCCTGGGCAATCTTGTCACCAAGTTCTCTATCCAGTCTGTCACACTCGATAAGAAAGGGACCTCCACACTCGGTGGCCGAGATGTATGGTTTGATAAAGACGTTTTGCGCCTCAACTATGACGGCAGAGGAGAATATCTCGGAAGCTTCTTAGGAGAAGACCTTGTGCTCGTGATCACTAAGGACGGGGATTTCTACACTACAAGTTTCTCGGAAGAAAATCATTACGAAGACAATATCCTTCGCATAGAGAAATTCAAAAAAGGGAAAGTATGGACTCTCGCACTCTTCGACGCAGAGCTCGGATTCCCATATCTGAAACGCTTTGAATTCGAACCATCTAAAAATCCCCAGAGATTTGTCGGCAACGGTCCTGAATCAAGGATGCTGTTGCTGACCGACACTCCTTATGCAAGACTCCAAGTAACATTCGGTGGCAACGATTCCGTTCGTCCCGAACTTGAAATTGAAGCAGAGGAGTTTATTTCTGTCAAAGGATTCAAGGCAAAAGGAAAGAGAATCACCACCTACCAAATTGATGAAATCACTGAGCTCGAACCTCTTCGTCAGCCAGAACCCGAAGTGGCCGCTGAAACTGAGACCATCGAGAACCCTGAAGATGACTCCGAAATATCTGACAATTCGGGGATGTCTGACCAGTCAGAATCGTCCGACATGTCCGACTCGTCAGACAAAACCTCAAACCCAACAATAATCGAAGCCTCTCTCTTCGATGATGTCTGATTGTTATGAATAAACTGAAAATACTCCCCATTATCGCATCTTTCCTTCTTCTCGCAGGAATGGTCGGTTCATGTGTCGACGACAGCCACATCAAGCTCTACGACCCTGTTGCTAACTTTGACCAACTTTGGAAAACGATTGATGAGCATTACTGTTTCCTCGATGAGAAAGGGCTCAACTGGGACTCAGTGTATATAAAATATCGCCCACTCGTCAAGGATGACACTCAGTATCTGAAACTTTTCGGAATTTGCTCCGCAATGCTCGATGAGCTCAGGGATGGACACGTGAATCTGATATCCTCGTTCAATACTTCATATTATCGTAAATGGTGGACTGATTATCCTCAGAATTTCCGTCTTCGTACAATACAAGAAGACTATCTCAAATTCAACTATCTCCAGACTTCAGGCATCTCATACACTATGCTGCCTGATACCATTGGATATATGTATTATCCATCTTTCGCTTACGATATCGGCAATTTGAATCTCGACTATATATTGGCGATCCTGCATCAAAGCAAAGGTCTTATCATAGATATCCGAGACAATGGCGGGGGAAATCTTACTAATATCAAGACCCTCGTCAGCCGCTTGATCGACCATAAGGTATCTGGAGGATTCATACGCCACAAGACTGGCCCCGGTCATAATGAATTTTCCGAGCCTTATGAAATTTTCTATGAACCATGCGACACTACCCAGCGCATCGCATATCTCGACCGCCCGATAGCCGTGCTGACCAACCGCAGCTGCTTCAGCGCTGCCAACGACTTCGTGTCGGTGATGAAAACTCTTCCAAATGTCAGTATAATCGGAGCCAGAACCGGTGGAGGCGGTGGCCTGCCTTTCAATTCTGAGATGCCGATAGGTTGGGGGGTACGTTTCTCTGCATGTCCTATGACATCACCGGGAGGCGAAATTACCGAATTCGGCATCGATCCTTCCCCAGGGTGTGAAGTGGATGCTCCCGACTCCCTCCTCATCCAAGGTATCGACCCGATCCTCGACTTCGCAGTAGAAAAGATACTCTCAAACTATACCGAATAGCGACACTCAACATTCAAAAGACCTGATAGGGACGCATGGCTCGTGCGTCCTTTTATTGTTTTTTATTTGTCTATCACAAAAAATTTTCGTAATTTTGCAATGTTATAATGGCACAGAATGCAGTTGTTAAAATTTTTAATTTTTAAGTAATTATCATTCAATGTTTTAAAAATCAAAATCCTGACATTTTCAGTCGATATTGAAATTTTATGTATAGAAACACAACATGCGGTGAGCTTCGTCTCGCCGACGCCGGCAAACATGTAGAGATTGCCGGTTGGGTTCAAAAGGCCCGCAAAATGGGTGGTATGACTTTCGTCGATGTCCGCGACCGCTACGGAATCACCCAGGTGGTGTTTGACAGTGAAAATAACCCTGAGCTGTTTGAAGCCGCCAACAAACTTGGACGTGAATACGTGGTCCGCATAGGCGGAAAAGTGGAGGAACGCACATCCAAGAACCCTAACATCCCTACCGGAGAAGTAGAAATCATTGCCGATGCACTCAAGGTGCTGAATAAGAGCAAGACTCCTCCATTTACAATTGAAGACAACACTGACGGAGGCGACGATCTCCGTATGAAATATCGCTATCTCGACCTGCGCCGTCCTTGCGTCAAGAAAAATCTTGAACTGCGCCACCGTATGGCTTTCGAGATTCGCCGTTATCTCGACTCCAAGGGTTTCCTCGAGATTGAGACCCCTATCCTCGTGAAGTCAACTCCGGAAGGTGCCCGCGACTTCGTGGTGCCCTCCCGTATGAATCCCGGTGAATTTTATGCTCTTCCACAGAGCCCACAGCTGTTCAAGCAGCTTCTGATGGTTTCCGGCTACGACCGCTACTTCCAGATTGCCAAGTGCTTCCGTGATGAAGACCTTCGCGCCGACCGCCAGCCCGAATTCACTCAGATTGACTGTGAGATGAGCTTCGTGGAGCAGGAAGACGTCATCGAAATGTTTGAAGGGCTCGTTAAGCACATCTTCAAATATGTAAAGGGTATCGACTTCACCGAGCCTTTCCCTCGCATGACTTGGAATGATGCCATGCGTCTTTATGGTAGCGACAAACCCGATATCCGCTTCGGAATGCAGTTTGTAGAGCTTACCGACCTTGCAAAAGGTCACGGCTTCTCGGTTGTAGATGACGCGGAACTCACTGTCGGAATCCTCGCTAAAGGATGCGCAGGCTACAGCCGCAAGCAGATCGATGAACTTACAGAATTTGTAAAACGCCCGCAAGTGGGTGCCAAAGGTCTCATGTGGGTTAAATTCGAACCCGACGGCAGCATAAAGAGCTCTGTTGGCAAGTTCTTCACTCCGGAAGAACTCCAGGAATGGGGCAAACGCGCTGGCGCTGAAGCCGGCGACCTCCTTCTTGTGATGAGCGGTGAGGCTATGAAGACACGCAAGCAGCTTTGCGAACTTCGCCTTGAGATGGGCAATCGTCTTGGCCTCCGCGACAAGAATACTTTCGCATGCCTTTGGGTGGTAGATTTCCCCCTCTTCGAATGGGACGACGAGACTCAGCGTTACTACGCTATGCACCACCCCTTTACCTCGCCTAATCCGGAAGACATCCCGATGCTACGCACAGACACTGGCAACGTCCGCGCCACTGCTTACGATATCATTGTCAACGGCACTGAACTCGGCGGCGGATCTATCCGTATCCACGATTCTGAACTTCAGAATGAGATGTTCGAACTTCTCGGATTCACACCAGAAAAGGCAAAGGAACAGTTTGGCTTCCTGATGAGTGCCTTCCAGTATGGAGCACCTCCTCATGGTGGTCTCGCACTCGGTTTCGACCGTTTCGTGTCGATTGTAGCTGGACTCGACAGCATTCGCGACACTATCGCATTCCCGAAAAACAATTCCGGACGCGACGTGATGAACGAATCCCCATCACCTATCGACCAAGCCCAACTCGACGAGCTTGACCTCCAGCTCAAACCCAAAGCTACAGATTAAAAGTTTAAGGTTGAAAAGTTTAGAAAGTTTAATTATTTTAATTATTTAAACTATTAAACCTTTTAAACCAATTAAACCAATTAAACCAATTATATGATCAAAGTAAAGGAAATAGCAAAAGCCATAGAAGACTTTGCACCGCTAAGCCTGAAGGAAGACTGGGACAACCCAGGCCTTCAGGTTGGCGATCCGGAGATGGATGTGACTGGCGTTCTCCTATGTCTTGACGTAACTGAAGATATTCTCCAGGAAGCAAAAAAGCGTGACTGCAACATGATTGTGAGCCATCATCCGCTTATTTTCGGCGGACTGAAACGTCTCACAGGTGCCACTCCCACTGAGCGCATTGCTGCAGGTGCACTTCGAGATGATATTGCCATCTATTCGGCACACACCAACCTTGACTCTGCATTTGAAGGGGTGAGCTATGAGATGGCCCATATGCTTGGCATGAAAGAATGTAAGCCTCTTGAGAAAAGTGCATCCGGCGATGGCTCACAAGGACTCGGCATCGTTGGTATGGTCTCCCCCACCCCAAAGCTCGAATTCCTAAGAAAGGTGAAAGAAACTTTCGAGGTGAAGAATCTTCGCTACTCAGCCCAGACTCCGGGCATCGTGGTGAGGAAAGTGGCTCTTTGTGGAGGTTCCGGTGGAAGCCTTATCAAGAATGCCCTCAAGTCTGACGCGGATGTATATATTTGCGGCGACTTGAAGTATCATGACTTCACAAGCTATGGCTCGGAAATTCTTCTGGCAGACATAGGGCACTTCGAAAGTGAGCTATGCAGCCGCAAGATTCTCAGTCGCGCCATACGCTCTGCCTATCCCGACTGCGTCATCTATTTTTCTGAATGCGAGAAGAGTCCAATCGGCATTTTGTAAACTCCTAAGTAATCTAATTAGTCTAATTCTTACAATTTGACTAATTATTCAAAATTCGAAATTCTAAATTAACAATATGGCTACAGATAAGAAAAACGACAAAGAGCGCTCAGTCGAAGAGCGACTTACTGCCCTCTACCGCCTTCAGACATGTCTGTCAGAAGTAGACCGCATCAAGAGCGTCCGTGGAGAGCTTCCTCTTGAGGTGAAAGACCTTGAAGACGACATCATCCGTCTTCAGACAAGAATCCAGAACTTTAAGGACGAGATCGCTCGCCACGAAGATCTGATCAAGACCAAAAAGAACGATATCGAGATGCGCAAGGACAAAATCGCACGCTACGACGAGCAAATCAATAATGTCCGCAACAATCGCGAATTCGCATTCCTCGAGAAAGAAAAAGAATTTGAAAATCTTGAGATTGAACTCGCAGAGAAGAATATCCGCGATGCTCAGCACAAGATCAACGACAAGCAGGAAGAAATCGTAAAGACTCAGGAAGAGCTCACCGACCGCGAACATAATCTTGAAGACAAGAAAAAGGAACTTGAGGATATCATCTCTGAGACTAAGCAGGAAGAAGAGAAGCTCCTGATGCAGGCTAAGGAACTCGAGACTAAGATCGACGATTATACACTCAATGCCTTCAAGCGCATCCGCAAGAATGCCCGCAATGGTCTTGGCATCGTTTGCGTTCAGCGTAACGCTTGTGGCGGTTGCTTCAACCGTATCCCACCACAGCGCCAACTCGAGATCAAGATGCACAAGAAAGTGATCGTATGCGAATACTGCGGTCGCATTCTTATCGATGGCGTTCTCGCCGGAGTTGAGGAAGTGGTCACCGAACAGCCGACAACCCGTCGCCGCTCTCGTCGCGCCTCTTCCAATTCATAATGCATAATTAATTGCCAACAAAATCGTAGGGACGCACGGCTCGTGCGTCCTTATTTCTAAAACAAACAACATGCACCTATTCAGAAGACTCATCCTGCTCCTGCTGATTGTCGTAGCAACTTCCCTTAGAGCGTCATCCGATCAACGTCTTGAGTTCGTATGGGGTCATCAGACCACACGCTGCACCTACCTGTCGCCTCTCACTTATACAGGCCCTGGCTATGGTCTGTCATACGAATGGCGACATCCGGCATGGCGCGACAAGACTGTAGGTATGCAGGCTCGCGCAGACTTCAACTATGGGTATCTTCTGAGTCCCGCAAAAAACTCCCGGATGTACGACCTCACCCTTAATTTGGAATGGGGCGTAGAACGACTCTGGAATACAAAATCGGGATTTAACTTTTCAGCAGGTGCTACGATTGGGGCAGACGGTGGAGTCCTCTATCTTCCTCGCAACGGCAACAATCCGGCACAAGGCTTGATGTGGGCCGGGGCATCGCTTACAGCAAGCGGAGAATACAATAAGATCAAGCTTTTGGGGAAGCAGCTACGAATAAGCGAAAGCATCGAGATTCCCACTATAGGCGCTTTCTTCTGCCCATCTTATGGCGAGACATACTATGAGATCTACGTAGGAAATCATTCAGGATTGGCTCATTTCGGATGGTGGGGCAACCGACCGCAAATAAAAAGCCGCTTGCGTGCCGACTGGCAACTCGGACGCAACGCCTTGACACTCGGTTTTGACTATCGCTTCCAGGGTCTCGAATGCAACGACATCACCACACGCATCGCCCAATGCTCCGCCATCATAGGCATCCGCTTCTAATTTCTAATATTGAATTTTGAATTTCGAATTTCGAATTATACAATATGAAATTATGAATTATGCATTATGAATTATGCATTAAAAAAGCTTATCTCGTTGGAGATAAGCTTTTTATGTGCGCCCGGGGGGACTCGAACCCCCACGTCGTTAGACACTAGATCCTAAGTCTAGCGCGGCTACCAATTACGCCACAAGCGCTAATTCGACTGCAAAATTAATAAAATTTTCTGATTCTCCCAAATTTTACTCCAAAAATCATCCGGAGCCTCCAAAATTACTCCAATTCTTCAGCTATTACGCTGCATATATTTGCTGTCTTATCCAAATCATTACGCAAATTACGCAGACAACGCTCTCCATATAGCCATAGAGGAACAGAAATCGGAACTAAAACAAGCATTGCATAGCCAAGCCATTTCCACGGAGTCGGTGAATAAACCCAAAGCACCCTTATGATCGGTATATTGGAAAGTTTTGAGACTACTTTCCGATTCCTGCAGTCTGACATATAATCCACTGTCCTGTTGATTTCATCCGACACTATATGAATATGCTGGGTATTGATGCCTACAACAAAATAGTTGTAATAAGACTTCACAATATTTCTTACCGGTGTCAAAGACTGGGCAAGTGCAAGACATCTCGAAGAGACTATTTCAAGCATCTTCTCAGCCTTATTGATATCAATATCCCTGATTATCACCTCCTTGATAGGCACAAGACGTGAAGAACGAAGTCCCAGCAGATTGCGGAAGAAATTCTTGTAGCGGTCTGCATCAAATACCGACGAATCGTTCATCGCCTTCCACGTCACATAGGCGCCCAAAGGCGCGAGAACCATCGTCGACAACCATATCCCGGCTTCTACAGGCCAACGTCCGTCGCGGGCCAACTTATATCCCGTATTGTCGAAAATATAATATATGAGGAATAGGAATATAGAAACCACGAGCGGTGTGCCAAGTCCACCCTTACGGATGATGGCGCCTAACGGAGCTCCAATAAAGAAAAATATGATACAAGCTACTGAAAGAGTGTATTTCTTGATCAATTCTATCTCATGCCTTCTGATGCTCTTCTTCTCCTCTTCCATCGTGAGGCTCTTGAATTCATTGACATTCTGATGTTCCCGGGAAACACTTATAGCCTGCGCTACTACCTGGGCAGCCTCTGCAGGCGCCATCGAGTTAAGCACAGAGTCAATGGAAAACGGGCGTGTGGCTTTACTCAACTCCTCAGCCTGACGCTTAAGTTCCTCCTGACGCTTCACGGCATATTCATCCCGACTTCCGTCGGCATTTGTCAATGGAATGAAATCAGGCCGTGGAAGTACTGTTGACGCATCCCGGCGAAGATCACGCGAGAACATCCCTCCGATAGAGTCAACCCGATGTCCGATGGAATCGATGCTCTGATGCAACTCGGCAATGTTCTTGCCTACATATTGCTGTCGCATTCCCTGCTCATCAAGACGATTGAAGTTGGCATCAAAGGGTATCAGGATTTGCTTGTCGAAGAATGTCTCCCTCCTGAATGGCACATTGCGGTCGCTGGTGCGCTGCTCACGAAGGTTCTCAAACTGTTCCCCTTCAAATAGATGCAGATATAGATGACTCATGTCTGGCGTCATGGCCATACGCGCCGAGTCAGCAAGCAGGATTGTCACATTATCTCCGCGGCTGACGTCGTAGATCATCATATCATAGAGCATGCCCGTATCCTTGTTCTTTTCCTTGACGAGAAGATTATAGCCCGGAATCTGATCATAGAAGACATTCTCTGGGATTTCAACTTCAGGCGACTTCTGCCTGACAGAGAAAAGCAGTGTCCACATCTTCACCTGCGCCTTGGGCAAGACATCATTCTGGAAGAAGAATGCACCCACTGCTATCAGGCACACGAGACCTATCAGAGGAGCCATCACCCTTATCAAGGATATTCCAGAAGCCTTCATGGCTGTCAGCTCGAATTTCTCACCGAGATTTCCAAAGGTCATGAGCGACGCAAGAAGGATGGCAAGAGGAAGCGCCATCGGAATCATCGACACTGCGGCATAGAAAAAGAGCTCTCCAAGCACATCCATACCGAGTCCCTTGCCTACAAGAGAGTCGATATACTTCCACAAAAACTGCATGAGCACGATGAAGAGCACGATGAGAAAAGTCATCGCGAAAAGCGGCAGAAACGTCTGCAGCATGAAGATATGGAGGCGCTTTACAATTTTCATTTCAGTTTTCGAGTACAAAGTTACAAAATAATTCCTCATGAAAGGGTCTTATTCCAATATTTTTTGCTAAATTTGCGTGTTATATTAAAATTAATGACCATGACATTGTTTGAAAGACTGACCGCAAAGGCCAAGGAAAATCCTCAGAGACTCGTTCTTCCTGAGTCTCTTGAACCACGTACGCTTAAAGCTGCCGACTATATCCTGGCAGAAAAAATCGCCGACGTGACATTCTTAGGAAAGGCGTCTGCCATTCTCCCGAAGGCTGACGAACTTGGACTCACAAACATCAAGAAAGCTCACATCTACGATCCAGACGATGTGGAATACACAGAAAAATATGCTGCGCTTCTTTGCGAGCTTCGCAAAAAGAAAGGCATGACTATCGACGATGCCCGCTATCAGGTGAAGAATCCTCTCTATCTCGGTTGCCTTATGATCAAGGCTGGAGATGCCGACTGTATGGTGGCTGGTGCACTGAGCCCTACATCAAGTGTGCTCCGTGCTGCGTTCCAGGTGCTCAAGACAAAACCAGGCGTAAGCTGCGTGAGCGGTGCATTCATCATGCTTCTTCCGGAAGGTTGCAAGTTTGGCGACAATGGTATGCTTGTCTTTGCTGACTGCGCCGTAGTTCCTGACCCAACCACTGAAGAACTTGCTCAGATCGCAATCGAGACAGCCAAGACCACAAAGAATATCGCAGGTCTTGACCCAGTAATCGCTATGCTCAGTTTCTCTACAAAGGGCAGCGCAAGCCACGAAAGAGTCGACAAGGTTCGCAATGCAGCGGAACTCGTGCATAAGCTTGCTCCTGAACTAAACGTAGACGGCGAACTCCAGAGCGATGCAGCCATCGTGCCGAGCGTTGGTGCTCAGAAAGCTCCCGACAGCAAGGTTGCCGGACACGCAAACACCCTCATCTTCCCGTCGCTTGAAGCTGGCAACATCGGCTATAAGCTCGTGCAGCGTCTCTCAGGAGCCGGTGCTGTTGGCCCGATCCTCCAAGGCCTTGCAGCTCCTGTCAACGACCTGAGCCGTGGAGCAACCGTCGAAGACATCATCAACACTATCATCGTGACCTGCAACCAATCCCTCTCCGAAAAAAAATAATCTAAAAAAAATGAAGATATTAGTTCTCAACTGCGGTAGCAGCAGCGTGAAATATAAGCTTATCGACAGCAATTCAAAGGAAGTGCTCGCAGAAGGTGGAGTAGAGAAAATTGGCCTTCCCGATTCTTTCCTGAAATTCAAGCGCCCCGACGGCTCAAAGGAGACAATCGTGGTGAATATGCCCGATGCCAAGGCCGCTGTAGAAAATGTTATCAAGGTGCTCACCGACCCGAAAGATGGCGTCATCAAGAGCTTCGATGAAATCGATGCTGTGGGACACCGCGTGGTGCACGGCATGGACAAGTTCAACAAATCTGTGCTCATCACTCCTGAAGTTATCGAGAAAGTAAAGGAATGCTATACTGTTGCTCCTCTGCATAATCCTGCAAACATTGCCGGCATCGAGGCTGTCACAGAGCTGATTCCGAGCGTGCCTCAGGTCGCCGTCTTCGACACTGCTTTCCATCAGACTATGCCTGACTACGCCTATATGTATGCTCTCCCCTATGAGGCATATGAGAAATATGGCGTTCGCCGTTATGGTTTCCACGGCACAAGCCATCGCTATGTAAGCAAGCGTGCTTGCGAATTCTTAGGATTAGACTATGAAAAGCAGCGCATCATCACATGCCATATCGGCAATGGTGGCAGCATCGCAGCTATCAAGGACGGCAAATGCGTCGACACTTCTATGGGTCTTACTCCTACCGAAGGCCTGATGATGGGAACTCGCGTTGGAGATGTGGATCCGGGTGCTCTCGTTTATCTCATGAAGGAGATGAATCTTGATGCCGACGGACTCATGAATCTCATCAATAAGAAGAGTGGAGTGGCCGGAGTGAGCGGCATTAGCAATGATATGCGCGACATCGAGGCTGGCATCAAGGCTGGCAATGACCGTGCCCGTCTTGCAATGGACATGTATGAATACCGTATTCTCAAATACATCGGTGCTTATGCAGCAGTCCTTGGCGGAGCTGACATCATCGTGTTCACTGGCGGTGTAGGCGAGAATCAGATTGGCACTCGCGAGAAGATCTGCAAGAAACTTGCTTATCTTGGTGTGACTTTCAATGAAGAAGCCAATAAGACAAGAGGCGAGGAAGTTGAAATCTCAGGTGCCGACTCTAAGGTGCATGTAGTTGTCATCCCGACCGATGAGGAACTCATGATCGCTCAGGATACGGCTGCTATTGTTGGCAAATAACCAGACTGCGTATGCTTGGATTCGTAACTTGGAACGCAGACCCTATCCTGTTCTCACTCGGTCCTTTCTCTGTGAGATGGTATGGCTTGATGTTCGTGACCGGCTTTTTCATCGGCTATCAGATTGTGGCAGCCATGTTCAAGCATGAAGGGGCTCCCGAGAAATGGCTCGGGATTCTTCTCACCTATCTTGTAGTTTGCACTATAGTAGGTGCTCGTTTGGGTCACGTATTTTTCTATGAATGGGAATACTATTCAGCACATCCGGCCGAAATACTTAAAGTATGGAATGGAGGCCTTGCAAGCCACGGAGGCACTATCGCGATTTTCATTGGCATTTGGATTTTCAGTCGTCTCGTCACCCACAAATCAATGAGCTGGGTGCTCGACAAGATAGTAGCACCGATAGCCTTGACCGGTTGCCTGATTCGTCTCGGCAATCTGATGAACTCGGAAATCTATGGCGGACCTACCGAGCTGCCGTGGGGATTCATTTTCGTCAGAAACGGTGAGATTCTCCCTTGCCACCCCACTCAGCTATATGAGGCAGGATGCTATCTCCTCCTCTTTGTGCTTCTGATGTGGATGTACTGGAAGAAAAATGCGGAGGAACGCCCTTGGCTTATGACCGGCATATTCTTCTTGGTCACGTTCGGATCCAGGTTCATCATCGAATATGTCAAAAACGTTCAGGTGCCATGGGAAGTTCAGATGCGTGCCGATTGGGGAATCGACCAAGGACAGCTCCTCAGCATACCCTTCATCCTACTTGGCATAGGAATGATCATCTACGCTATGGTCAAGCCTCGTCAACATTGGAAATTTCCCAACAGATTCTCCGATGCTGACGAAAAGAAATAACTAAAAGACCGAAAGAAACAAGTTAAAAAAGGACCAGTCTCACGATTGGTCCTTTTTTAACTTAGGAGCTCATTACAAAGTATCAAGCTTCCCGATTTGCTTAATGAACAAAAATCTATCTTCTTTATGATTTTTAAACATTTCAGATTACAAAATTGTTTCATA
>DAAK01000138.1 GCA_001701075.1 Bacteroidales bacterium GP3 | reverse complement strand
TGCTTGAACAAAAGAGGCACTGTGACCTCTTCGTCAGAATCCCTTGGGACATTGGCGGTGGTGTGAGCAGTGATGAAGTCGATCTGCTTTGAAATGTCGGTGGCCACATAGAAACGGCTAAGGACGTATCCCGGATGGATGGGAACACCATCAAAGGTGTTTGAACCGATTGGGTCGTATGACCCCAACTTGTTGGGAAGTACGGAGTTGAAAAAGTTGATCTGATTCGTGTAGTTGCCCAAGAGTGTCTGGTAATCACTCTTTGTGGAGTCAAGTTGAGAATAGGCCGAATTCCGGATTTCCTGCAAGTTGGGGGCATATGCAAAGAATTCCATCTTCTGGGCTACCTTATAGTCAGGCCATTCAGTAGTGGAACTTGCGTTGGCATATTCCGAATCCTTCACCAAGTTAAACATCTCCTGGTTGAAATATGGAGCCACAACGGTATCTGCATTTATTGTCCTATGGTCGTTGAGATATGCTGTGGCATAGAATGTGGCAGGAGCTGATGAGGAATAATCAAGAATTGGATTTACACGCGACGTGACCCCAGCCTGGAATTTGATAGGGATCGCCTTTTTGGGTCGGTTTGGCAAGATTTCCTCCTGTGAACAAGACGGGAGGAGCACTAATCCCATTAAAGGCAGTAGGAAAGAAAGTCTGTTCATAATTAATTTGTTGTTATTGTGGTTTTTATTTATTGTTTGTTATGAGTGTAAGTCTATAATACTGGAATTGAGAAGTATTCTGAAGTCCATTGTTCTACATCCACTGTAATGCCGTTGCCACTATCTGATGGATCTGGCGGGGCGTCGGGCATATCGGGCATCGTGATTCCTCCCACCCTTATGACGACATTCCTCGGGTCGGGGGCATTGTTGACCTGATCAGAGACATCGAAAGTGAATTGCTGCCCGGTGCTGCTTTTTGTCAAGACGTAGATAGAAAGCATATGAGGCAAAGTCTCGCCGTCGGGAACCCCGAAAGTCATGAAATGAGAAGTCAGAGTGCGTTGCTTAACATCGGCACCAAGAGTAAAGCTGTGGGTCACAGCATCTCCGGTGGCACTCAATTTGCCCGGCAGATAGCCTCCCGCAAGGGAGGAAAGGCTTCCGTCGATACGGATATCGGCACTCTTAAGGTTTTCAACATCATAGACCTCCACGGTGTAGCGGCAGATGAGCTCCTCCGGATAGAGGGTAATTGTCTGCAGATCGATGGAGTCAAGGATGGTGATATTCCGCTCGTGAGTGCCGTAGCACAACGGTGGGGTTGCCCTTATGGGTTCTTCCTCTGTGCCTGGTGCGCGCGGAATGCTTCGCGTTGAGATCCCTTGCCCTTCGAGCGTGGAGATTTCTTCGGTATATAGTTCGATCTCATCATGAGCATGCTCGTTGCGAACGAAAAGATCGTAGGTGTAGTCGTTGTTGTGGCATACTGCAGTGAAACTTCCGGCGTGAAGCTTAATCTCACCACCGTCTGTGTTGCTAAACCAGTGACGAATCACCTCATCTTTTTCCGGATAAATATAGAGAGCCATGTTCTGGGCATTCACGACAGGAACCTTCTGCCAATCGAAAACCACTTGCACTTTCCAAGAGGGTTTGACTGTAATCTCGTCGCGCAGGTCCTTATGTACGCATCCCGAAGCGAGAAGCATCAGGGAGACGATTAATAAAAGCAAGATATGGAAGTGTCTCATCTGATACCTCCTTTCTTTTCTTTCTTCAGGTTGACATTGCCATGCCCGAAGAGCCAAACCAACGAAATCTCAGCCTTGGTGGGACCGAAATATGTGATTTTATATTCGGAGTCCTTCACATAGTAATCCTCATATGGGAAATACTTTATGTATTTGCCACCAAGGTAGCCTGCGGTTATTGAGAAGTCAATGTTTAGTCTTTTAGTCACGGGGAGTGAGTAGCCATATTCAATGCCGGCAGTGAAGAGGCAGCGGTCGAGGAGAGTACCACGCGGTTTGCCTCCCATGTATCCATCCCCACCCCATTCATAGTCGAAAGTGAGAACTCCGGCATTAATGCCGAGGTGATGACCGGTGAGAGGCTTGAGGTCGGCGGCCTTGCCAAACCAGCGGCGTGCTGTAATGTCGCCCCCATAGACCCTCCAATAACGGTGACGACGGTCATAGCTCCACCATGCATACATGCCGCCTCCTGCTATCGACCAATTCTTGCCGACATAGAACTCAGCATAGATATTGGGTATGGCAAGTGCGTCATACAGCATGTTGGTCTTAAGTGCCATATAGAATGGTTTCTTGGGCGCATCCTCCTCGAGAATATTGGTGATGGGTTGCAACTCTTCTATAAATATGGCATCTGTCAAGGATGGCTTGTTTGCCATCAATGGGATGGAAGGTGGAAGACCGTAATATCGTGGTAGCTTATAGCGCATTGGGTTGAGATAATGGACTATAAACCTTGATTCACGCAATGCAGGGAATATATTCTTATAAAGATATCTATATGATTTCCCGTTTCCAATCTTCTTGAGTCTCTTGAGATAAGCATTGCCTTCCTTTTCCGAAACCTCTTCTTTAGAAGTGATCTCGTCGAGAAGCACCATCACTTCCTCCTTCTGCGGCACTTCCGGGTCAGCGACTACAAACTTACGGAGACCATTCCAGTCTCTGCCGAGGAATGTGTATGATATGATGGAGTCAGGTATCTCAACAAATTCGTCAAGGTAATCGATGAAGCTTGCGGCACGTTTGTGAGAGAGCATGTCGTTGAGTTTCAATGAACCCTCTGGTGATGCACCGCCGATAATCTCGATTTTGGTCACCTTGCGCTCGTGATGGGCATCGCCCATTTCGTATACGAGAGAATCGAGACGCGCCTTATTGTTTTTGAATTTTGGATCAAGATTGTATTTGCCTACCCTATAATGCACCTTGACTGTCTCCCTTACGGTATCGCGCACAAGACCCTTGGCAGAAGCCTGGAGAGAGCCTATGCCAAGGAACACAATAGCTAATATTGTGAACATCCCCATTTTATACATACAGGTTATGTCCGTTCTGGTTGACATTTTGTTGTATTATTGCGATGTTAAGGGCAGTCAAACGACTAAAATTAGATTAAAGATAAGTTTTAACTGCAAATTTAATGTTTTTTTATGAAAAAATTCAAGAAATTTGGAACTTTTTTCTATTTTCTCATATTTTTTAACATTTAAAAGGACATTTTCTTGTAGTAAGTTGCTAATTGGTAAATGATTAGCCGTTTGTCAGGATTAGTATGTAAAAATTGTAAATTATTGACTGATACGCACTAAAGGAGTTCGAAATCTGTGTCGATAGCTGTGACTTGGAATTCTGTGCGACGATTGATCTGGTCGGCAGCCTCCTTATCCTCTTCTGAAAGAGTCTCGATAAACTCCGGAGTGAGCTCCGTACCTTCCTCAAATTGAGGATATTCCTTGTTGATGCGCTTGGTGACGGTCTTGGGGCGAGTCTTGCCATAGCCGACCCATGTCAGCCGGGCCGGGTTGATGCCTTTGTCTAAAAGATAGTCAACTACAGACTTTGCGCGCCGCTCTGACAAATCGATATTATATTCCTCACTTCCCTTGCGGTCGGTATGAGCACTCATTTCAATCGAAACATTGGGATTATCTTCAAGCATGACTGCTATCTCATCAAGAGCCTCCTTGGATTCCGGACGGAGTGTCGCCTTGTCAAAGTCGTAGAAAATATTCTCCACGACACTTGGCTTGGTGATGGATGCGAGGATGAAGTCGATGCCATAGTCGGCATCTTCCTCCGCAGAGTCGCTTTCAAACTCCACTTTCTGGTTGAGATATCCCTTTGCGCCTGCAAGCATCACATATTTCACTCCTCTCTGGAGGTTGAAGCGGAAACTGCCGTCGTCGCGAGCCACTTCCTTCTGGTTGGAGCCGTCGTTGCCCACGATCCTGATGATGGCATTAGGCACAGGTTCATCGTCCTTATCCACGACCCATCCCGAGATTGTAATCTTTAGATCGGGGAGCAGGAAAGACCAGATATGGTCGTAGCCACGTGCATCGCCACGATTTGAGCTAAAGAAACCGGATTCTCCAGGACCGAATGTGATGCCGAAATCGTCACCCTGCGAGTTGATAGGTATGCCGAGATTGTCTACGCTCCAGCGGTCGCCGGTAGAGTTAAGGGTAGCCTTGAATATGTCGAGACCTCCGAAACCGGCATGTCCGTTGCTTGAGAAGTAGAGAATAGAGTCGGTCCGGACATAAGGAAACGACTCGTCGGCAGCTGTGTTGATTTGCGGGCCGAGATTCTCGAGTGAGCCACCGCGCTCATTAAGATTGATGCGCCAGATGTCGAGACCTCCATAGCCGCCTGGCATGTCGGAAGAGAAATATAGATATCTTCCGTCGGGAGAAACAGCAGGATGCCCAACGGCAGTGACTGTGTCATTGAGAATCTCAAATTTTTGGGATGCGCTCCAGGAAGCCTCGCTTCTCCTCGAAGTGTGGATCTCTACAGTAGTAGAAGATGTCTCCGACCTTTTTGCGACCGTGAGATACATGGTCTGGCCATCAGGGGAAAAGGAAATGATACCCTCGTCCGCATCCGTGTTCAGTTCCCCTTCCGCAGGTTCTGCCCTCATCCATTCGCCTTTCTCGTTTTTTTTAGAAACCCAAATGTCACCTTTCTTCATGCCGGTTATCTCCGACTTGTTTTCACCTATCACTTTCTCATTGGTGGTGGTGAAATAGAGCACGTCAAAGTTCTTGTCGAGATACATTGGGGCGAAATCGGCCCGTCGGGAATTGAAAAGCTTTGCCTGCTTCACCACATAGCGGCTCTTGGGGCTGCTCTTTGAAGCTATAGCAAGGTTGCAACCTCTGATGCCAGTCTGTGCTATCCGGTCGTCGGGTTGCCATTCGAGAAACTTTTCATATTCAGCGACAGCCTGGGCGTATTTGCCATTGGCCTGAAGCATTTTGCCGAGATTCAGGTATACCGTAGAGTCCGGGTAGCCATATCTGACGGCGTTCTGATAGGCAGCGGCGGCATTTGCGGGGCGGTTGAGACGCTGGAAACAGGTGCCAAGCTTATATGCCACCTCTCCACGAAGAGGACGTTCGTCGGGCTTTGTCAGACGGTTGTAGATCTTCCGATACATCTTGGAAGCCTCGAAAAACTCGCCGCGAGCCAGAGTGTCGTCGGCATCCGAAAGCTTGACCGACTTGCACGACGGCAGGATAGCAATAATCATTATTGCTATTAGGGTTTTCAGCGTTTTCAGCGTTGTCGTCGTTGTCATCGTCGTCAGTTGTCAGTTTTCAGCTGTCAGTTTTCAGTTTTCAGTTTTCAGAGTACTCATCTCTCAACTCTCAACTCAGCGAGTCGCTGAGAGTCTCAAGGCATTTCTTGACTTCCTGGTCGGTGACGAAGAGTTTTTCTTTGCAGAATTTGAGCAGTTCGAGAGCGCGTGAGGTGAGGGCACCGAGAGAGTCAATGTCGCAGTCAGGACTCTGCATCTTGGCTGTGATAGCCTCAAGTTCGGCGATTGCTTCTGAATATTTCAGTTGTTCGGTTTTCATAAAAGTTGGTTTTTATCTTAGGATTGAACGCAAAATTAGGTGTAAATCTTATATATTTGATGCAAAATATTCCTTAATTTGTGGAATTTTGATTAACTTTGCAGAATGAAAAAGATAGCAAGTTTCACGATTGACCATCTCAAGCTCCAACCGGGAGTGTACGTGAGCCGTAAGGACACTACTCCAAGCGGGGATGTCATCACCACTTTTGATGTCAGAATGACGGCTCCCAACCGTCAGCCAGCCCTTTCAATTTCAGCGCTTCATGCAATGGAGCATCTTGCCGCCACCTATCTCCGCAATCATCCGGAGTGGGGAAGCCGCATTGTGTATTGGGGCCCTATGGGATGCTGCACCGGCAATTATCTCTTGGTGCAGGGGGATACGGCAAGTGCCGATATTGTCCCACTTCTGAAGGAAACCTTCTCCTTCATCGCTGAATTTGATGGAGAAGTGCCTGGCGCGACACCGAAAGACTGCGGCAACTACCTGCTGATGAATCTTCCGGAAACGCGGATGGCAGCCCGGGATTTTCTTGCTGTCCTCAATTCTCCCGACCTCTCCACTGAGTACCCAACTGAAAACTGACAACTGAAAATTCTACAAAAAATATGGCTAAATTGTCAGAGCGCGGCTTTGAAATGCCGGCTTCCCCTATCAGAAGACTTACCCCTCTTGCCATTGATGCGGTCAACAGGGGCATAAAGGTGTATCGCCTTAATATCGGACAGCCCGACCTTCCCACTCCTCCACAGGCTTTCGAAGCTCTTCGCAAGATCGACAGAGAAGTCCTTGAGTACAGCCCGTCAGACGGTCTGCTGTCTCTTCGCAAGAAACTAAAGGAATACTACCACCGATTCAACATTGATGTGGATGTCGATGATATCATCGTGACTTGCGGTGGCTCAGAGGCTGTGCTCTTCTCTTTCATGGCATGCCTTGATCCGGGCGACGAGATTATTGTCCCGGAACCGGCTTATGCCAATTATATGGCGTTTGCAATCTCTGCTGGCGCAAAGATCGTCTCAATTCCTTCATCTATCGACAAGGGATTTGCACTCCCTCCAATTGAAGAGTTTGAAAAACTTATCACTCCCCGCACAAAGGGTATACTTATCTGCAATCCAAATAATCCGACAGGTTATCTCTATACCATCAAGGAAATGAT
>DAAK01000230.1 GCA_001701075.1 Bacteroidales bacterium GP3 | reverse complement strand
CCGCGACGTTGTTCGCGACTGCTTGCAGCCATGACGACATCCTTCCTGCCGATGAAGGCATGGAGGATGGCGCCAGCCAGCCTTATGTCGAGCTCCGTATCGCCGTACCTCTCGCCAACCCCTACGTAACCCGCGCCAACCCTATGGGCGGCGAGGAAGGCAACGGCCGTGAACAAGGATTGGAAAATGAAGATAAAATCCATGATATCAACGTATTCTTCTATATCGAAGAAAAAGATACTGATGGCAAAGGTCTTGGGATGGACAGTGATGATGATACTCAGATTATCAAACATATCTACTACAATCTAGGTGATTCTAAAGATAGCGATAACACTCCAAATATAGACCTGACTGGAGAGAATAAAGTTGACAATAGCGCTCCAGATTATTGGGGAAAAGGATATGTCTATCTGAGATTCAAATGCTCGGAGACGGAATTGGCACAGGTGAAGTCTACCGGCATCAACTTCGTGGCTATCGCCAACATCGGTCCATTGCAGGACATTACAACCTTGGGTGCATTGCGTAATATTAATTTTGCTAATGATGGGACTAATACATGGTCTAGAACTTGGGATGCTTTTTCCAATAATGCCGCTGATATGGACTATTTCCTGATGTCTACAGCTTATAATAATGATAGCAGATGCGGTTCAAACAAAATATCAACAGTTTCCTCCTCCAATCAAAACGAATACATCGGCACCACGACACTCCAGCGCATGTATGCCCGGTTGGACCTCTGGTATAACAATTCTACAGATGCCAATAAGAATAATGTGGTGATGGATGCTGATAATAAGAATATAAAGGAACTAAAATATAAGGTGAAAAATGGGGGTGAGAATATTGTCTATCTCACCAATGTACTCCCTGTCAATGTAATGCAGTCACCTTCCTATCTCTTCAAGAAAGTCACAGCTGTCGATGAAAGCTGGTCTACCGATAATACTGTATGGAATAAGACCAAATTAAGTGCCATTACAAGTTTCAGCTGGGGTGGCAAGGAATCTCCAACGGATGGCCCCTTTTCTGGAACTGATTACAACGATCTTCCCACAAATTATGTCATTGAAAGGCATACTACAGATAAAGTGATTGGAGGAGGCACCAACAACGAAACTTTAACATCTTGGTATGGCAGTACGGCTGTAGAATATGTAAGCGGGAAAAATTTGTATGGTACCACTAAAACAGATTGTAGCATTAAAAATTCTGAGATCGGAGGATTATCTGCTTATTATCATGACACTCCCGCATCATCGAGTTCTACAAACTACGATTGCAACCACATCTCGATCATAAGCTACGCAAACGAGAACACCCATCCTACCGACTGCTTCCACAGCAACTACCTTACCGGCATGGCATTCCGCGCTGTGTTTGTTCCGGAAAAGATATATACAGGCTCAGAAACGACAACTGATGAGGAAGGTAATAAGACCATAACTCTTACTGAATTGGGAAACTCCATAGAATCTATTGAAGGCGGCAAAATCTACCGATATTCACCTACAGACCGTTCACCCAAGGAGACAAAGAGTGTCTACTTCACCTCAAGGACGGCGGCCGAGAACTATGGTAAGGCAAAGGATCCTGGTGATAGTGCTGTTATCACTGAGTATACTGCTATAAAGCACGGTGACCAATGGGGTTTTATCTGCTACTACAACCTCTGGCTCCGTCATTACAACGACGTAGATGAAAAGAAGAAGACAGATCCCAATCCCAACTTCCCGATGGAATATGCAACTGTGCGCAACAACATATATCGAGTGGCGGTAGATTTCAGCGGTCCAGGAGACCCGACGCCGACGATGCGCGAACCCGACACGATGAAGGCCCGCATCTTCGTCCGCAAATGGAATTACCGAGTAGAAACGCCAATCGAATTCTGATTTTCAATAATATAAGTATGAGAATATCGAAAAAATTGATATATATGTGCGCAGCCGTTCTGACAGCAGTCCTGTCGGTCGGTTGCTCTCAGTCTGATGGCAGTGACACCCCCGACTCCCCTGACTTCGAGGAGGGCATCCCCACCGAAGTCACCATCACGCTCTCTGCCCTCTCCTCCAACGCCCAGACCCGCGCTGATAAAGACCCGGATGGCACTCAGATGGATCCTACATCCTCCATCGAACTTATCCATAATTGGTGGATTGTCTTCATTAACAAAAAAGGGGAAGTGAAAGTCATTACCGATGCAGATGAAGATGTTTATGATAAAATTAAGTCATCACCCATACCCGTCAAAGACCCCAAAGGCGGTTACGAAGCAGAAAGTTTCAAGATAATCCTTCCCTCCGGCCATTACTACATCTATGCGTTTGCCAACATTCCGCCCCAAAAAGCATCTGATATAAAGAAAAAGTTAGATAAAAACAAAAAACTGTCAAATTTTTATCTGGAGGAATTTATTGGAGACAAAGCTGGATTGTTTAAGGATAATACTAATCCATCAAATGATGGTATGCAGTGGCCGGCAACGTTCAAGGACGCTGAAAAAAATGATGTTGACAACAATATCCCGATGACGAAAGTTATGGATAAGGATATCAAAAACACTATTGAAGAGGCTTTCAATGTAGAAGTGGTCCGGGCCGTTGCAAAAGTGGAGTTTGCATTCTCCAAAACATCCACCGATGTGATCACTTTAAACAAGTTGGAATTCGGTCCTATCACTTCTGATCAAAATATCTCCTTCGTGCCCAACGATGATGCCGTTGGATATGGACCCAACGATAAACTTGCGAATGATGTAAAAAAAACTGGCACCCTCACTTTCCCAAACCTGAGTTCCTTGGTGCAAAAACCAGCTGACGCTCCATCAAGTGACTTAGGCAGCTTCCATTTCTATTGCAAGGAGTCGTTGGGTGGATATTATGACAACATGGGGGTAGTGACTACAGATTCAGTAAACGCTCCACACCAAAGTGTATTCAAGATTAATTTGACTATCAATAGGAATGGTGCAGAAGTAGATGAAACACGCACTTTATATACTTCGAGAATAACCTACATCAACCGCAACGACTGGATCTACATTCCCATCAAATTCAGCAACTGGGTTATCAAGTGGAAACTCCATTTCTATCCCCCAATCGGTGGATATCCACCTGTCTTTAAACAGAGTGATGATGGCTCTTCTCTCAGTGCAACATTGACCACCGGTGGCGAGTTTGAGCTCTATCCTGTCGAAGTTATGCAGAATAGCACTAAATATGATGTTGATATGAACAGTGATAAGATGGCGGTTGAAGTGAAAAATGGTGAAAACCTGTTTGTCACGGCGCCTCAGGTCATTGATAATCCTCATAAAGATGTGACCGGGCATCCGCTCAGCGCATTCCCGAAAATAATAACCGGCGAACTTGACCCGAAGGAGATAGGCACCGCAGATATAGAAATCACATTCTATCTCACCGCTGCTTCCGGCATAACGGAAGCCCTCAAATGCACCTTCCATATTATCCGGCAAAACTCTTCTCCCTCAAACTAACGATCAATGATTAATAATCAATGATCAGAGGCCAGAGTCCAGATTCCAGAGTCCAGAAAACTGACAACTGAAGACTGAAAACAATGAAAACAATGATACCGCTGACAAAAATATACCGGACCGCGAAATTCTATTTTGCATTATGCATTATGCTATGCGCTTTGGTCGCTGCTATAGCAGCAAATGCCGCCGGCCCCAAGATAGAATTCCCCGAGACGTCGAAGAGTTTCGGCACCTTCCGTCTCGACCTCATACAGACCGTAGACTTTGAATTCGTCAACACCGGCGACGAACCCCTCGTCATCCTCAGCGTCAACACAGACTGCGGTTGCACCGTCGCTGGATTTCCGCATGATGAGGTACTGCCCGGCGACACCGCCAAGATCACGGTCCGCTACAACGGTCGCAACAACCCGACGGGCACGTTCCGCAAGCAGGTCCGCGTCCGTAGCACCGACCCCGACAACCCCCTCGTCCGCCTCTTCATCAAGGGGAAGGCGATAAAAGGGTAGCGCGTGGCGCGTTTTGCGTATCGCGTTTTGCGGGTCAGTATTGAATATATTTGAATTTAGAATGATTTAGAATTTGTAATCTAATTTTTGTTGGATATGAGATCAGATGACGATAAGATTGAAAAATCAGAAATTATTGTTTCACAAACGATAATTGAGGATCTTATTCTTATTATAAGAGGAATACCAGTCATCCTTGACAAGGATATAGCCTCTTTATATGGCGTTGAGACTCGAAGAATAAACGAGCAAGTGAAGCGCAATATCGATCGGTTTCCTGAAGATTTCATGTTTCAATTATCGGATGAAGAATTCAGAAATTGGAAATCGCAAAATGCGACATCCAATTCCGTTGTTATGGGGGCGAGAAAGCGTCCGTTTGCCTTTACTGAATCTGGCGTTGCAATGCTAAGCAGTGTATTAAAATCATCAAAAGCTATTGAAGTAAATATACAAATAATGCGTGCATTTGTGACTATGAGGCATTATTGGACACAAAATGCACATATGTTTAGACGTCTTGAAACTATTGAACATAATCAATTGCTTTTGCACCAACACCAGAATGAGACAGACAAGAAGATTGATGAAGTATTAGATCGTTTGGATAATAAAGAATTATCTCCCATTGAGGGGTTCTTCTTTGAAGGACAGATTTTTGATGCTTATTCTCTTATATCAGATCTTGTTCGTACAGCTAAAAGCAGAATAATCTTGATTGACAATTACGTTGACGATAGAGTGCTTAAGGTGCTAGACAAACGATCTGAATATGTTGCAGCAACAATTTATACCGACCCAAGGCATTCACACATTAACAATGATCTTAAACGTCATAATGAACAGTATCCAGCGATTGATGTATATAATTGCACCAACGTACATGATCGATTTTTAATTATAGATGATACTATATATTTCATTGGAGGCTCTATTAAAGACCTCGGCAAAAAAATTGTGGCGTTCAGCCAGATGCATCAAAATCCTGAAGACATCCTTTCGAAAATAAGACTGAACTCTGACATCTGAAGACTGAAAACTGACACCTGACAGCTGAAAACTGAAAACTGACAACAATGACAACGAAAAACCTGACATACCGCCCCACCCGCCGCAAGCACCTCCTGATGCTTGCCCTTACCCTCCTGTCCCTCGCCGCCACCCTCCCGATAGCCGCACAGGTCATCTACTCCGATTTGGATAAGCTGCAGCATCTCGAGAAAATCGAGGTGACAACCGACGGAGGCAATAACAGCGCAAAATTGACATTGCCAATCAATGTCTCTACAGGCAATGCCAACCTCCTCGACGGCGACAAATCCACGTCCTGGCAGTCGTGGATACAGCGCAAATTGACTGAAGAAAAATTGGTGAATGAACAATATTCAGGCAGCACTTCAATTACTGACATATACGTAGTTGATGGTGAAAAAGGGAAAGGACCAGAAGCTGTGGAATACGAAGTTGATGCAGATGGAAATGTAAACTATTATCTTACCACAAAGGCAATTAATGGACTCGGTTCATTTAGGATCTTTAATGGTGTGGATAATTATGTTGACTATTCTAGATCAAATAAGAACATATCATTTACGATTAGACTCAAAGGCTCAAAGGCTGGAGATATATTGTTTTATGGCGGAGATACTTATAATGGTAATCCAGAACAAACTGGTAAAGTTGGTTTACATTTGACTGGAGAAATCCAAGAAGAAGAGATTACAATAACCACAGCAGATCTGGTGCATGGTTCGAAAGGGTGGCTTGCTATAGATGCCAGTCAATATGATGGAGATATAACTGTATATTCTCTTAGAAACTTCAAGACTGGAGGAATACTCCTGACAAATTGGGGAAATTATATAGATAAAACAGAATATGGGTTAAATGAAGATGCTAAAACATATGAAATAACAGGAAACAATAATTGTACTCTTTCCATTGGGGACGGTCCTCTAAGAATTACTAGAAATAATACTTACAATAATCTTGGTTCGTTTAATGTTCATAACGATCTTAATTTTGGATCTGGGCATAATTCATTTTCATTTGATATAAAGATTTATGGGACAGAAACAGCAACACTCAATATTATTGTACAGGATGCTGATGGAAATTATGATACTAAAACTCTTGCTTTACCAGATAATGATGGCGCAGATCCGATACCTATATCTTTTGATACCAGTAAAGTAAGAGGTGCAAGCCGAATTTGGATAAACGCTGATAATTATCAAGGCAATATTACAGTTTCTTCGATTACAAATGTTAAAGTTAACGATGCCTCAATAGCAGCGTTAAATATATCTTCTTACAGTGGAGACGTTTCTTTGTATAAAATAGATGGACAAAATAATGATGTGTCCATAGCCGATGGAAAACTTATCATAAATCGTACTGAAAGAGGACTCGGATATTTAAATGTACTTGATGGCATAGATTTTAGAAATGTTCAGAGTAAAATATCTTTTAAGATCAGGATAAAAGGAACTTTGCCAGGCCACCTTAATATTTACGGAGTTGGCCAAACGGAAATAGTTGAAAATGACGAAACGAAAACTATAGATAAGCTTTTGGGTTATCAAGGACTTGAATTGGACGGAAGTATTCAAGATTTTGATGTTACATTAACAAGAAATGGTAATTTTACTACAAATAGGGGTGAAATATGTATAGATGCCGCAAGTTATACTGGCGATTTGATAATTTCATCCATAACTGACTTCAAGATTGATGAAGTCAGACATCCAGAGTTTGATAAAGAGTTTTATACTGAAAGTGATTTAACGAAATATACGTTAAATTGGCAGAATTATACAATGAGTCAAGGAGGGGGGAGACTTATTGCAACCTGCGTGGATAATACACCTTCCACGGATGCGAAAGCTTTTCATTTCGCACTTGCAAAAGATTTGACCTTGGATCCTAATGCTAAATTTAGAGTGCGAATTCGTTTGCGGGGAGATTCTGAGGGTTCCGTTTTAGCTACTGTGAATAATACGCATCATACTTCAATTTCTTTTTCTACGAGTTGGGAGGAACGTGAAGTAATCATTCCTTATGGAGATGGTGGCTGGGGACCTATAGATTGGATTGGCTTATTTGCTGGCTGGACTCCATATAGTGGAAAGCTTGACATCGACTGGGTGGAGGTTACTCAGATTAATACTGACGGCTATACCAACTCCGCTGAAACAACAGGGACAGCTATTGTCACTCAGCATTTCAAGGACTGGGCTACAACAACAGACGAGGATGGCAAGGTCCATATTCCTAATGCTTATAAGTATGAGGGTTATGACCCTGTGTACAGTAATGAAGACACGAGTGAGGACACTGCAGAGGATCATAAGGGTTACATCACATTCAAAGACGATGGCACGGGCAACGACCCCAATAACTACAATATCTGGAAAAACTTTGCATTGCTGACTGGCCTTACTATTGAAAAGGGTAAAAGTTATCGTGTCGAGGTTGAAGTGAAGGGCAATAAGTCCGGTTCTTTCAGATTGGCATTAGGTATAACAAATCCATGGAGTTGGATTGACACTGACTTGATAAATTTCACAACTGACTGGCAGGTGCATAGTGTGGAAATCAATCCAAATGATATCTTCAACAAAGAGGGTGTGAATATAGACAAGACCGAGAATGCCATACTTAATTGTAACTTCGGTTGGTTGACCGCCAATCTTCAATTCCGCACAATCAGAGTGCTCGAACTTCCTGCAACTACAGAAACACAAGAAGATTTAGTTGACCTATCTGGAGGGACATGGCCATTTGCGCAGGCCGGTAAAGTTATAGTTGAAAATGGTGTGGGTATTATCAAACATATAGATGCAGAAGGGAAAAAATTTGATAATCAACAAGTGTCTATCTACCACGGTACATTCAAAAAAGGAAGGAAGTATACTCTAAAAGCCAAAATGAAATGTGAAGGGGAGGATCTTGACTTGACCTACTATCAGCAGTATCAAAGACTCAAAACTGGCTGGAATGACGATGTCTTTGGTTATTTTGACAAAAAATTGATAGATGGTGAGGACTTTGTAGAAGTTTCTTTGCCGATTGGTCCTTATATCACAGATGTCACAAATTTCATCAATTTCTTCCATTATGGATGGGATAAGGAAGGAAATATTCTTTATATAAAAGACATGGTATTGGAATCATCAACCGAAGACGAGAATAACCAATATTTTGATTACACAGCACTCAAACCAGAAGATGACCTTTACAATGACCTTTCTGACACCAATGACGGCAAGACCTCATTTGAATATATCAACGGGGAGAATGTCCTCTATTGCGAGAGCACCAAGAAAGGAGTCAAGGCTCTGCTAAACCTCACCCTTAAGCCTCAGACAAACTATCGCGTAAAGGTGCATTTGAACAATGCAGCGACCGGCGATTTCAACATCAAGCTTGGTGACGACACCTATCTGCAGAGGCAGACTGTTTCTATTGATAAGATTGGCTGGCAAACCATCGAAGCTGATTTCTATGACTTTAATATCAATGGCAACGGCTACTGTGTGATTGAACCAGGCAGCTCCATGACCGGGGATATTACTGTGGACTGGGTGGAGATTATGGAAGTGGATCCCGCCGTAACCGATGACTCGGAGATGGGCTACAACTACTTCGACCTGACTCTGCCCGAAGCCCCACAGAAGGATGATGTCTACTATGTCTATGTACGTCGCGGTGCATCCGGGGCTCCTGCGGGTGCTGCCCCGATGCGTTTCCGTGTGGCTACCATTAATGAGGGTGGAGGCAACGAAGTGCAGCAAGGTGAATATGCCTTGGGCGGCTACAGCGAAATGAGCAAGGCACTTCACAAGGAGAATGCATATGACCAAAATGTTGGTATCAACCAGTTTGTGAGGGTCGAGATATTGAATGCAGCAAATGGTGGCAAGACCCTGCGCCTCTACTGCACCCGCAATGCCTCTGACCACAATGTGATCATGCAGACCAAGGATGCCTCAAATAATGTAACTAATGTCGAGGTGCCGGCTCTTGAATTCACGGAGGTGGGTCTATATAAACTAATTCCATGGAAAAATGTCAATTCGAATATCGGGGCAAATTGGGTGATGCCGTTGATTTCACGTTTCCAGATTGAGGCTAACGGCGTCCGTGGCAATTATCCGGGTGAAGATTTGGAAACAGCGGTCAAAAATTTCGAAAAAAGCCGTTATACCAATCCCGGAGCCACGCTCTTTGACGGTGATGCTAATTCCGAATGGCAACTTAATGGAGAAAGCCAACGAGTAAAGAATGATTTTTACATCGATCTTCTCTTGCCTCAATTACACAAAGATGAAGGAAACAACGGAATTCATGGAGCCTTATCATCAGGCGGTCTTCTAAAGAATGGCTATATAAATATGGTTGTGCAGTTCACGCGTCCTCGCAATGCAAAGTTGAACTTCCCGATGGAAATCAAGTATTGCGGTCTGACCGAAGATAATCCTACGGGCACAACGACTGATTGGAAGACATTGATTCTGCCCTTGATTGATGCGGAAGGGGACATTTTGTTCTCACTTGATGTCGACCCATCATGGAAGAGAGTAAGGATTCAAAGTGCCTCCTGTATTAATGGCAACTCAAATGAAAATACCACCGACAAGAACTTCGCTCTTGCCGAAATCCGCGCATACCTCGAAATGCCGAAAATCAATCTTGACGAATTTGACTATAGCGTGCTTTACAACGACCGACTCTTCGACTTCAGGAAGAGCGACCGTGGAGATGGAATCTCCGGATTGAAATTGAGCACATTCGCTTGGGAGCATACTAAAGGTATTACTGATGAGATCAATGACCCTGTGCCTTATTATGTGCGTAAGACCAAAGATAAGCTCAATCAAGAAGTAAATAGAAATGCATCGCTTTATACGGTTGCTGACAGGTGGGCTGGCAATTGGACTGAAACATTTATTAATAAAGTAAACGGTTCGGATATAGGTACTTCTGCTAATAATATTGCCAAGAATAAGTTTATCACCGGAACAGTTCACGATGATTCCGATGGACTTAACGAAACAGAGAGTAGTAAGGTTGTTGGCGATCGACAGGCAACTTATGTAGTAACGCATGATATATATACTCTCCCTGGTAAGCGTGTTGACCTCTATCCATATTCTGATATCCACTCCACATCCTATTATGAGGATAAGTTTGTAAGATGGTATGACTATCAGACCGACGGGACACCGGATTATCTATATTTCTTCACTGATCCGAAATCAGTGATCAAGACAGCCAGCAATGGCTACTATGGCAGCAGTATCCTTCTTGACCCAATCAACAGAGGTCCCGGCACAGTCGGTTCGGTGTATTTCGGTCAGAAAGACCTTGTAGATGGTAAGGTGCCCGACAAATGGATAGCGGCAGACTTCACCATCTGTCTGGTTGACTCTAACTTCGTATACAAGACCCAAGATGGAATAACAGATAAGTTAGACAACTTCCGCGAAAGATTCGGGTTTACTTTTGATAACACCTCCAAGAACATAGTAAATAACAATAATAAAAAAATTAAGGAGCCGACGATTACATACCGTCACCTTTTCCACATCAAGGATGCAAGCAAATTTGCAGAGGATTTCTCAAAGGACTATGAGACCAATGTGGAATATAACCGCAAGCACCGCAGATATATCTCAGCGCGTGCTGGTGCTGACTTCACCATACGTCTTGACTACGCTATGCCTTTAGGAAGTGAGTATGATTTGGATAACGGCGACAATGCCAGCAAGTCATCTTATTTCTACAAGAGGAAAAAGGCAGGAACAAATGAATTCGAATATGTGCGTGTCTGCAGCTACGATATCGAGGCCTATGATGCATCGAAGTTCATGACTTATGCCGGCTCCCTTGATGCATCGAACTATGCCTCCTATGCCCTCAAAGAGACTGTGCAAATTTTAGGAGCTGATGGAAAACCAACCGGGCAAACTAAGGAAGTGGGAATATTCACTCCTTACGACAAGTCTTTCTATACCAATGTTGGAGCAATTATATCCACTACACTTGCAGACAGCGCAGATGGAGTCGACTGGGTATCAGATAACCGAGGTTTTGCGCGTGCTATCTATTGTAAGGGAAAGAATGCAAAGGCCGGTAAGTATCTCGTAAGACTTTATGGCAAGGATAAGAATGGCGATATCATCACACTCTGCGATGACAGCAATAAACCGTTGATAGTCGCTGAATATGAGGTTACTTTCCTTCCGGAAAGTGAAGCTTCGTTCGTGCCGGAACACAGGCTTAAGAATCTGAATCCTTCTAATGTGCTCTACACTCATACGGAGGATTACCTTGAGCATACCTTCAATAGCGATCCCAACGTGCCTACACGTAGGGCTGTCAACTTTGACCGGTTCTCTCTCTCAAATCTTGCGACTCTCAAGGAATCCACAGAAGAAAATGCAGGGGCATTATTTACTGATGATGAATTGAAATCAATTATTTACAAAGTTGAAAATGTGCAGCTCTCCACCACCGAAGGTGAATACACTGGAGGAGGTGCTGATAAGTTTGAGGAAAAAATGGCGGAAGGACTTCAGTCAGGCAATTATCTGAAAATGCCACTTGACTGGACTGTCTCAAACTATGGATTCGGCTACGACCTGGTGGGCGACTACAATATCTTCCGTCTTGCCGACCATTCGAGCGCTACTGTTTATCACAGTGCTGCAACCCGCCGGGAGGCCTCAACAAATCCAGTGGATTCAACTATTAATGCTTCTTCTCCGCAGCGTGGCGTCTACGACCGTCTGTTCTATAATACCAACGGAGGGCAGAAGGGTATGTTCTATTATGTGAACGCAGCCTCCGACCCAGGAGATATGGTGGAAATAGAAATTGATGATCCTTGTCCCGGTTCTACACTTTATGTGTCAGGTTGGGTGAATGAGTTCAACGACCACCAGCGTGAGACTGCCAACATTATCGTGAACTATTATGCGAATATCACGGAAGACCTTAATGCGAATGGTACTGTTAAAGAGAACGCAAAAGTTACTCGTCGAGTCCAAATGAGAGGATTCGAGACCGGCTATGTGCCAAATTACAGCAATTCAATGGGTGTGGTGCATCGCGATGGCAAGCAGGGCGACTGGATGCATTTCTACTTCTCGTTCGTGCCCAATATCCAGCGTGTGAAAGAAACGTTGGAACAAAACGAGGCTATTCTCAATTATTCTCTCGTGCTTGAAAATAACGCTATCAGCTCATGGGGTGCTGACTATGCCATCGACGACATCAGAGCGTATGTGGCTCCTCCACGTGTGGAGGCTTATCAGGCTAAGCCTATCTGCAACAGCAAAGCTACAGATGAAAATCTGCAGGTTGAGATTCGTCTCCCTTATGATGCACTTATGGAATCGTTAGGTATAAATGAACCTCAGAATGCTACTGATGGTGCCTATAAGAGCATCCAATATGCTATCCTTGACAAGGAGAAGTATGATGAGGAATATAATAATGCTTATGAGTCCAGTACGGATCCGACAAATAGTATAGCAAATATCCAGAGAACGGCCTTCGCAAAATCAGTATTGCATTATCCGCACATGCATCTCGACACAGATGCTGCTCAAGTTGAGGCTAATAAAACCAAACAAATTCCATGGGGTACCATATATTTCAATACATATTATGACGGTAACTTGGAATGGGAAGAAGGAAACTACAAAGGGGATCCTGCTCCTGGCACGGGAGTGCCTGCTAATCGTGCAATGAAGCATGATGAGTATGGGGAGAGAAACATTTCTTTCATCTCTACACCTCCTATGGATTCGAAGAAACGAGATTACATAATAGTAATCGGTCAATTTGATAATAATGATGTATTTGGTATAGGTACCGGAAATAACGTAACTAATTATACTCTATCAGCGGTAAATGATATAACAATTGCCGAGGCATTCAAAGTCGGCACAAGCTGTTGCCAGATGGCATCATTCACCCTCAACAAGGCTGCACAGAAGGTTGTGGACGGTATCCTCTATGGGGATGACGACCAGATAACCTGCTGCGAAAACCAGCGGCCGGTGGTGCAGCTTAATCTTTATCGTAAGGAAAAAGGAGAAAACAAAAACATCCTTGATCCGATAAATCCGAATGATAATAATTATAGTCCTGATGATTATTATAAGTTCTGGGAAAATCCATATCTTGACTGGTATGCCGGCACTTATGAGGATTTCATGAAGGCTGAAATGACTGTTGGCGAAACTAAGACATCGCTCTGGGAAGTGCTTGCCTACTTCAGGGATGATTATCCTACTTCCACTACTTGGGATGTGCCGGCTTCTGGAGAAGAAGGAACTGATGCAAGCATCACTAAGTACACAAAAGGAATGAAGGAATATCTCAAAGGTTTGTATGAGCAAGGTAAGCTTCAGCTCTATCAGGCTTCTTATGTGTTCCCGAACCTGAAACTTGATAGGGATGAATATGGAAATCTTATTAAGGATGATAAAGGTTATGAAATCAATTACAAGGATTTCTATGTGACTGCTGTTCCTATCGACAGTGAGAATGAACTGACTACTAAGGAATACATTGTCTGCGTTGAACCTACAGAGGTGAAGATTACCGTCAGCAACACTTCTCCGCATATGAATAATGGTTTTGCATCTGGCATCACTTATCCTGCCGGAATGGATATTGTGCCTCTCCGTTTGGGTCTCAAGCATACCGACAAGTCGAGTACAACTAATGGGACGCAATGGACTGTACCTGCAAACACAGAAGTTAAGGATAATATCAATTTAGGTACTTATCTCACTACTTATTATAATACTGAGACTTTGACGATGCCGCTTCGTGGACTTCATTTTGCCACTACAGGTGTCAATACTTTCAAGACTGTGGAGGGCGACCCATTCTGCTACTTGGCAGAAACAAATGACCCATACTACCGTAAGCTTGGTCAGGTGGAGTATAAGAATCCTAACAAGGCTCCAAGTGCCTCTTCTTCCGGCAATGGTGGTGTCGCTACCCAGGCCGATGAGGAACCCGGTGACAACTCTGGAACCGGTGACAACGGCACCAACTCCGTAAACAACTATGACTCCGATTTCGGTCTTGTACCGAGAGGTAAGATTTCTCTTGAAGCGGAAAATAATGGGACTTTCAATAACGTCAAGATCACTTTCAATGATACGGATATGAAATTCCATGAAGGTTACTTCTACACTTTCAAATTCCCCTATGAGGAAGACTACACAGGTGTAACTTTGAATGGGATTGATGAGGAGTCGATGCCTTGCCACGGTGAGACTTACTTCACAATCAAAGTAGTTCCGGAATACCAGATATGGACCGGGGATTCTTCCCTCAACTGGAATAATGATGATAACTGGCGTCGCGTACAATTATCCGATCTCTTGGCTACTGGCACTACCCCTAATGGCAAGGGAACTGATACCCGATTCACTTACGCTGGCTCCAATGATACTGAATTCTCTTACGCCCCTCTTGACTTTACGAAGGTGATAATCCCCGCAGGAACTTCCTATCCGCAACTCGCAGCTCGTAGACATAGCAATACTGCGACTGGTGCAGCTACAGATGCTGCCACTATTACTGTGGCCAATGGCAATACTTCTGCTACCGGTTCGTATGTCTGGACCGACTTTGCTCCGAAGGCCGCAACGGCTATATATGGAACTGAAAGCGTAGATGCAGATGCGAATGGGGTTGCGGCTTCAAGCTATCACCCGACTCTGAATATACAGTATGATATGGCGGCTGTCACTTATGATGGCAATAACAATGTCTATTGCCGTCCATGGTATGCGAATGCCTGCGATGAGATTCATTTCGATTCCAACGCGGAGATCCTCAACCAACAGAACCTCGACTACCAGAAGGCGTGGGTGGACATGGAGATGACTCCTCACCGCTGGTATACCGTCGCCTCGCCGCTCTACGGCGTCGTAGCCGGCGATATGTATCTGCCGAAAGCAGATGGGCGCCAAAACACCGAGCTATTCAAAGATATCGAATACAGCACCACTATCAATGACCGTTTCCAGCCCGCTGTCTACCAGCGCGGTTGGGACAAGGGCTCCGAAACTGTCTACACTATCCATGATAATATAACTACTGACACCGAAACCGTTGCCCTCGCAAGCACTTGGAGCCATGTCTACAACGACGTGACTGAGGAGTATGCTCCTGGAGCGGGTTATTCGGTCAAGACAGATGTGACTCGTCTTGATAAATTCCAACCCACTACTACGACTGAAGGAGAAGAGACAACCATGAAACCGGCTGCCCAGACTTATGTCAAGTTCCGCTTCCCGAAAGCTGACACAAGCTACAATTACTTCACTGATGGCAATTCTAATGTCGGCGAAACTAATCACAGAGATTTGAATCGCACCAAGGAAGGGAAGCTCTTTGAAGGAACTGCAACCACAGTTACTCTTACGAAAAAGAATTCAGGCAAGCTATTCCTCGTCGGCAATCCTTTCATGGCGCATCTTGACATGGCTGCCTTCCTGACTGCAAATTCCAGTGTAATTGAGCCTAAGTTCTGGTTGCTGACAGAAACTGAACAAGTCGCGGCTTCTATGACAGGAACTGATTTGGAAAGCCTTATTACAAATATGACGGAACGGAATGCAACTAATTTATCTCAGTTGCCTCCGATGCAGGGCTTCTTCGTGGAGGCAACCTCTGCAGTTAAGGAACTCACCATCAACTTCACCCCCGCTATGATGGCGGTGCAGCCTTATACCGCTACCGACGGCACTCCGATCCTAAAAGCTCCCGCTGCTTCCCAAAACGCAAAACGCGCCACGCAAAACGAACAACGTAGAGCGGAGCTCTCAAATGACATCATCCGCGTCTCGACGGAGGAGAGCATGGCGATAATCCGTCTTGCGCCGGAGGCGCAGAAGGATTATGTGGCTTCGGAGGATGTGGAGATGATCGACGATTCCAACCAGAAGAGCATCCGCCGCATATACACCGTAGCCGGGACGATGGCTTCAGCTATCAACCAGACGCCGGATGCGGATGGCGTGGAGGTTGGTCTGATGGCTCCCACGGATTCTGTGACGGTTGTGACGTTTAAGGGTCTTGCTCTTGAGGATTATATGCTCTATGACACCACAACGGGCGAGAAAACCCAACTGTATGACGGTTTTGAACTGGAGATGACAGGCAGCGTGAGTGGCCGTTACTTCTTGACGAGCGGTATTGATACAGCTGAGATTGAGGATGGCACTATCCGCATCCGACCGATAGGACATGAGGTAGTGGTGACGGCTCCGGCAGTTTGCGGAGAACTGACTGTCCGTGTCTTCGACACTCTGGGACGCGAGGTGGCCAAGGCAGATGGCTTCGACGAGGAAGTCCGAATCGCTCTCGACCCCGGTATCTACGCAGTGGAGGTAGTCGGTGCAGAAACCGGCCGCAAGTCAGCGAAACTGCAAATCAGAT
>DAAK01000048.1 GCA_001701075.1 Bacteroidales bacterium GP3 | reverse complement strand
ATGAAGCAGATCGGCAGGGTAGAGGTACCCCAGAAGGCTTTCCTCGCCGTCCTCAAGCTCGACTAATCTCCCCAAAATTGAATCTATAGGGCTTATTAGACCCATAACCCTATAAAACCAATAAATAGAAATACTAATCAATTAATTCTAACACCATGAAAACTCAAAGACTTACTTTCCTGAGTTTGGGAGTTGCCGCTCTCTTGCCTACAGTGATGTCGTGTACAAGCGACCCGAATCCTTTTTTTACAATTGAAAAGGTAGAAAATGGAACTGCTCAAATTAGTCTTAATTTTGAGGTTGCGGCTACAAGAGCAACAGACTTAAGTACTGCAGATGAGAAAAAAATCACGAAAGTTAATGTTTTCGTTTTTAATGAGTCTGGTCTGCTTGAATCTGACACCATGATCAATAAGGTTTCAGCCGACTCTTCAATTGAATTGAACGTGACTCCCGGGACTAAAACCATTTATGCAGTATCTGCCAAGAAAATCAACGATCTGCCTATAGCGGAAGGTACGTCTATCCAGGATTTCGAAAATACTGTTTTTCCGTCCACGCTCAATGATCTCACGCTTACATCTAATGGTGAAATAAATGAATTTGTGATGGTCGGCAAGAGTAAGACTCAACAAGTTTATAGGACTGGTAAAATGGGTGGAATCCCTGCATCCAATATTTTTAATATTGAGATGGTACGTCTGGTTGCAAAGACTCAGGTGAAACTTGGCAGTGTAAACACTGAGGCATTTGGTTTCACAAAACGTGGAACTTCATCGTTCCATGTAGCTCAGACGTGTGATAAGATGCGCTTGCAACCAAATGATAATGATGTAATGAGTTTTGTGAGCCATTCTTCTGGAACTTATAAGTACTATACTCTCAGTCATGCTGAAAAGAGTATTGGTATATCGGCTGGGGATTTTACTGCAGTTAACTGTTGTTATCTTTCAGAAAATATTGTCGAGAATCCTGTATCTGGCAATACGTCTTTCGTTGTGCTCACGATTCCACTGTCTCCCACTAACATTTATTCTTATAATAAATATTCTAATAGTTTGACATCCACGCCTAATACAAATTCTAATATGATGTCTTTTTATGCTGTCGGTTTATTGGATAGGGAATCTGGATTAGCTGATTATGCAATAGATTCTACCAATAAGCATGTTATAGTCTTTAATGATAAAACTAATGCAGATGATTATGTTAAGTCTCTTAATGGTGGAGAAGCCTCAGCAATGACTGTATCACAAACTGACAGCCCACTTAAGACCATAGCAACAAAAGCAGGTGAAGACAATACTCGCAATTTTGAGACTATTATGTTTAACAATTGTATGGTTTACTACCGTATAAACATTAGTGATGAAAACGGTGCTTTTAAAGTAGAGCGTAATAAATTCTATAAAATAATGGTAAACTCAATAAAAGGCCTTGGTAGCTCTTTAGAACCATTACTTCGTCCAACTGATCCAGAGACAGATTTAAGCGACATTCCAACATCTGCAATGGTTAATGCCATGTTTAATGTTGCTGACTGGGATGCCGTGGATAGTAATGTAGATCTTTAAAAGTAAAAAAACTCTGTAATTAGAGTAGCTTTGGGTGCTCAGCATTTGTTCTAAAATCGACTAAAATCGGCAGAAAATGGCTGCGCCCAAGCTAAATAAGTCTCCAAAAATCTGTCAGGAGTGTTGAAATGGGAAATTTTGTACTATTTTGGCACTCCTGACAACATTTTTTTATAAGCCTAAATTCTGGAATGGAGGTTAAAAGACCTTAGTACTTCTGCCATCGATATATAATTTCTATTAAATCATATAAAAATTAGCTATCAATTCCCGAAATACTTGCAGATTACCCATTTTTTTTGTAATTTTGCACCCTTGAAAGTACTAACCCGGATTATGAATTACTTCGGGAATATGCATGCGATATGAAAAAAGAACAAAAGTCACTCTCCTCCAAATCTCCTTGCAAGGCTCAGAAGAGCGACTGCAAGACTACGAAAGGTAAAGGTAAAAAGTCTGTGAATGAGCCTCTTGGCTTCCCCGATAAACTGCTTTTCGAGACAAGTTGGGAAGTTTGCAACAAAATTGGCGGTATTTATACCGTTCTTTCCACTAAGGCACGTGTGCTGAAAGAGCAGTTTGGCGATAATCTTATATTCATCGGTCCCGATGTCTGGACTGATGACAATCCATCTCCTTATTTTAAAGAAACTAAGACTCTTCTGAAATCTGCTAATAAACTTGAACTCCCTTATGGCATCACTCTCCGCGCTGGCCGTTGGGATGTCCCGGGTTCGCCGATAGTCGTTCTCATTAAGTTTGAAGGCGTTTATCCGGCCCTTAATGATATATATGGTGAGATGTGGCGCATGTTTGGTGTCGATTCCCTTCATTGCTACGGCGACTATCCCGAAGGTTGCGCTTTCGGTGTGGCTGCTGCCATCACGATGCAAGCCCTCACAAAGCATCTCGGTGCAGAAGATGCCAATGTGCTTGCCCATTTCAATGAATGGACCACTGGCATGGGACTCCTCTGGCTACGCAAGATAATGCCCGAGGCTGCAAGCCTTTTCACTACCCACGCCACTTCTATCGGTCGCTCCATTTGCGGAAACGGCAAGAATCTTTATGAATATTTCTCCGGTTACAACGGCGACCAGATGGCGCGCGAACTCAACATGGAGGCAAAGCACTCCGTGGAAAAGGCAGCTGCCATGAATGCCGACTGCTTCACAGCGGTAAGCTCGCTTACTGCCGATGAATGTGCCCAGTTGCTCGACAAGCGTCCCGATGTGGTGACTCCAAACGGTTTTGAACCTGATTTCGTTCCCTCAAAACGCAATTATACCATCCTCCGCAATGCCGGCAGAAAACGTCTGCTTGAAATTGCAGAGAAGATGACTGGCAAGAAATGGAGCGATCAGACTCTTATCATCGCTACCTCCGGCCGCAATGAATATCGCAACAAGGGTCTTGACGTTTTCCTCGACTCTATGGCTGAGCTTTCAAGGTCTGGAGCTGCATCACGCCGTGATATCCTTGCCCTTGTGCTCGTGCCGGCTTGGGTGAAAGAACCCAATGGTGAGCTCCTCATCGATCTCTACCAAGAAGGTGACATGAAGGTGTCTCCCGATTATCTGACCCACAGGCTCAACAATGAGGATTCCGATAAGGCATGTTGCCGTATCGGTCAACTTGAATGGGAAGGCCAACTTGCAGGAAACGGTCAGGTGAAGACTATCTTCATCCCTTGCTATCTGGATGGCGCTGATGGAATCGTCAACATTTCATACTACGATATTCTTCCGGCTCTCGACATTACGGTGTTTGCCTCATATTATGAACCATGGGGCTATACTCCGCTCGAAAGCATCGCTTTCGGTGTGCCGACGGTGACTACCGACAAGTCCGGTTTCGGACAATGGGTGGAATCGGATGTGGCCGGTGAAAAGATTGATTCTCCAATTGAATCACTCTTAAAGACCGGTACAGTTGTGGCTCCACGTAATGACAATAGCTACTGGGATACTGTCAAGGCGATTGCCCACACTCTTGAGGCATTCTCCGGCGCTGACAAAAAGACCGTGGCTGCTTGCTCCAAGGCTGCTTCAGCTACTGCCGCTCTTGCTGACTGGAAACTCTTCATCGCAAAATATGATGAAGCATTCAAGGTCGCTGAGCAAAACCGCAATAAAAGATGTAACTCTGATAAATAAGAAAAAAACTAAATAGAATATTTATGAAACTTCAAGTAAGCAACACCAACCAGCCTCAATGGCACAATATGGTGGTATCTAATTCTCTCCCCAAGAAGCTTCAACCTCTTGAGGAAATCTCTAAAAACCTCTGGTGGGTATGGAACAGCGAGGGTAAGAACCTCTTCCGTGACCTTGACCACGATCTCTGGCGCAAAACAGGAGAAAACCCCGTGATGCTCCTTCAGCAACTCAGCTACGAAAGATTTCAGGAAATACAGAACGATAAAGCTTGGATGGACCGCATTGACAGTGTCTACAAGTCTTTCAAGGAATATATGAAGCAGCCAATGCGCAATGACCTTCCTTCAGTTTCTTATTTCTCTATGGAATACGGTCTTTGCTCTTGCCTCAAGATCTACTCCGGTGGTCTTGGTGTGCTCGCCGGCGACTATATCAAGCAGGCTTCCGACTCCCGCATCAATATGACTGCTGTCGGTTTCCTTTATCGTTATGGCTATTTCCAGCAGAGCCTCAGCATCGACGGCCAGCAGATCGCTAACTACGAGCCTCAGAATTTCGACCAGCTCCCTATCGAGGCTGTTCTTGGCGAAGACGGTCAGCCGATGATCCTTGAGGTGCCTTTCCCCGGCCGTATCATCTATTGCCACGTTTGGCGTGTAAACGTAGGTCGTATGAAGCTCTACCTGCTCGATACTGACTTCGACATGAACTCTGAGCTTGACCGTCCTATCACTCACAAACTCTATGGCGGCGACTGGGAAAACCGTATCAAGCAGGAGTATCTGCTCGGTATCGGCGGTATGTATATGCTTAATAAGCTTGGCATCCACACCGATATCTACCATGCTAACGAGGGACACGCTGCTCTTCTCAACCTCCAGCGTCTTGTGGAATACGTGCAGAACGACCATCTCCCATTCAACGTCGCTCTCGAAGTGGTTCGTGCAAGCTCTCTCTATACTGTTCACACTCCGGTGCCTGCAGGCCACGACTATTTCGACGAAGGACTCTTCGGAAAATATATGGGTGAATATCCTGCAAAACTCGGTATCTCTTGGCAGGATCTTATGAACATGGGCCGTGAGAACCCGGATAGCAACGAGAAGTTCTCTATGAGTGTATTCGCACTCAACACTTGCCAGGAAGCCAACGGCGTAAGCTGGCTCCACGGTGAAGTGTCAAAGAAGATGTTTGCCGGTGTCTGGAAAGGATATGACCCAGCTGAAAGCCACGTCGGTTACGTGACCAACGGTGTGCATATGCCAACTTGGGCTGCTTCCGAATGGAAGGATTTCTATGCTAAGAAGCTCGGCCCACAGGTGTTTGAAGACCAGAGCAATCCCGAAGCTTGGGAAGGTATCTTCAAAGTCGGCGACGACGAGATCTGGAATATGCGTATGACACTGAAGAACAAGTTTATCAACTTTGTTCGCCGCGACTTCCGCGAGAAGTGGCTCCGCAATCAGGGTGATCCTTCTGCCGTAATGCAGATCATGGACAAGATCAACCCGAATGCACTTATCTTTGGTTTCGCCCGCCGTTTCGCAACATACAAGCGTGCACATCTTCTCTTCAACGACCTTGATCGTCTTGCTAAGATCGTCAACAACGAGCAGCGCCCAGTTCAGTTCATATTCTCCGGTAAGGCTCACCCCGCTGATGGCGCTGGTCAGGGACTTATCAAGCACATCATGGAGATAAGCCGCATGCCGCAGTTCCTCGGCAAGATTATCTTCCTTGAAGACTACAACATGATAGTTGCAAAACGTCTTGTGACTGGTGTCGACGTTTGGCTTAACTTCCCGACTCGTCCTCTCGAGGCTTCCGGTACTTCCGGCGAAAAGGCTGAGATGAACGGTGTGCTCAACTTCTCAGTGCTCGACGGCTGGTGGTATGAAGGCTATCGCTTCGATGAGAAGGCTGGTTGGGCGCTTACCGACAAGCGTACTTTCACAGATCAAGCTCAGCAGGACAAGCTCGATGCCGCTACTATCTACTCTATGCTTGAAAACGAGATCATCCCGCTTTACTACGACAAGAACTACAAGGGATACTCTCCTGAATGGATTCAGTATATCAAGCGTTCGATCGGAAACATCGCACCTCACTTCACTATGAAGCGTCAGCTTGACGACTACATCTCACGCTTCTATGAGCCAGAGGCTAAGCGCTCTGCTGAACTCAAGGCTCATGACTTCGCTAAGGCTCGTGAGATCGTGGCTTGGAAAGAGACTGTTGCCTCTAAGTGGGATCAGATCGAGGTTCTCGCTGTTGACTACAACGAGGGTCTCAACAATACTTACCACACTGGCAGTGACTTCACTGTGAAGTGCACACTCGACACTAAGGGTCTCGGTGATTCTATCGGCGTTGAACTCGTAGCCTACAAGGATCATGACGGTGTATCTGACTTCGCTGGTACTAAGCAACTCAAGATTGTAGCTCACAACGGTTCTATCGTGACCTATGAGCTCGACGATAAGCTGACCGACGCTGCGACCTACCGCTATGCACTTCGTATGTATCCGAAGAATCCGATGCTTCCTCACCGCATGGACTTCGCTTACGTCCGCTGGCTCTAAGATAATTAGAATACACTAATATCATTTATGGCATCCTGGCTCCTAAAAGTCAGGATGCTTTGTTTTTATTCACATTTCTATAACCTATAACCCTATAACCCTCAACTTTCGCCAGCGAAAGTTGAATGATTAATTTTTTTTATGAAATATGCTTTACAACATATCAATTTATTGCTGATTATTGCAAAATTATTGCTAAATTGCGACCGCAAACGCGAAAGAGTCGTGTTTTGACACTCTTCTCTGAATAAAAAACCATAAAATATTTATCCATGAAGGTCTACAAAACTAACGAAATCAAAAACATAGCACTCCTTGGTTCTAAGGGGTCAGGCAAGACCACCCTTGCCGAGTCTATGCTTTTCGAGTGTGGTGTGATTAAGCGTCGCGGTACTGTCGCTGGCGGCAACACTGTCTCAGATTACTTCCCAGTAGAAAAGGAATACGGCTATTCTGTATTCTCCACAGTGTTTGCCGCTGAATTCAACAATAAGAAACTCAACATCATTGACTGTCCGGGTGCTGATGACTTCATCGGTAATGCCTATACAGCTCTTGGTGTCACTGATATAGGTGTAGTGACTGTCGATGCTGAATATGGCGTGGAAGTCGGAACTGAAAATATTGTTCGAACTGCTTCAAAGCTTAATAAACCTGTCATCTTCGCACTCAACAAGATGGATGGCGAGAAGGTTGACTACGACAACGTTATGGAACAGCTCCGTGAGCATTTCGGCAATAATGTCGTGGCAATTCAGTATCCTATAAACGCTGGCCCTGGCTTCAATGCTATCATTGACGTGCTTCTGATGAAGAAATATGAATGGGGTCCTGACGGTGGCGTGCCAACTATCTCTGAGATTCCGGCTGATCAGTTGGAAAAAGCTAAAGAACTCAACGGAATCCTCGTGGAAGCAGCTGCTGCTAACGACGAAGGTCTCATGGATAAGTTTTTCGGTGATGAGCCGCTTACCGAGGATGATCTCCGTATGGGTATCAGAAAAGGTCTCGTTGAACGCTCGATATTCCCTGTTATCTGCCTCAGCGCTGGCAAGGATATGGGTGTTCGCCGCATGATGGAATTCCTTGGCAACGTTTGTCCTTTTGTTGACGATATGCCTGCTCCAGAGACTGTTGACGGTGTGTCTGTTAAGCCCGATGCTAACGGTCCTCTCAGCGTATTCTTCTTCAAGACTTCCGTAGAACCGCATATCGGTGAAGTGTCCTACTTCAAGGTGATGAGCGGTACTCTTAAGGCTGGTGCTGACCTCGAAAACGTTGATAGAGGTGGCAAGGAACGTCTCGCTCAGATATTCACAGTATGTGGTCAGATCCGTACTCCGATCGAAGCTATGGAAGCTGGTGATATAGGTGCCGCTGTTAAGCTTAAGGATGTCCGTACAGGTAATACCCTTGATGAGAAGGGTTGCGAATATAAGTTCGACTTCATCAAGTATCCCGCTCCTAAGTATACTCGTGCCATCAAGCCAGTCACTGAAAGCGATGCAGAGAAACTTGCCGGTATCCTTACACGTATGCACGAGGAAGATCCTACTTGGATCATCGAGCAAAGCAAGGAACTTAAGCAGACTCTCGTTAAGGGTCAGGGCGAATTCCACCTCCGCACTCTTAAATGGAGAATCGAGAACAATGATAAGCTTCCTATCACATTTGAAGAGCAGAAGATTCCTTATCGCGAGACTATAACAAAGGCTGCCCGCGCTGATTATCGCCATAAGAAGCAGTCTGGTGGTAGTGGTCAGTTTGGCGAAGTTCACTTGATCATCGAACCTTACACTGAAGGTATGCCCGAACCTGATAGCTACAAATTCGGCAGTCAGGAATACAAGATGAATGTCCGCGACAAGCAGGAAATTCCTCTTGAGTGGGGTGGTAAGATTGTTGTCTACAACTGTATCGTCGGTGGCGCTATTGATGCGCGCTTCATCCCGGCTATCGTGAAAGGCCTTATGGACCGCATGGAACAAGGTCCTCTGACAGGTAGCTACGCTCGCGACGTGCGCGTGATGATCTACGACGGCAAGATGCACCCTGTTGATTCAAATGAAATTTCCTTCCGTCTCGCCGGGCGTAATGCTTTCTCTCAGGCATTCCGTGAGGCTAATCCAAAGATTCTTGAACCTATCTACGATGTAGAAGTGCTTGTTCCGGATGATTACCTCGGTGATGTGATGAGCGAACTCCAAGGACGTCGTGCCATCATCATGGGTATGGACGCTGAACATGGTATCCAGAAACTTCAGGCTAAGGTGCCTTTGAAGGAAATGGCAAGCTACAGCACCGCTCTTAGCTCCATCACTGGTGGTCGTGGTTCATTCTCTATGGAATTTGCAGGCTATGAACTCGTTCCTGGTGATGTTCAGGAGAAGCTCCTTAAGGCTTACGCTGAATCTCAGACCGAAGACTAAAGACTGAAGACTGAAAACTGAAAACTAATATATATAACCCACTAACTTATCTTGAGAAATCCGGTTTACACATTGTGGTGAGCCGGATTTCACATTTTGAGTTGTTTTTCACTCCGCAAGTATGGTTCTTGTGAAAATTGGTTAATTTATTTTTGGATTTTAAACTTATTGCCACCTTTTCACTCTAAATAGTATACAATCATTAACCGGCAGACGAAGCTAACACCGAGTCTCCATAATACCAACTGAGTTATGAAGAAAATTTTACTTATCGTGGCTCTCTCCCTCTCATTAGGAATTGGTAGCATGAACGCTGACGGCAACCGCCGCGGGAATAATCACGGTGGCAATAAAACCGAGCAGAACCGTGGTAATCATCGCCCGGGAAACAGCGGTAACCACAATAACGGAAATAGACCGGGGAATACTCCCAACCGTCCAGGCAATAATGGAAACTATAATAACGGACAAAGACCCGGAAATAATGGCAACCATAACAATGGATCAAGACCCGGAAACAATGGAAATCACGGTGGATATAATCCCGTACATGGGGGAGGACATGATGGTTATCGTCCCGGACATGGAGGAGGACATCATCACGATTACCGTCCCGGTGCCGGAGCAGGATTCCGTCCATCACGACCGACTCCTCCACCTCCTCACCTTCGCCCAATACCTCCGCGTAATCCCAGACCATACGTTCCGCCGATTCCCAACCCGAATCTTGCATACGTTATCGGAGCTTACAATGTAATCTTCAATGGCCTTATCATGAGTGGCGTAAATATCCCGACCTTCCAAATTCTCGACTATGGCTACGCCCGTGATGCATGGAATGTCTACTATCTTGGCCGAGTACTTCCGGGAGCCGATCCCGCAACTTTCGAGATCCTTCCAAATGGCTACGCCCGTGACGCCTGGACTCTCTACTATTATGGCCGTCCAATTTAAGTCAGAGGTCAGATGTCAGATTTCTTTAAAGCTCTTAAAGCCTTTAAAGCCCTTAAGGGCATTAAAATCTCCAATCAACCGATCTGAAGACTGAAGACTGACAACTGAAGACTTAGTTAATACTTTTTTCTGAAAAATAGTTATTTTTTCAGAAAAAAGTATTAACTTTGTATCCCGTTATGGTAAAAGGATTCGACAACGACAAGTATCTTAAGATTCAGTCTGAACATATTCAGGAAAGAATCGCTCATTTCGGTAATAAGCTCTATCTTGAGCTCGGTGGTAAACTTTTCGACGATTATCATGCGAGTCACGTGCTCCCTGGCTTTCAGCCCGACAGTAAGCTGCGCATGTTTCAGAAGCTCAAGGATCAGGCTGAAATCGTCATTGTAATCAGCGCATTAGACATCGAAAGAAACAAAGTGCGTGGAGACCTCGGAATCACTTATGATATGGACGTGATTCGTCTGCGTAAGGAATTCCAAAATCTTGGTTTCTATGTCGGTTCAGTATGTGTCACCCACTACAACGGGCAGATAAGCGCTGATAAATTCCGTGCAAAACTGGAACGCATGGGAATCACTGTCTACTATCATTATCTGATAGAAGGATATCCCACAAATGTTGAACTCATCGCTTCTGATGAAGGCTTCGGTCATAATGACTATATCGAGACATCGCGTCCTCTTGTCATTGTGACGGCTCCTGGTCCCGGTAGCGGAAAAATGGCAGTATGCCTCAGCCAGCTCTACAATGAACATAAGCATGGTGTGATTGCTGGCTATGCAAAGTTCGAGACTTTCCCAGTGTGGAACCTTCCACTGAAGCATCCGGTCAACATTGCTTATGAAGCTGCCACTGCCGACCTTAATGATGTCAACATGATTGATCCGTTCCATCTTGAGGCTTACGGAAAGACTGCTATCAATTATAACCGTGACATAGAAATCTTCCCTGTCCTTAACACGCTCTTTGAAGGTATATATGGCGAAAATCCATATAAGTCTCCGACCGATATGGGTGTCAACATGGTGGGATTCTGCATCAGCAATGATGAAATATGCTGCCGTGCATCATACAATGAAATAATACGTCGCTATTTTACTGCCCTCAATAATCTGGCTAAAGGTGACGACAATGAGTCAGAGGTTAACAAGATTGCTCTTCTCCTTAAACAGGCAAAAATCGATGCGAATTATCGTAAATGCATCAAGGCTGCGCGCGAGCGTTCTGAACAAAGCGGACTTCCTTGCAGTGCGATAGAACTTTCTGACGGTACTATTATTACGTCTGAACAAAGCCAGCTATTAGGTCCCAGCTCAGCTCTTATTCTTAATGTAGTAAAGCATCTGGCTGGAATTGACCACGACCTCAAGCTTATTCCTCAAGAGATGATTGAGCCTATCCAGCACACAAAGACAACTTTCTTAAAGGGACATAATCCACGTCTGCATAGCGATGAAGTTCTTGTGGCTCTCTCTGTTCTCAGCACTCATGATGATAATTGCCGTAAGGCACTTGAGACACTGCCGGAACTCAACGGATGCCAAGCTCATTCCACAGTGATGCTTGGTGAAGTGGACCATAAGATATTTAAGAAACTTGGAATCAGTCTGACTTGCGATCCTGCAAAGAAACTTTGATATGAATGACACGTTAGTGTCTGCTATAAAATTACGAGGCTGTCTAATAATGAAATTTAGACAGCCTCGTAGCATATAGATGAATATTTTTATTCGGTTGGAACAAGGTTTGGGTCGAGGGCACGCTGCCACTTGAAAAATAGGAATGTGCAGACGAGCATTGCTACAAGGCCGATTATCTCGCTTGCCAAGATTGGAAGCCCGATGCCGGGAGTGTATGCCCCTAAAGGTGCGTAGCAAATGAATGAGACACACAATGCTGTCATGAACATTGCTGGAATCATAGTGATGAGGTATGCTTTCTTAAAGCGTGCCAAGTAGACACTGCAAGCCCAAAGGGTGAAGATTGAAAGCGTCTGGTTACACCATGCAAAATATCTCCAAAGCACATCAAAGTTGATATTCAGAAGAAGATAACAGATGGCGATTATAGGGAGTGTCACAAGCAGACGTTTGGTGAATTTCTTCTGTCCCAGTCCTATTGAGTCTGCGATTATCAGTCGTAGACTGCGCATTGCAGTATCGCCTGTAGTAATTGGAGCCGCAATTACACCCAGAATTGCCAGAACTCCGCCGAAAGTGCCAAGCCATTTCACGCAAACCTCATGCACGAGGATGCCAGCGTCTGAACCATTTTCTGCCATATAACCGGCAAGTTTATCATAGCCACCAGTGAAGGCTATAGCTGCTGCAGCCCAGATAAGGGCTACGATGCCTTCTGAAATCATGGCACCATAGAACACCTTGCGGCCATGCTTCTCATTATTAAGGCAACGAGCCATCATCGGGCTCTGGGTAGCATGGAATCCTGATATGGCACCACATGCAATTGATATGCACATCATCGGGAAAATAGGTGCTGCTTCTCCGGATGGATGACGGTTAAAGAGTCCCTCTGAAAAACCGTCAGGAATTGGAACTGCATTCACTATCATATACCCCATGATTCCCACCGCCATGAAAAGGAGTGCAAAACCAAAGATAGGGTAGAGGTTGCCTATGAGTTTATCCACAGGCAGAAGAGTGGCGAGGATATAGTAGAGGAATATGCATATTGCCCAGAATGTTGCATTCAGGTGGTCGGGAGTAAGGGTAGCGAGAAGATTGGCCGGGGTGCGCACGAAAACGGCAATCACCATCACCAAAAGGATACATGTGAATACACTCATCACGATCTTTACTTTCTTTCCCAATTCGCTGCCGACTATTTCAGGAAGAGATTTTCCTCCGAGACGAAGGGATATCATTCCAGACATAAAATCGTGGACGGCTCCGGCAAAGATAGTGCCGAGCACAATCCAGAGGAATGCCGCCGGACCATACATGATGCCCATGATGGCACCAAAGATTGGACCTACACCGGCAATGTTGAGAAACTGAATGAGATATACCTTCCATGTAGGCAATTCCACATAGTCGATTCCGTCGGCCATTGTCTTAGCAGGGGTGGGTCGCGATGGATCCGTGCGGAACACCCGTTCCACAACTCCTCCATAAATAAAATACCCTAAGATCAGCGCTACAAGCGCAATAAGAAACGATGTCATAGTTAAAATTGTTGTGAATTCTATTGTAGTAAAAGCATCTATTTTTAGAAATAGTCTGCAAAATTAATCAAAATTTGTGAAAGACTATCCTATTTTTTCATTTTTTGTGAACCTTCGGGCGTGGGATCAGTTACTATGACCGGCTTTCGGTAGATTCCTTCAATCAGTCGGGTCAGGTTTTCTACGGCGTCTTTGCGGGCTTGACTGACTGTCCCGTTGCTGTAAAGCCGTTTTATTGAGTTTGCTTTCAACTTGCTTTTCACTCTGTTTTCCTCAGCTGTGGTAAACTTGTTGCTTCTCAGAAAAGCCATAGGTCCGATCGCTTTAGTATCGATTACTTCCCATGAATTTTTCTCATCTGATTCATAGACTTCGACAATCTCCGGAGGAAGGACTATCCTTATAGTATCACCGGTGTCATCTATCTTGAGGTGTTCCATATCGAAAGAGATACTTCCGGTCTGTTTCTGGACTGCAAACATCACTTTTGAATTAACGGTATCAAGTACTGACACTTCATTATATATTTCAGTTGAGCAGAGTCGGGCTATTTCCTTTACGTCGCCTGGACGCGAAGGTAGAACCTCAATTTCCTCAGGACGTTGAAAATAACGGTAGAATTGCCAACCAAGGAAAGCAAGTATGGCGACTATAATGAGCGGTATTATGTATTTCAGAGCTTTAATCATAGTTCCTTAAATTGAAATCTCCACCATCCACTGTTTCGTCACTGAAACGTATGTATGCCTTGTAACCTGCATTTTTAAATAGATTCTCGAAATAGGTGCGGGCTTTTCTCCTTGCGGTTTCTTGAAGACGACGTTTATATTCAGGGTCTCCTTCCAGTTCCTTCTTAAGCTCGGCACTTGCTTTCTCCTTCATCTTGGCACGTTCCTTGGAGTCAATTTCAGTGCGGAACATGCCGACATTCTCATATTCCTTTTTCATCTCCATGTCCCTGCCTGCTATCTCAATTTTTATAGGTGGAAGAGTGACTTTTACAGTCTTGTTTTCTTCATCAAACTCCATATCTTCCATTTCAAATTCATATAAATCAATATAAGCTTTGAGATGTGTGTCGAAGGAATAGACAGCTATGCGTTTCCCAACTTTATACCAGTCGGTACGCTCTGTCTTGACGGTTTTTGTGACGGCCATCGAAGCAAACTCCATCTTGTTGACGTGCTTGATTTCCTCATATAATGATTTATGAACAATAGCCTGCTTACGTGAGCAGGCAAATAGAAGAGGAATAGTCAAGAGGATGGTAATTGCTTTAAATTTTGTCATGATATTTCATAACTTATGTTCTTTATCTTGCAAAGGTAATCAAAAAATGGGAATATTGTAATAAACCGCATAATTTTTTTATAGACAAGATTGTCAGGAAAGCATTCTTTATATTAAGACGTTTTTTTAGATTATGGGTTTAAAATATTGTTGTTGCATTTCCCAATAAAATGTATTATTTTTGCAGACTGAAAAGAATTTTCATAATTGATTAAGCAAATTATGATGAATGTATTTTGGCTGCTGTTTGGAGTGGCATTGATTATTTTAGGTGCAAACTGGCTTACGGACGGTGCTGCATCAATTGCCAGAAAATTTGGGATTAGTGACCTCGTCGTTGGCTTGACCGTGGTTGCTTTCGGCACTTCGACTCCAGAACTTTCAATAAGCATAGTGTCGGCACTCCAAGGGAATGCGCCAATGGCCGTGGGTAATGTTGTCGGAAGTAATATTTTCAATATCTTGGTCATAATTGGAGTTGTTGCTATGGTAAAACCCATCAAGGTTCAACCTTCGGTTATGGTCAATGAAATCGGTCTGGTCATTCTCTCGTCCCTTGCATTGCTTGCAATAGGATTTGGAGATATTTTGGAAGGCTCTGGAGAAAGGATCGTGTCCCGAATCTCAGGTATTCTTCTCTTGCTGTTCCTTGTCATCTTCCTTCGATACACATTTGCTCAGGCAAAGGGAGCCTCGGACACAGATCCGACGGCTGTAGATGTTGCAGAAAGGAAAGAATTGTCGGTATGGCGTTCTGTTATAATGATAATTTTGGGATTGGGTGGTCTTGTATATGGAGGAGATAGATTTGTTGCTGGAGCCTCTGGCGTCGCTTTATCTCTTGGCATGAGTGAGGCTGTCGTTGGTTTGACCATTGTAGCAGCTGGAACATCCCTTCCGGAACTTGCAGCTTCCGTTGCAGCTGCACTAAAAGGTAATTCAGGAATTGCAGTTGGCAATGTGATTGGCAGCAATATTTTCAACATATTCTTAGTGCTTGGCTTGACATCAACAATAAGTCCGTTGCCTTTTGGAGGAGTTTCCCATCTTGATCTCCTGGTGATGACGTTTGCCGCCATTCTTTTCTGGTTCTTTTGCTGGAAATTCGGGAAGCGCACTATTACTCGTCCTGAAGGGGCAATCCTTTTTGTATGCTATGTCGCCTATATCATCTACCAAGTTGTCTCAATTTCAGGAGTGGAAGGCTAAAAAGGCAAAATGTGTATTCGGTTGTAAAAGAAAAATGCTGAAAAATTTGCAAGAGTGATGGATATTTACTACTTTTGCATCAAATTTTGAGAAAATTATCAATTTTCTTGCTTTTAAGGTAAAAATAAGGTAAAATGAGTTTCGCGGATAGTAGAGGGCTATACGACCCTCGGTTTGAGCATGATGCATGTGGCGTCGGTCTGCTTGTGAATGTAGGTGGAAGGAAAAGTCACCATCTCGTAGAAAAAGCACTTCAAGTTTTGGAGCATATGGTGCACCGAGGCGCAGAGGGGGCTGATCCACTTACCGGCGATGGCGCGGGTATTATGGTGCAGATACCCCATGAATTTATTCTTCTTCAAGGTGTACCTGTTCCGGAAAAAGGACGTTATGGCACTGGGTTGGTCTTTATGCCACGCGACTTAGAATCTCAGGAAGAGATTATCGACATTATCGAGCGGGAAGCTATGGTAGATGGCATGACCCTTTTAACTGTCAGGGATGTGCCTACCAACAACTCTATGCTTGGAGAAGTAGCTCGCAATGCGGAACCAGCCGTAAGGCAGATATTCGTCACCGACGAAGAGAGTGACCGACCGATGGAACTCCGTCTCTATCTGCTCAGAAAAAGAGTTGAGAAGAAAGTAGCTGACTCAGATATCAAAGGAAAATCTGACTTCTATATCTGTTCGCTATCCTCACAGACATTAGTATATAAAGGAATGCTCACGAGCCTTCAGCTCAGATATTACTATCCTGACCTGATGAATCCTCGCTTCACCACAGCAATGGCTCTTGTCCACTCACGATTCTCCACCAATACATTCCCTGCCTGGAGCCTTGCCCAGCCCTTCCGCATACTTGGCCATAATGGCGAAATCAACACCATTCAAGGCAATCGTCTATGGCTCAAAGCTCGCGAAGGTGTTTATCATCCTCAAGCATTCGGAGGTCAGGATATGACACCGATAGCACAACCCGGGATGAGCGACTCAGCGTCGCTCGACAATGTATTGGAATTTTTCGTCATGGCCGGAATGTCGCTACCTCATGCGCTTGCCATGCTTGTGCCGGAATCATTCAACGACAAGAACCCTATCTCTCCAGCTCTCAAGGCATTTTATGAATATCATTCTATCTTGATGGAAGCATGGGATGGTCCGGCAACGCTGCTCTTCTGTGATGGCCGCTATGCCGGGGGTATGCTCGACAGAAATGGACTTCGTCCCGGCCGCTATCTCATTACAGACAATGACACAGTAGTGATAGCATCCGAAACGGGTGTGCTTGCCTTCGATCCATCTGAAATCAAACGAAAAGGGAGACTGAAACCGGGAAAGATGTTGATCGTAGACATGAAAGAGCATCGTATCATGTTTGACGAAGAAATCAAAGAGGATCTTGCCAACATGTATCCATACCGAGACTGGCTTGCTCGCAATCGTGTAAAGCTCGATGCCATAACATCCGGAAAGAAGGTGGGCAATACAGTGGAGGGTTTTGAGAAACTCCTTCACACCTTCATGTATGATAGCGAGGAGATAGAAAAGATCATCACTCCGATGACAGTGGAGGCTAAGGAACCGATCCACTCCATGGGAGACGATAGTCCATTAGCCGCCCTTTCAAAAAGAAGACAACCTCTATATAATTATTTCCGCCAACATTTTGCTCAGGTCACAAATCCTCCTATTGATCCATTGAGAGAAGAACTTGTCATGAACCTTGACAGTTATATCGGTTCTGTGGATAAAGAAATGCTGGATTTCTCTCCTGAACAGTGTAAGATGGTGCTTCTAAAGCGTCCGATCATTACCAACAGAGAACTCGACCTCCTTTGCCACTTACGTTACAAAGGTTTTGATGCCGTGCATCTTGACATGACATTCCCAATAGAAGAAGGTTCTGAAGGACTTGAAAAGGGTATAGAGCGTCTCTGCAAAGAGGGGGAGAAGGCAGTGGATGATGGATGCAGCTATATTATTCTTACAGATAGAGGCGTATCAGCAGATAGAGCACCGATCCCATCTTTGTTGGCAACCGCTGCACTTCACCATCATCTTATTGATGCACGTAAGCGTACGAAGACGGCTATCGTGGTTGAGACCGGAGATGCGCGTGAAGTGATGCACTTCGCCCTCCTTGTAGGATATGGTGCGTCAGCCATCAATCCATATATGGCACTTGCTGTAATCGACAAGATGGTGGAAAATAAGAAAATCCAACTCGACTTTGCTTCAGCCCAGCGTCATTACATTGAAGCAGTAGATAAAGGACTGCTGAAGATCATGTCGAAGATGGGTATATCGACACTGATTTCTTATAAAGGTAGCCAGTTATTTGAAGCCATAGGTTTGGCGGATGATATATGCAACCGTTATTTCGGTCATACTCCATCTAAGATAAGCGGATTGGGACTGAAATCCATCACAGAGGATATCCTTGATGCGCATAAGGAAGCATGGAGTGGCGACTTTGACGAAACAGCACCATTGTCCAACAACGGACGATATGGATTCAGAAAAGATGGTGAACTCCATGCTTGGAATCCGGAAGCAGTGAAGGCACTCAGGATGGCAACGAGACTTGACAGTTATAAGAAATTCATGGAATTCTGCGACATTGTGGATTCCGGTCATGACCCAATCTTCATTAGGGATTATCTTGAGATTGGCGGATTGGGAGAAGGTGTTCCAATTGAAGAGGTAGAGTCGGAAGAATCCATCATGAAGAGATTCTTCACCGGCGCAATCTCCTTCGGTGCCATTTCCACAGAGGCTCACGAAGCCATTGCTGCTGCGATGAATTCTATTGGAGCTAAGTCAAACACCGGAGAGGGAGGAGAAGATTCCGCTCGATTTGCTCCGAGAGAAGACGGCACTTCAGTTCGGTCAGCCATCAAGCAGGTGGCATCCGGACGCTTTGGCGTCACTGCCAACTATCTTGTAAATGCTGATGAGATTCAGATAAAGGTGGCTCAGGGAGCAAAACCCGGTGAAGGTGGACAATTGCCCGGATTTAAGGTCGACAAGGTCATTGCCCGTACCCGTCATTCTATCCCTGGTATCTCACTCATTTCGCCTCCACCACACCATGACATCTACTCTATAGAAGACCTTGCACAACTTATCTTCGACTTGAAGAACGTCAATCCTAATGCCAAGATTTCAGTTAAATTGGTTTCAGAGAGTGGCGTAGGAACGATTGCAGCCGGAGTGGCAAAAGCCAAGAGTGACTTAATCACTATCTCAGGAAGTGATGGTGGCACTGGTGCATCTCCAGCATCCTCCATCCGCTACGCAGGTACTCCTGTCGAGCTTGGGCTTTCTGAGACTCAGCAGACCCTTGTCATGAACAATCTCCGTGGTCAGGTGCGTCTGCAGGCGGATGGTCAGCTGAAATCGGCACGTGATGTGATGGTCATGGCGATGTTGGGAGCGGAGGACTATGGTTTTTCGACAGCCGCTATGATTGTATTAGGTTGCATCATGGACCGCCGTTGCCACACCAATAAGTGCCCGGTAGGTATTGCAACCCAGAACCCGGAGTTGCGTGCCAAGTATGATGGATCGCCAGATTACCTTGTAAGATACTTCCGTTTCCTTGCCCGTCGAATACGCGAGATGATGGCTGAGAGAGGCATCAGAAGGCTTGATGAGATTATTGGCAGGCCGGACCTGCTTCATGTGAAAGAGGGTTTACCGGAAGGTCTTGACTTATCTCGATTGCTGTATGTGCCGGAAGAGGCTGCGAAGAACAGCGTGATATGCGTCTCGGAGCAGAAGCATGAGATCGACAATGTGCTCGACCGCAGGATAATAGCTATGGCTTATCCGGCAATCCAGTCGGCAACTCATGTGGAGATGGAATTCCCTGTCAGTAATACCGACCGCTCTATAGGGGCTATGCTTTCGGGTGAGATTGCCAAGAAGTATGGTGACGAGGGATTGCCTCAACATGATCTTATCAAGGTGGTATTCAAGGGTTCGGCAGGACAGAGTTTTGGCGCATTCCTGACTAAGGGAGTCACTTTCCGTCTCGAAGGAGATGCCAATGACTATGTTGGCAAAGGTCTTTCAGGAGGTCGCATTGTGATCGTACCGTCGGAGGGAAGTAAGTTTGCTCCTGAAAATAGTATTATTGCGGGCAATACCATTTTATATGGAGCTACATCTGGAGAAATCTTTATCAACGGTAGAGTTGGAGAGCGATTCTGTGTTCGTAATTCCGGTGCTACTGCTGTGGTGGAAGGGGTTGGCGACCATTGTTGTGAGTATATGACTGGTGGAGTGACAGTAGTTTTGGGTCCAACTGGACGTAACTTCGCTGCCGGTATGAGTGGAGGTGTGGCGTATGTGTATGATCCGGAGAGGACGTTCGACTATTTCTGTAATATGGAGATGGTGGAGTTGTCGCTGGTGGATGACCAGTCGGATGCACGGGAATTGCATCGGATTGTTTCGGCTCATTACCGTCACACTCGTTCGCCATTAGCAGCTCGCCTCCTCGATGACTGGGACAATGCGGTGAAAGACTTCATCCAAGTTATGCCGACAGAGTATAAGAGAGTCAGAGCAATGATGAATCATGACTGATCAATTGTACCTTCTGTAATTTGTTGAAAGTTACTGAAAGTCGGTCAAACTGTGTTGGTTAGGCGCAGATCTTTAAGTCAGCGCAGAACTGGCAGATTTGCACAGAATAATTTTTGGCTACGCAGTGTTTTGGGGGCGCAAATCTTTCAGCACAGAAATTACAGATGGGGCTCAGAAGGGTCTTTGGTTGAAAAAGTGACAATATTTCTAATTAAATTATGGGCATCCGGCGGATTTGTCGGGTGCTTTTTTTGGTGGATTGGGGGATTATGGTTATCTTTGCAAGAAACTAACCGTAATTGATCATGAAGAGAAAATTTGTGCTGGTGGCGTTGGGTGTGCCTTTGCTGATGGCGGGGCAAGCTTACGTCAGGCAGTTTGACCATAATCCCATCAACCGCAGTAAGGAAAGAGTGATGCAATATACTCCAACTTCCGGCGGATATATCTACCGAAAAAATGGCGATAATCTCTATACCCGTGCTCTTTACGGCGGAAACTCAGCTTTCCGTATAGAAACGAGCGATCGCCCAATTTTCGCTGCATTCCACGGCAAAGACAACCGCAATGTGCATTTCATAGTGACCGTCAACGGCCAATCAACGCGTCTTGACTCAGTGGCCGAATGCCGATCATATTATAGAGGAGGAGAAAGGAGATACGAACTTTCCGATCCAGCTTGGGGCAACGGACATATTACTCTAATTGCGCTTGCACCCAGACATTATGAAGGTGGAATTTGGAAAATTGAGGCATCCGATATGCCGAAAAATTCTGAAATCAGAGGTGTGTGCCAACCTACGGTCAAAGTAAAACTGAGCAGAAACGGCGATATGGGTGTCGACCCATACAACGCATTGGCACCAGACCCTGATAGCGAGGCTCTCTACACTCCTAAATTGCCAATCGGAGGAGAAAGAGCGACCCTTTACATCTCTTACGAAGACAGAAAACTTGATTCCGCAGACCAGAAAAAACTCTCTTCTGAATTTGCAAAGGCATCTGCCCAACGAGATGAACTTGCCGTCGTTTTGGAAATTGAAACTCCAGACCCATACTTCAATGTGCTTGGATCCGTAATCACCCATGCTGCAGACGGAGCTTGGGATGGCAAGACATGGCAACATGGCGCAGTGGGTTGGCGTATGCCATTGAGTGGTTGGAGAGGAGCCTACAGCGGCGACTTCTTGGGATGGCACGACAGAGCCCGCACTCATTTTGATGCCTACGCCAAATCGCAAGTCGACACAGTGCCTGCTATATATCCTCATCCAACCCAAGACCCAACAAAAAATCTTGCGAGAGCTGAGAAGAAATGGGGAACCCAGATGTATAGCAACGGTTATATCTGCCGCAATCCGGAACGCAACGACCAGATGCACCACTACGACATGAACCTCTGCTATATAGATGAGCTTTTGTGGCATTTGAAATGGACCGGCGACCTTGACTATGCAAGAAAAATCTGGCCAACCATCAAAGCGAGTTTGGCATGGGAAAAACGAAACTACGACCCTAATAATGATGGACTCTACGACGCATACTGCTGCATTTGGGCAAGCGATGCCCTTTACTATAATAGTGGAGCCGTAACTCACTCATCAGCATATAACTATCGCGCAAACAAGATAGCAGCAGAGATAGCAGAAAAGATAGGGGAAAACCCAACTCCATACCAGCAAGAAGCTGATAAAATTCTGAGTGCCCTCAACTCGACCCTTTGGATGGATGACAAGGGAGTCTGGGCAGAGCATCAGGACTTTATGGGGCATAAGCGTCTGCATGATCATCCCGGACTTTGGACAATCTACCATGCAATCGACAGCGATGTAGCCGACGACTTCATGGCATACAGTGCCACCCGCTATGTAGACAACAACATACCTCATATTCCCGTTGAAGCTCCCGGACTTGAAGAGGGTTATGCAACCATATCTACTACCGATTGGTTGCCCTACGCCTGGAGCATCAACAATGTGGCATTTGCAGAAGTGATGCACACAGCTCTTGCTTACTGGCAGGCAGGAAGAGCCGATGAAGCTGCAAAATTGCTGAAGAGCTCGATGCTCGATGGAATGTTTCTTGGTAACAGTCCGGGCAATATCGGACAGGTAAGTTTCTACGATGCAGCCAGAGGCGAGTGTTATAGGGATTTTGCCGATCCATCGGCAATGATGTCGCGAGCCGTAGTACAAGGACTCTTTGGTTTTGCGCCAGATGCACTCAACCATACCGTAACCATTCGTCCCGGTTTCCCATCTGATTGGGATCATGCATCCATAAAGCATCAAGACTTCTCGCTCAATTTCAAGAGAGATGGAAAGAAGGAGACATACAAATTCAGTGTGGGACTGGATTCCATTCGGAATGCTGAGCTGATATTACCTGCATTGACAAATAAGGTAAAGTCTTTGAAAGTGAATGGGAAGAAGGCTGACTGGAGGGTTGTAGAAACGTCCGTCGGCAAACCATTGCTGATGGTGGAAACTCCATTGACCGGCGATATGAGTGTTGAAATAGAATGGAAAGGACAGTATGCTTCGCAGACACCGCTTGTGGGAAAGAGAGCTACCGGGAATGTGAGAGCTGGTTTCAAGGAGGTGAAATCCGGGGATTTCACTTGGTGGGAGGAAACCGAGAGTTTCACACACCCCAAGCCGGATGTTGCATCTCTTGGAATTGATCTGAAAGTTGCTGATACAGATAAGTATGAGACAATAGACCTTACGGGTATCTATAATGCTAATATTACGGATATCTTCCGCAATCGGTATGAATCTCCAAGATCTCCTTACACTACTCTTCAGATACCAGTGCAAGGAATAGGAGAGTGGTGCCATCCGGAGGATACTGCTCATATTGACGACAGCGGACTTCGACAGATGGTAGGAGATGATGGAATAGCGAAGACATCTCTTGGAGTTCCATTTGCTTCTGCCAAGGAGGGAAAGAATATCGCTTATACTTCGCTTTTTGATAATTATCCTGATAAAATTACTATTCCACTTAATGGGAAAGCAAATGCTATCCAACTGCTGATGGCTGGAAGCACCAACCACATGCAGGTGTATATGGAGAATGCAAAGGTAATCGTGAAGTATACTGATGGTTCGGTAGAGGAATTGCCGTTGATTGCTCCCTACAATTGGTGCCCTATAGAACAGGATTATTTTGTCGATGGCAAGCAATTCAGGCTTGACACACCTCGTCCTTATCGGATGATATTCAAGGATGGAAGAGTTACCAATGATGTAGAAGAAGCCCTTGGCATCGAAGGCGTCTATGGCCGCAGGATTGATGGAGGAGCAGGCGTACTTCTTCGAATAGATCTTGATCCGTCGAAAGAACTCAAAGAGCTTGAATTGGAGACGCTTTCGAATGATGTCGTAGTTGGCATTGTAGGAGCCACTTATGTTAGAGGCGGTAGATGAAGGGGAGGGTTATGGTGAAGATGGTTTGATGGGGTTGGGAAATGAATGAGATGGAGCCTCCGTGCATGCTTACAATTTGGCGGGAGAGGCTTAAGCCTATGCCGGAACCTCCGCTCTTAGTTGTGAAGAATGGGAGGAATATGCTATCTTCAGCGTCAGGACTAACGCCACAACCATTATCTTCTACCGAAATCATAAACCGATGATTGGGATGATCAGCTTTCGAAGATACAATAACAGTCGGATTCTCTTCGCAGGATTCGACTGCATTTTTTATCAGATTGATCAATACTTGCTCCATCTGATGGCGATCGAGTTGCAGTTGGATATCAGGATCTTCGATTCTGAACTCTATATATGATTCCGGGAAGAGAGTTCGGAGTCCATCGAAGACATCTCCAATTCTAATCCATTCCAAATGAGGCTGGGAAAGACGGGAAAGTTTCCGATAATTCTCAACGAACTTTAGCAGTCCCTTACTTCTACGGTTGATTGCATTCAGGGCTAAGGTGAATTCTTCGTCAAACTGACCTTTTTGAGCCGACAGCATATCGGAAAGGGAAATGATGGGAGAGAGGGAATTCATGATCTCATGCGTGAGAACTCGTATCAACTTGCGCTGAGCCTCAATTTCACTTTGCTGCACAAGCAGGTTGACATTTTCAATTGAGTATATGCACACGTCAGACCCTTCTGAGATGTAGGTAGCCATCGAGAGCTTAAGACTTTCTTCCCGACCATTGATATTCAGGGTCAACATTTTGGGTTGGCCCGGAAGTAAACTTTGCAATCCTTTTGCAAGGTCGGGGTTCACGGCATCAAGCATAGAAAGATGAGAGATATTGAATCCACAAAGATTTTTGATAGCTTTCTGATTCATCCAACTGACATTCCCATCCGTATCTGCAACAATCAAGGCAGAATCCACAAGATTCAGTATTGCTTCATATTGACCATATTGGCGTTCCTGCTGCATCAAATCGTCGCGAAAATTGGAGATGACTTCGTTCATCTCCTCAGCAAGCTTTTTCTCTGAGCCGCGCATACGTTCAGCCGGGAAATGGATTGAGAAATCACGATTTCTAATTGCCTGGAGCATGCGGCGCAGACGGTCGGCTGATTTATCGGCAAACCATCCCATTATTGCAGTCCATATTTATCTATCTTGCGATAGAGGGTGAATCGAGAGATACCGAGCAGGGAAGCAGCTTGGGAGAGGTTGCCGTTGCTGCGACTGATAGCTTTAATGATTGCATCTTGTTCCAATTGCTCAAGATTAAGAGTCTCAAGTTTGGAAGCTGGCTCAGCCATCCGCGAAAACTCAATGTCGTCAGCTTCTAATACAGAGCCTGAAGACATGACGATAGCTCTTTCGATGACGTGTTGCAATTCCCTTACATTGCCTGGCCAAGAATGGCTGAGGAGTTTTCTGCAGGCAGCGGCGGAGATTGCCATTTCATTGAGATTATATCGCTGAGAAATTTGGCGAGAGAAATATTCAGCGAGCAGGATGATGTCGTTGCCTCGTTCACGCAAAGGTGGGATATGCAGTTCGATGGTGTTGAGGCGATAGAGAAGATCTTGCCGGAATTTCCCTTCAGCTACCATACTTGCCAAATCTGCATTGGTAGCTGATAAAATTCTGACATCAACTTTATTCACCTTATTTGATCCAAGACGAGAAATCTCGCGTTTCTCTATCATTGTCAGAAGCTTTTGTTGAGCTCCGGGAAGGAGATTGCCTATTTCGTCGAGGAATGCTGTGCCTCCGGCGGCCGACTCAAGGCGTCCGGCTTTTGCAGCCTTGGCATCGGTGAATGCTCCTTTCTCATGCCCGAAGAGTTCACTTTCAAATAGATGCTCGGGAATTGTGCCGAGGTCGATGGATACAAAGGGTTTGTTGTTTCGGTGGGAATGATAGTGGAGAAGGTGAGCCACAACATCTTTTCCGGAACCGTTTTCACCAGTAATCAGGACATTTGCATCAGTTGCAGCTATTTTCTGAATTTGCTTATTGAGAAGTTGCATCTTAGGTGATTCTCCAATTAGTACAGGAGAGGCTTCGGTATCTACAGGAGGAAAAACTTCTCTCTTTTCTTCATCTAAAGGAGCGTTTTTTCTGGATAAGCTCAGATGGATTGCACTTTCTACTATGCCAAGGAGTTTTGCGTTATCCCAGGGTTTCGGTATGAAGTCTACAGCCCCTGCCTTGATTGCTCGGACCGCTTTTTCGGTGTCGACGTATGCTGTTATGAAAAGCACCACGGCTTTTGGATTCTTTTTTAAAATGAAATCGAGCCATTGGTAGCCTTCCTCTCCGCTACTTGCATTGCGGTGGAAGTTCATGTCGAGTAGGATGACATCAGG
>DAAK01000160.1 GCA_001701075.1 Bacteroidales bacterium GP3 | reverse complement strand
CAATGACACTATTAAGAGTGGCACAACGCTCTTCCCAAAGCTTATCTTGAAAATGTGATTTCTCCTACTTTCATCAAAGGTGATCTCGAGGTTGGTACATTTTTGGCTACAGATTTTGAGGAAGATGCGCAGGGAAAGACTTATCCTATGACCAATGGCAGCACAGCGGTTGTCTCCGCCAATCCTTCTGGAGCAGAAGGAAATGTTTTGCAGATAGGTTCTACTGAAGAAAAGGCTAAAAATTCTTATGCTGAGCTGACGTTGTCACTCCCCAATGGTCTGACGGTACGGAATTTGACATCTATAGTGTTCGACCTATATTGTCCTGACGACAAATCGCTAAAAAGAAATTTTGTTGCTATCATCAACGGCGTACGTAAGAATTTTACCGGCGACACTCCTGAGAAGCGTGGATGTCCTCTTGAGACTTGGATGAATAAGGTAGTGCTTGATATCACTGACGTGGAGCTTTCCGAAGAAGAAAAAAATGCCAAAGAAGTGACTGTTTGCTTCGGACCCAATGTCAATAACTCCTACTATTTTATCGATAATGTCATGTTTGGATGGACAACTGGCGTACCTGATAAATATGTTGAGAAGAACGATGCTGAGAAAGCTGCTGCACTTGCAGATAATTTCAGCAATTGGGCTGAAGTCATTATGACAGCTTGTGCACCCTCTATCTCTGACTATGTTGTGCTTGCTAATCCTATGAGCGATACCGCTCCTTACGCTTTGCGTTCTTTACAATCAGAAGCTGTGGTTGACGAGAATGGAGAGATTGTCAACGACATGTCGGGCATGTTCTTCTTCAATGATTACATGGGAGACAATTATATCAAGACTGTCACCGATTGCCTATCAAAATCATATGCTGCAGCTGGAGGTTCAGGCAAACCCAATTTCTTCGTCAGCGAATCAGGTCTACTCGGAAATGCTGATAAGACTCAGAGTTTGATAGCTCAAGTGGCTGCTTGGACCAATGCCGGTGCAAAGATTGATGGAATTGCTGTAGTTCTTGAGAATCTTGAGGATTCCTCGGCCAATCGTCAGGCTATGACTTCCCTTTTCCAATCTCTCGCAGGTTCAGGAAAACTCGTGCGTATCGACAATCTATCTATGACTGATGCCAATGCAGATTTCTACGGATTCGTGGTGTCAGAATATTTCCGACTCATTAAGGCTGAAAACCGAGCTGGTATAATATTCGCTGGGACTTCCGACCTTTGGAAAAACAATGCAAGAACTGATGTCTATGAGGCTGTAATAAAAGCCCTTTCTGCAAAATAATGAAAGTGACTGGGGATGCGACTGCATCCCCACACTCCATAAAATTTATTAACCCAAAAACTTCAAGTTATGAAGAAATTTACACTGCTTAGTGCAGCTCTCGTAGCTGCTATGGGCGCAAATGCCCAGATTATGATTGACTGGAACGACGAAGGCCAGTTCATATTCCATGCTGAAGATTTCGTTGCCGAGGGAAGCATCGCTTGGGACGAAGACGAAGCTGCATTCGTATGCGATGGCACAGGCGAAGGCAAAATCATGCTCAATCTTGACGGCAAGACCATCGACTTTTCTGAAGTAGCTTCTATCGAAGTAAAAGGTACATATCAGTTAGAAGGTGCTGATCCGGTGAATTTAGTAGGAGGTTGGGGTGCTGAAGGCACTGCAGATCCTCTTGCCACTCTCCTAATCAACGACGCCATCCATGGTCAAATCAATGAATGGTTTGGCAGTCGCTACTCCGTCAATTACACAGGCATTCAAGATAAAGGTGACTTTGTAGGAGAACCATATTACTCCTTGTCAACCAAAATCGATGCTCTCTATTTCACAGCCCGTACAATTAAGGACGGTGAAGGTGACGATGCACCCGTAATTGGCTCTGTTGAGGGTTATGTTTATATTGATGAAGTGGTGCTGACAAAGATCAAGGAGCAGGATCCAAAGGCTATCGCTCCTCTATTCCACAGATGGACTAATTGGGACAAGACTGGTGAGATTGATGAAACTCAAACAGTTGCATTCGATGATAATGTAGGCAAGAATCTCGGCGCAGGCGCGGTGTTACTTGGTTCAGGAAGTGTATTGGGTTGCGATTATGCCGACCTTACTGGATATGCAGGTATTTATATCAAGGGTACTCCCGGTATGAGTTTGCGTCTCCTCTTCAACCGTCCTGATATGGAAGGTGGTAGCGCTCCTATCTCTGAGTGCAACCCTACTTGTGATGAAAACGGAGAATACTCATTCATGTTCTCTGAATTAACTAATGCTGAGGTGGAGAAATTCGGTGAAGCCTATCCTTATGTTCATCTCAATGCTGTTAAGACTCCTTGGAATCTCCCGGAGGGTGTTGAATCTGTAAAGGTTCAGAAATTCAACTTTATCGAAAAGGGTGAAGGAGATAGTGTCAATGCTATCAATGCTGTTAATAATGCTGAAGCTATCTATAACGTATATGGACAGCGTGTCGACGAAAGCTATCGTGGCATCATCATCAAGAACGGCAAAAAATATATCAACAAATAATTGGTAGCTATATCTAATTAGGGAGAGAGCCGAATCTCAATGATGGGATTCCCTCTCCCTTTCTAAAAATTTCTATTCACCCTCATATTATCTTTAATATTGAGGCACTTGCATTAATTGATAATGTATAATGTTCCTATCTCAAATATTGATTGCTACGTGAAAATTTAGATTAATGTATTTTGAAATTTAGGTTAATGTATTAAGTATATGGAGAGAGGTGTGACTGTGAAGCCATGCCTTTTTTTATTGCATTATACCAATCCAAATAAAAAAGCAACGAAATAATAATTATAAATCCTAAAAAATATCTTAATTTTGCAAAAATAATAACCGAGGCATATGAAATACTTATTCACAGTCATCACAACAGCCCTGAGCACCGCATTTATCAGCATTCCCACGATTAATGCCACTGCTCCACAGACCCTTGTTGATCCAATCCCTGCACTCCCCCAACCCCTACCTATCGGTTCCGTGCCTTTAGGGAATCTTGAAGAGTTTCCCGAATATCAGCTCGAACTGGATATGGAAGATGGTCCTTTTAAGAGTAATTGGGAATCAATTGAAGCAAATTATCCCGGCACCCCCGAATGGCTTCGCGATGCCAAATTTGGAATTTGGGTGCATTTCGGACCTCAATCTGCCGGTGAGAGCGGCGACTGGTATGCCAGAAATCTTTACAAAGAAGAGCATCCGGCATATGCAAATCATCTGAAAAAATATGGACATCCCTCAAAATTCGGTTACAAGGACGTTTTGCGCACTTGGAGTCCTGACAGCCTTAATCCGGAATATCTCACCGACCTCTATCACAAGGCTGGTGCACGATTCCTTATGATTCAGGGAGTACATCACGATAACTATGACCTTTGGGACTCAAAATATCAACCCTGGAATTCCGTCAATATCGGCCCCCATAGGGATCTTCTCAGGGAATGGGCTGACGCTTGCCATAAGCATGAGATGCGCTATGGCGTCACATTCCATCATGAATATACTTGGTGGTGGTGGCAGACCGCTTTCGGTGCAGACAAGGAAGGAGAACTTGCAGGAGTTCCTTACGACGGCAATCTGACTCTCGAAGACGGCAAGGGCCAATGGTGGGAAGGCTATGACCCACACTTGCTTTATGGCGTAGACCTACGGGAATATGAGACCGTCAACAAGAACGCACACTCTGGATGGGCTCCTCCAATGGCTGGAATCTTCAGCCGCCATATCGACTTTGCAAAATGGTATTCCAAACAATGGGCGCAGCGCATCATGGATGTCACTGACAATTATGACCCTGATTTCATCTATACCGACGGCACTGTGCAAGGTCCTTTCACAGGCAACGGAACCGGCACCGGATTTAAGTCAAATGCCATGCAGCACGTGATGGCTGATTACTACAACAAAGTATTGAAAAATCGCGGCAAAGTCGATGTATTCAGCATCATCAAGTTCCGTCGTCCAACAAACGGAGCTGTGAATACAGCCGAATTTGATTTCCCTGATACCATTAATTCCACTCAACCATGGATCAGGGAGGCTCCTGTCGGAGACTGGTTCTACGCTCCTGGTTTCACCTACGATTCCGGCATGATGATAAAGTTTATTATCGAATCAATTGCCCGCGATGGCAACGCCGCACTCAATATCTGCCTCCTTCCTGACGGCTCCATTGAGCCTGAGTGTGTAAAGATGCTTGAAGAAGTAGGCGAATGGATGAGCCGCAATGGAGAGGCTGTCTATGGCAGTCGCGCATGGCACACGCTTGGTGAAGGAGTAATGAAAGATGGAAAACTCCGAAAGCTACCCGGAGGAGGACTCGGAAAACATCACGCAGAATTCCGGTTCTCGCCTGAAGACTTCCGTTTCACACAAGGCAAGAACGGCAATTTATATGCTTTCTCCATGATGGTGCCGGAAGGTGGTTCCGACCTATTGATTAAGTCTCTTGCCGACGGAGCTAAAGAAGTTCCAGCTATCAAGGACGTGACACTCCTTGGCTACGATGGATCACTCAAATGGAAGCAGACCGACACCGGCCTTTCCTTGACACTTCCTGAAGATCTTTCCGACTTCCAATCATCCCTCGTCTTCCGAATTCAATAACTCCCAATATTTGTCTTAACCAACTGTTCACTAAAATGGCCGCCAAAACGACGGCCATTTTTATGCTATGAGTTGTCACTTGTTGAGATTTTCGAGAAAGTTTACTTCCACGATGCGGAGCTCGCCGCCTGTTTTTTCGCCATCCTTTGCCTTGAAGAGGTCAAGTTCGCCAGCAGCTGGTTCCACTACCTCCACTATCTGGCCGAAAGCATCGCTGTCGGCAGTAGAGCCTTTCAGACGGATGGTGATATCACGAGTCCTTACAGGACGAGTATTCAGATGCACATAACCGAGCGAACGGTCAGTATCACCGCTCCATATCAATTCATCTCCGGCTAAAATCTCAAGTGGATATGAACGCTGACGCCAACCTGTCAATTTTATATTGATCTCATCTATCTCAGCTGCGCGTTCCAACTCATATTTGATCCATGCAGTCTCAAGACGCCCATCGTTGCGCCATTCGCTCAACTCATTGTCATCCCAACTGTTTCCTACAGTTTCCTGGTTAAATCCAGCAGTCGCAGACTTGACGCGAACATCTACCTTCTTGTCATAATATGAGGGTGTTGATGGTGTGGGACCGCGGTCGTAGCGTGGTTTCAAAGCCTGGGCTGGGAAATGCTTGCTGAGTCCATCTTTCACCTCCACAGGGATAGTAGTGAATTCTACCGATTCCTCTCCTAATCCTTTTGCCTTGGCAGTGACTTTGACATTGCCAGACTCAGGCGTAGAGCGCACAAGCACTCGCGTAATGCCACATTCCACCGGAAGAGACATGGCGAAGGCATAATTATCTTCCCCCTGCGCTATACCGCCACGCCATTCCGCTGGCCCGGAAAGCGAGAAATCAATCATATCGTTGGCAAGCGGACAACGCTGTCCGTTTTCATCCACCACCTCAACCTGCAACATTGCAATATCAGCACCATCTGCATATGTCCCTTCCGGACCGTGCATAAGAGTCAGCTTGAGATTATTCGGTTCTCCGACTGTGTTATGGCAGAATCTGCTTGTCTCCTTGCCGTTCTTGTCATAGCTTATGGCCTCTATTTTCCCAGGTTCCCATTGTATGCTGTCGAAAGTGAAAAGGAACTCATACTCACGCTTTGGTGGCTTCTGAGCCTTCCCATTCACGAAAAGAGCGACGCTATCTCCGGTTGATACTACATACACAGGCTTCACAACCTCTGGAGCATAATTCCAATGGCCAATGATATAAGTATCGTCTCCTTCCACGTCTACCCATCCATTCCACATCACCTTATGCGCATAGTAGGCATCCTTAGGAATACGCAAGGGATCCACCACTCCACTTCTGCGATAGTTTTCTGCACCTCGACAATGTGTCTGTGTATCTGAGAATATGATCTTGGCGCCTCCGGAATTCACACGTCGTCCCATTCCAGGACGTTCTCGATAGAAATCATACCAGCGGCGAATCATCTCCACTGCAAGCTGATCCTGATTCTGGTTGTAGGCTGAAGCATCGGCATTTCGGTAAAGTGGTCCGTCACCGTGTTTGTGATAGGGATAGCTCCAGTCATCCCAATATTTGCGGAGTCCCTCATCACGGCAATATTCGGTCTGCACCATCGGATGATGCTCGCTGAGATTTACATAAAGCATCTCGCCTCCATATTCTGCCTCACGTATGTCGAGCATTTCACGCGAACCAATTGCACGACCACCATAAGGATCATATTTGTCACGTATCTCGCGCATCTCAAGCATATGCTCGCGTGATATCGACTCGTTTCCACTTTCATAGAATATGACGCTCGGATGATTACGGAAATAGATGATCATATCGCGCATCAACTCCTTGCGCTGACCCCAACGCCTATCGTTGACATCCTTTTCAGCATCACCAGCCGGCAGCATCTGCATCACACCCACACGGTCGCAGGATTCAGCATCCTGTTTCCATGCCGTCACATGCATCCAGCGGAAGAAGTTGGCATTGTGATCAATTAGCATACCATTGGAGTAATCGCTCATCCATGGGGGAACCGACATACCGACACCAGGCCACTCGTTGCTCGTGCGCTGTGCATACCCCTTCATCTGAAGCACCCGATCGTTGAGCCATATCTTGCCATCACCAAAACGGGTTTTCCTAAAACCGGTCCGGGTCGTCACCTCATCAGCAATCTTACCATCAACGGTGAGTCGCGTCTTCACATCGTAAAGATAACCATATCCCCAGCTCCAAAAATTAAGACCCGTCAATGTGTCGGAAGCGGAAAGTGTCACAGTCTCTCCCGGCATTATCTTTACAGGTGCGCTGTTGAAATTGCCGATGGTCTTCCCATCTGCATCTATAACCTCGACTTCATAGCATACTTTAACAGGCTTTTTTGACTCATTCTTTACTTCACTTTCTGCAGTGACAACAGCTTTACGGCTTGCCACATCAATATCCGTGGCATAGATATAAGTGCCTGTCGTACCGAGATTACTATAAAGGGGAAGAGTCTGATACACATTGTCGGTGGTATGAAGCCATACATTTTTAGGGATTCCTCCATAATTGGCATTGAAATTCTTGTCATTCCACTGATAACGCTGGTTGGTCTCTCGTTCGCGATAAGTCCAGCTATTGTCAACCCTTACGGCCAAGACATTCTCTCCGCCGTAGTTGATATATGGAGTCAAGTCAAAACCGACAGCCATAACCCCGTTCTCATGGTAACCGAGAGGATGACCGTTCAGATAGAAGTCGGCACCCATACGCACACCTTCAAACTCCACGAACACCTTCTGTCCTTTTGCTTCCTTGGGCAGTTTGAAATGCTTGCGATACCATACCACTGTATCAGTAAGTTCTGCAATTGGAATTTTAAAAGCCTCATCCTCATTGAAAGCCCGAGGAAGAGTCACGCTTTTCCAATCTTTATCGTCATATGTCTTGAGGTCGGCACCCTTCATATCGCCAACCTTAAGCAACCAATCGCTATTGAAATTATACTTCTCGCGAGGAGCGGCCCAAACTACAGAGGCAGCCGACAGAAGCGACAACACCGCAAGCAAAAAAATCTTTTTCATAATATTGGGTAATTACATTGAGGATAAACCAGTCGCCTGCCGTGGCCGTTCACCCGAGTTTGATTTTTAAAGTGATTGATGAGGGGCCGGGCTTGGATGATGAGGGAATTCTGACAGAGAGACCATCCTTGACCGATTTAAATTTTACCTTACCCTCGCCGAGCATTTCTACACTCCTCACCTTCAAGCCTTTCAGTGATTTGATGCACAAATGTCCGTCATCAGGCCGGGTCATCACATGGGCATAAAGGAAATCACCTTTGGTGGTGAAACGTATATCTTCCGAAGTATACGGCTGGTCACGCTGTTCGTTAAATCCCGGTCCGTCAAGAGGTTTTGAGATGGAAGTCGAGGGGCCCTCTCCGAATATTTTCCACGGACGCGTTGCGTAGATTCCCTCTCCGTTGATTTTTAACCACTCTCCGATCTCGGCAAGGATAACCTCTTCCTTATCATCGATAGTTCCGTCGCCACGCAAGGGTACGCTCAGGAGCAGATTGCCGTTCTTGCTTACGATGTCGATGAGCATCTGAATTACTGTTTCTGCCGATTTATAGCGGTTTTCGTTATATACGTCGGCATCATAGTGCCAATTGCCGAGGCAAGTGCAGGTCTGCCATGGAATGGTCTGGGCAGAATCAAGCACACCTTTCTCCACATCGCGCACTATGGCGTGAGAATGATATGGCGTAAGTTTTTTCCCGAACACCACAACCTCGGGTTTCCCCTTCTCACGCGCTGCCGATACATTATAATAGTGAGCCACAACTTCCAGACCGGTGGAGTCGATAGGCCAGAAAGGGAGCCAGCTGTCATCGAAATAGACCAAATCGGGATGGTAAGCGTCCATCATCTGGGTAGTTCGGTTATAGAAATTGTCAAGATAAGCCTGTGATGGTTTCGAGACACCCTCTGGCCAATCCCAGAAATGCTCGGTGGAATTGCTGAGCGAATGGTTCTGGACGTAAAGCTCCTCAGGGTCAAGGCCTTCCCACCATTTGCCTTTGCCGTCGGCCTTCCGGAGAGTTCGGGCGTCATAGGAAATTCCGGCTTTTTCTCCGGTACGGTCGGCTCCCTGAGAAGGTTCGTACCAAGTCCAGGCATGGGCGGAATGAATGCTCACGCCGAAAGGAAGACCCTCTTCGTCGGCAGCCGCTTTCCATTCGGCCAAAATATCGCGGTGGGGGCCGATTCTGACTGAATTCCAACTCTGATACGGACTGTCCCAAAGATCCATATTGTCATGGTGATTGCCGAGAGCCATGAAATATCGGGCACCGGTGCGTTTATAAAGAGCCATAAGCTTGCGCGGTTCCCAATTTTCAGCTTTCCATTCGTTCATGACGTCCTTGAAGCCCACCTCCGACGGGTGGCCATAGTGACTCAAATGATGTTTGTAGGCTCTTGAGCCTTCCTCATACATAGCGCGTGCATACCAGTCGCCCGCCTCAGGCTGGCACTGCGGGCCCCAGTGGGCCCAGATACCGAATTTGGCATCTTTAAACCACTCGGGCACCTCGTAGGCACTTAGACTTTCCCATGAGGGCGAGAATGGTCCGTCGGCCATTGTATTCTTCTGACAGTAAACCTGCTCCTGTGCTATCACAACAGCAGCGGTAAATAGTAAGCAAGGCAGTGTCTTTTTCATTTAATTGAATTTTAAAATCCTAATCCCTTTAATTTCTCTATTTGATATTGGAGACCTCTTTCCTCCTTCTTTTCATTAAAATTCGCTCCTATAAGATAGACAGAACGAGTGTCCATGGCAAAGCGGCCTGCGTAGTCTCTGGTGCGGATCTGGTCCATAGCATCTTGGACACTCTTATTATATTTGAATTCGAAGAGATAGATATAGCTGCTGGTAGCAACTTCTATGTCGCTATGGCCTTTGTATCCATGGTGTTCGGCAATGGTCTTTGTGCCGCACAGTACAGACAACAGATAGGTTATGGCACGGTAAGCAGATTCATTGTGGTCTTCTCCTGGGAGATCCTTCAGTAGTGAGGCGAGACGCTTCATAAAATCTTCGGGACGCCCTTCATAAAGATCTATCTTGAACTCAGTGAAATTGAATGGGCTGTCCGGATCGCTGACTTCGGGTGCATATATAGGGAGCAGTTGCCTATAGAAACCAATTTCCACCTCATAATTGGGGAAGCAGAGCACGTACATGTTTAGTTCCTTGTTGTAGGAGCCTATGGTAAGATAACCGGTCTGGAACATCAAAGGAATGGGATTCTTTTCAAAGAGACCAACGGCGAGAAGGTCTTCCCTTGTGCACTTTTTGCCATTGATGTCAGGAGGATAAGTGCCCCGTGCCTTAATGCGCTTCACCAAGAATGTAGGGGTCCCGGTCTCAAACCAATAAGGGTCAATTCTCTTTTTGTCGAGTGCACTCAATACACTGAACGGATTGTAAAGCCTTGAGCCTTCCTCGCTGAATAAGTAACCGTCATAATAGTCTCGGAGTGCCTTAAGAGTAGCGTCAAAGTCTTCTCCGCATTTTCTTGCTACGTCTTCTATGCCGGAACGAAAATTATCAAGCAGTTCTTTTTCTGACCATCCGCATATGTCGGCGTATGAATCCTCCATCGAGATGTCCTTAAGGTTGTTGAGATCGCTAAATATGCTTACCTTATTGAAGCGAGCTACTCCAGTCATCATACCAAACTTAATGTAGGCATCCATTGACTTGAGATTTGAGAAAAAACCTTTCAGCAAACTTTGGTTCTCTTCAAATTGCCTCTTGTCCTCTTCTACCTCAAGCAGAGGTTTGTCGTATTCATCTACGAGAATCACCACTCGCTGACCAGTCTTATTGTATACCTCACTGATAAGGTTTTCGAAACGCAATACGATGTCATGTTCCATTCGCGGGGAGATATCATATATTCTTTCATAGCGCGAGAGATGAGAAATAAGCCTGTCGTTCAGGCCATCCGGACGTTTATACTGACCGTTGTTCAAGTCAAAATGCAGCACCGGTGTAGGAGTCCAATCCATATCCATTTTGTCGGCAGCCAACCCCTTGAATAACTCGCGTCGTCCTTCAAAATAAGCCTTAAGAGTTGAGAGCAGCAAGCTTTTTCCAAACCGGCGAGGTCGGCTCAGGAAAATATACTTTCCTTGGTTTAAAAGTGCCTTTATATAAATCGTTTTGTCTACATAAGTATAACCCTCCTCAATGATTTGGGAGAAGGTCTGCATTCCTACCGGATACTTCAATTGCGCCATAATCTCAAACTTTTCCGCAAATATAACGTTTTTTCCTCTAATCTCCAAATTCAAGAAAATTAGACCGAAGCCTCCATTTGCAAAAGTAAAGGAGAACGCATGCGTATCTCTCAATGGCGGAGGGAAAGTTCGGATTCAAGGTCGGAGAGGGAGACTCCCATCTGGCGACAAAGCACGAGCAGATGGAAGATCAGGTCGCCTGCTTCGTAGATGAAGCGCGATCGATTGCCGTCTACAGCCTCTATAATGGCTTCTGCGGCCTCTTCCCCTACCTTTTTGGAGATTGCCTTCACGCCCTTTATAAACAGGCGCGTGGTGTAGGAATTTTCGGGCATCTCCTCCTTGCGTTTTGCCACGATCTGTTCAAGACGGCGTATGAATCCCTCCGGGTCTGGAGTGTCAAAGCAAGCTGTGGTGCCGCGATGACATGTGGGTCCTATTGGATTTGCCTTTACAAGAAGTGCATCAGAATCGCAATCGGGATACATCTCTACAAGTTCAAGATAATGTCCAGACGTCTCTCCTTTAGTCCACAACTCTCCTCGCGTACGCGACCAGAAGGTGACATGTCCCGTCTCAACTGTGCGTTCGAAAGCCTCACGGTTCATATATCCAAGCATCAACACCTTCAGCGTCACAGCATCTTGCACAATGACTGGAAGAAGAGAGTCAGCAAGTTTTGAAAAATTAAAATCATCAAATTTCATAACTTCGTTATGGGGTTATAAGGTTATAGGGTTATAGGGTTATAGAGCAACCTTGATGTTTTGAACGGAGAGCTGGCGTTTGAGGTCGCGGATAGAGATTTCTCCATAATGGAAAATGGAAGCGGCCAATGCAGCATCGGCTCGTCCTTCAGTCAACACTTTTGCTATATCTTCGACACTTCCGGCACCCCCAGAAGCTATAATCGGAACAGTCACCTCTTCGCTGAGTCTGGCAAATGCATCGCATGGATATCCCTGCCGGGTTCCGTCATGATTCATTGAAGTGAAAAGAATCTCGCCTGCGCCCCTCTGTTCAGCCTCACGAGCCCATGAAAATAGTTCCCGATCAGTGGAGCGTCGCCCTCCATGAGTTGTGACATGCCAAATGCCATCCTCCTCGAGGCGAGCGTCAATGGCAACCACCACAAATTGGCGACCATAACGGGCAGCAATACGGTCAATAAGCATCGGATCTGCCACTGCCGCTGTGTTGAGTGTAATTTTATCTGCTCCGGCATTTAGCAAGCGAGCTGCGTCTTCAATTGAGGAGATGCCACCCCCTACAGTGAAAGGGATATTGATTTCCCGAGAAATTTGCTCCACAAGCGATGTGAATGTTTGTCTACCCTCCGCTGAGGCACTGATATCAAGATACACCAATTCGTCTGCACCCTCTCTGGCATAGAACTTGCCAAGTTCTACTGGGGAGCCTACATCACGAAGCTTCTCGAAATTGATCCCCTTTACAGTACGACCATCCTTTACGTCAAGGCATGGGATTATTCGTTTTGCAACCATTCTTCAATAAATTTCAATGGAATTTTATTTTCATATATCGCCTTTCCTACTATTACACGGCGCAGACCTTCTCGGTCAAGATCTATGATATCTTGCTCGCTGCCAATTCCGCCCGAAACCGTAAACACTACATCGGGATATTTCTTCTGAAAGCCGACATAAAGTTGGGTGGCAGGACCAGACAGCATACCATCGCGCGAAATTTCGGTCACAATTGCTTGTGAAAGCCCATATGGAATGAATAAATCTACAAGATCATCAACACTCTTATCATCGGTTTTGAGCCAGCCATGAGTTGCTATCTTTCCATTGAAGATGTCAGCACCAAGCACCATCCTATCCGGACCAAACTGCTGAAGCCAACCGGCAAACAATTCCGGCTGTCGAGCAGCCACACTACCCACAACCGCATACTTTGCTCCAGCAGAGAAAATATCGGCCAATGCGCTTTCGGATTTTATCCCACCGCCCCACTCTATCTCAAGGCCTTCGACCTCAGCCAACTTCTCAAGAACCTGGAGATTGACAGGATTGGATGCCTTAGCTCCATCAAGGTCCACCACATGAAGCCGGCGCACACCTATGTCGGCATAGCGACGCGCCATGTCCAGCGGAGATGCATCATAGGTGGTCTGGCGGTTATAGTCCCCCTGCGAAAGGCGCACACACTTGCCGTCAATGATATCAATTGCAGGAATAATTTCAATCTTGCTCATAATTCAATGAAATTTTTGATGATGCGCTCCCCGACCTCACCGCTTTTCTCAGGATGGAACTGTACACCATAGAAGTTTTCATATTTCAGTGCAGCACTGAACATCTCGCCTTGGGTTGCAGTAGCGATAGTGTCGGGACACAGACCGGCATAATAGGAATGCACGAAATAGACAAAGGCACCCGATTCAATCCCTCTAAAGAGTTTGCTTTCAAGGTTGGAAAGATTGTTCCAGCCCGTATGCGGCACTTTCAGATCAGGAGCCGGAATGAATTTTTTGACAAACGCATCAAATATTCCCATGCACTCCACATCTCCTTCTTCGGAATGCCGGCACATTATCTGCATTCCCACGCAGATGCCAAGTACAGGCTTGCGCAGACGAAGAATCGTAGGCACAAGACCACTTTCACGCAGATTTACCATTGCTTCGGCGGCATTGCCGACACCCGGCAATATAACATGGGAAGCTCTTTTTATCTCCTCCGGGTCGGCAGTGAGTTGGAATTCTGCGCCAAGTCGCGATAGAGCATTCTTGACAGATCTTAGATTGCCTGTCTTATAGTCGATGATTGCGATCATAGGAGTCCTTTGCTTGAAGGTAACTGATTGGAAAATACATCTCTGCGAATAGCCATCTTAAGAGCCCTTGCAAACGCCTTGAATACCCCTTCAATGAGATGATGGTTGTTTTCTCCACGTGCTGTGACATGCAGATTGCAGCGCATCTCGCTCGAGAGAGTCTTGAAAAAATGCTTGTACATTTCAGTGGGAGTATCACCGACATACTCGCGTGTGAAAGGCACATCCCAGACAAACTCTGAGCGTCCACCAAAGTCAAGGAGAACAGTAGCCGAGCACTCGTCCATCGGCAGGGAAAAGCCATAGCGACCTATACCCACCTTATTGCCCAATGCTTTTGAAATCAACTGGCCAAGCACAATAGCCACATCCTCCATCGTATGATGCTCATCTACCTGGAGATCACCTTTTGCATCAACGACCAATGAGCACCCACTATGGTGAGGAATTTGCTCCAGCATGTGGTCGAAAAATTTGAGTCCGGTAGAGATAGAGGTCTGACACTTCCCGTCCAAATCGATTTCAGCGCGTATGGAAGTCTCACGGGTGACACGCTCCAACGTAGCTCGACGTGATGATGCCCGCAGCCACTCGTTGATTTCAGCCCAGGAATCAGTGATAAGCGCACACCCTTCTGCCACGGTGTTGCTCGGTTGCAGAAGAATAGCCTTTGCGCCAAGATTCTTGGCAAGCTGCACATCAGTAAGTCGGTCGCCGATCACTACACTTTCACTCAAATCATAGTCATCATTGCCGATATATTTGCCAAACATACCGACCCCAGGCTTACGGTTGGGAGAATTCTCTTCCGGCAAAGAAGGATCTATAAGTATATCGTCAAACTCCACTCCTTCTCCTCGAAGAGTCTGAAGCATCAGATTCTGTGGAGGCCAGAATGTATCTTCGGGAAAAGAATCTGTGCCAAGACCATCTTGGTTGGAGGCCATAATAAGTTCATACTCCCCAAGACGAGCAATGTCGGCAAGAGCTGTTATGACTCCCGGCACAAACTGAAATTTCTCTAATGAGTCAATCTGGTAATCCACTGGAGGCTCCACAAGAATAGTACCGTCACGGTCAACAATCAGAAGCTTTTTTTTCATAATCTTTTAGGGTTTCTATTAGATGGCGATTCTCTTCGGGAGTCCCGACAGTGATACGAAGACATCCTTTGCATAGCGCTACCTTGTCGCGGTTGCGGACTATAATCTTTTTTGCTATGAGATAGTCATAAAGGTCGTTGGCATCACTGACTTTTACAAGCAGAAAGTTGGCATCGGAGGGATAGACTCTCTTCACGAATGGAAAATCTACAAGTGCATCCGCGAGCTTCTTACGCTCCTCTTTAAGTACTTTCACCTGTTCCATGACTGGCTCAGCGAGGAGTCGCTCCACTATCGAGGATGTTGCCAGATTGATATTATAGGGATATTTCACACGGTTCATATAGCTGATTATTTCAGCAGATGCGAACGCAAGGCCGCAACGCAGTCCTGCCATTCCCCATGCCTTGGAGAGAGTCTGAAGCACGACAAGATTTGGGAATTCAGAAAGAATTGGAAGCATGCCGGGTTTGTCGGAGAAATCTATGTAAGCCTCATCCACCACCACAATACCCGGGAATTCCCTGACAAGACGCTCCACTTCCTCACTTGGAAAGGCATTCCCTGTAGGATTGTTTGGAGAGCAGATAAATAGAAGCCTGGAGTCAGCATCTGCAGCCTCAAGAAGTCGACCCACAGGAAGTGAGAAATCATCGTTCAATAGCACCTTCCGCACCTCAACATCATTTATGTCGGCAGCCACTTCATACATTCCATAACTCGGAGCGATTGAAATGGCATTGCTTTTGCCTGGCACACAGAAAATCCTGAACAAAAGGTCGATTGCCTCATCACTGCCATTGCCAATGAAGATGTTTTCCGCAGCAACTCCCTTTATTGGTGAAATAAGGCCCTTTAGCCGTTTTTGGCGAGGATCTGGATAACGGTTATATCCGTTATTGTATGGTGATTCGTTGGCATCAAGAAATATTCCGAGGTCACCCTCATATTCATCGCGGGCGGTGGAATATGGCTGAAGAGAACGAATGTTTGGGCGTATTAGTTCAGTTATTTGCATTGCATTCTGATTTTTACTGCCTGAGCGTGGGCTTCGAGACCTTCGGCATCAGCCATTGTAGTGATTGTATCGGCCAGACGTGCAAGACCCTCAGGAGTGATGTTCTGGATAGTGGTTTTGCGGGTGTAGCTGTCGATGTTGACTCCACTGCAGCTATGCGCCCATCCGGAAGTGGGGAGTGTATGGTTGGTGCCTGAAGCATAATCACCGGCACTCTCGGGAGAATAATTTCCAATGAAGATACTTCCAGCGGCAGTGATTCCATCCGCTGCCTTAAAAGGATCACTGAGTGAGATAATAAGATGCTCTGCGCCATACAGGTTGGCAAACGCTATCATGTCGGCACGATCCTCAAGCACTATGATACGCGAATTTTCGAGCGAACGGCTTACGTATTCAGCACGGTCAAGTTTTGAGGCCTGACATTTAATTGCATCCTTGATTTCTTCAGCAAGCGTTAGGGAATTGCATACAACAATGCCTTGGGAATCGGCACCATGCTCGCATTGTGAAAGGATATCAGCTGCCACAAATTCGGAATCGGCAGTGTCATCAGCCAGAATCATCACCTCGGAAGGACCGGCCGGCATGTCGATAGAAACGGCACGCCCTCCTACCTGCTGCTTTGCGGCAGTGACAAACCTATTGCCGGGACCGAAAATCTTGTCAACCGCAGAGATGGTCTCTGTGCCATATGCAAGAGCCGCTATTGCCTGCGCACCACCCACTTTATATACGTCATCGACACCACATATGCGTGCGGCATACAGCACAGCTGGGGAAACACGACCTTCCCTATCGCAAGGAGTAGCCATCACTACGCGTCGGCAACCGGCAATGCGAGCTGGAAGAGCCAGCATTAGCACAGTGGAGAAAAGCGGAGCTGTACCTCCAGGGATGTATATACCCACGTTCTGTATAGCCACAGGGCGTTGAATGCAAGTGACTCCTGGCAGAGTCTCCACTCTTATTTCAGAAGGCAGCTGAGCCCGGTGGAATGCGGAGATATTGTCAGCAGCAGTCTTGATTGCCGCTTTCAAACAATCTGATACTGATGCCTCGGCCTCTGCATACTCAGCTTCTGATACGGTCAAGTCATATGGTTTAGAGATACCGTCGATCTCAGCGGCAAGCTGCATAAGGGCCTCGTCGCCATCTATGCGTACGCGCTGGATAATATTGCTGACAATTTTGTCGACTTCAGCACTTTCTTCGGCTTTGGCACGCTTGCAAAGCTCGGCCCATTGCGATCGAGCCGGATTATTGTAGATTTTCATAAGATAATTTTGTCGACTGATAATACAAGTATTCCTTCTGCACCAATAGCCTTCAATTGACGCACTTTCTCCCAGAGTTGTGAGGATTCCACTACAGAGTGGAGCGAGTGCCAGCCTGGCGTGGCAAGAGGCAACACTGTAGGCGACCGCATGGCTGGAAGAATTTCTACTGCTTTTTCAAGGCTTTCGGTAGGTATGTTCATCAAAAGATATTTCATACCGCGGCTGATTCTGTCGCTTTCTATGCGGAACTCGATTTCATCGAGCAATTCGCGATCATCTTTCGAAAGTGAGGGATTAGCCACAAGCACAGCTTCCGAATCCATCACCCTCTCCACTTCCTTTAGCCCGTTGGATATGAGGGTTCCTCCCGACGAGACAATATCGAATATAGCGTCGGCCATACCAGCCGATGGCGTGATTTCCACAGATCCGGAAATGACTACCGGGATTATATCTATTCCGAGACCGTCGAAGTAACGGCGTAGAATTCTGGGATACGATGTGGCTATACGTTTGCCACGGAAATATTCTGGCCCGGTATACTCCTCACGCTTTGGGATAGCAAGCGAAAGACGGCAAGCTCCAAATCCGAGCTTACGTACTATGTCGACTTTAGCGCCTTTTTCCTCGACTTCGTTAAGTCCTACTATACCGAGTTGGGCTGAATTTTCAGCTACAAGCCCGGGGATATCGTCGTCACGGACGTTGAGAATCTCAATGGGGAAGTTTATGGCTTTTGACAGATACTTCCTTTTGGCGGTGTCTATCTCGATGCCGACACGGCTGAGAAGTCCTACAGACTCCTCGCCCAAGCGCCCTTTGTTTTGAATAGCAATTCTTAGCATAATAAAAAATAAACCTCAGAGTGGGATATGTCCCATGGCTCTGAGGCTTAGTATGTTGATTGTTAAATTTTACTTGTTTAATCAAATGCATAGCAACCTCGCCGCCTGGGTGAAAAGCGGTGATGGTGATGATGGATGTGGCTGCTGTTGCAAATCATATCAAAAAACGTCGAAATAGGTTCGACGCCTGCAAAGTTACAAATAATTTTCATATCTGCCAAATAAATGTAGGCATATTTGCGAATTTTGTGTTATTTTGCCGTTTGTTGGACTCCTTTTCTATTGCTGAGAATTTTATGACAGCCCCTTTAGACCCCGTCTCATAAAGATTTTTTCAATCTTGCGACCCGGTTTGAAGTATTTTTACTAAATTTGTAGCAGTCAAATTAGAATTTGTTATGGAAATGATCAAGACGATATATATCTTTCATGATTGCTTTGTTGTCAAGACCAAAGAAGCAGTGTTGGTATTCGACTTCTGGAAGGATCCTTATCAGCAAGGACCTCTTCCCAACCCTCTTATGGAAGTCGATAGTGAAATGCCGGTGTATGTATTCGTAAGTCACGGACACAAGGACCATTATAACCCGGAGATATTCGGATGGGCCAAGCACTTCCCGAATATCCGATATATTGTGAGCCGCGATGTCAGGAGGCGCATAAAGCATATCATAACGCCTGAAAGCTCATATAAAGGAGATAAGGTTGACCCCGCAAGAGTCATCGCAATGTTTGATAACGACCGTTACGAAGACAGCAATATCAGTGTGAGATCTTTTCCTTCCACCGACACAGGAAATTCCTATGCGGTCAGCATTGGAGGATACTCAATATTTCACGCAGGCGACCTCAATGCATGGATATGGAAGGATGAGTCGACAGAAGAGGAGGTTCAGGATGCCTTACATCGATTCAATGCTATAGTGAATATGATAGCGAAGGAATACAAGAGTTTCGACCTCTGTTTCTTTCCGGTAGATTCAAGAATCGGTACAGATTATTTCACTGGAGCCAAAATCTTCCTTGAGCGTTTCAAAATCGAGCATTTCTTCCCCATGCATTACGAACTGGGAGAAGATCCCGCATCAATTGCCCGTTTACATCGTGATGCCGCCGCAATCGGGCAATACTCCTCTCCCACCTGCCAAAATTACATTTTGTCAGCCCCCTATTCCCTCTATGCCACTGTGTAAATTATTACAGTTCCAGTTTGAGATAACAAACTATACCCGGCATTTCAGAAGTTTTGGGTCAGGGTAGAATTGTAGCGGGTAGCCTTTGCGGGGAAAGGGAGAATCCAAAGCGGAGAGTCGGGCGCGAGGGTCTTGGCGCCATACACATCCAAGTCTTTGCTGATGGTGGAAGTGTAGTCTTTTTCGGTATTCCAACGCTTCATGTCGAAGAAATTTTCGTAACTGCCGAGAGATTCAATCCATTTTGTCTGTTGCAGCAAACGCATAGCCGCTATTTCGCCGAAAGGCACCATATCATGGATTTTTACATATGGACTTGCATTTTCCACATGTGCTTTCCTCACCATATCAATCAATTCGAGTCCTCTGCGAACATCTCCAGTGCGTATGAGGCATTCTGCTGTTGAGAGAATTGTGCGTACTGATGTCATTCCATAAGGATTTCCTTGCGCACCCCAGCTCATACACATGCGGAAACCTTCGAGGCCTGCATACATCTTTCCAAATGAAAGATCCCATCCGGTATTCCCGCAATACTTCAATACATAATCATTTTTCTCGAATTTTGCAGCCGTTTCTCTTGTGATTATCTCCATTGTTGGATTCACAAGAGGCCCAGCACCCATATAAAGCAAATTATAATTGCCGTCACGTTCAAGAACCCAAGATTCTGTCTCCTTGATGTATTGTCGATTGTCTATTGTAGAGTTTATAGCGATGCTTTTTTCAAGCCACGGAAGCGCCTCTTCATAATGCTTCATCTGCATCAGCACCCGTCCGCGGAGTGCATATCCAAAAGCTTTGCCAGGGCGACATACATTATCATTCTTCTCTGGCAGAAGGTCGAGCAAATCATCTCCACAGTCATCCAGAATGCGGTCGTAGCACTCAGCAAGTGTAAGCTTTTCCTTTACTTTGTTATTGTCGATGTCTGTGACATAGGCGACACCTCCAGCCACAGAGGCACGTTCCGGAGTGTCGTACTGTTCGGCATGAATCACAAGCACGAGCCAGTGCATATAGGCACGGAGCACTCTCGCCTCTGCCTTAAGCTGAGGTTTCTTGTCTTCAAGTCCGGTCGCCTTGTCAATTTTAGCGAGAAGGGTATTGTAGTAATTGATATATTTGTAGATAGTGTTATAGCGAGCGTCTTCCTGTGCAAGAGTGATGCGGTCTACGCTCTCGTCATATGCAAGATAAGCATAAGCAAGAGTATTGGTGTTGCTCATCATTTCCGGAATGGATGTACCCATACCAACTGCTTCCCCACATATCTGCGAAAGGTCGTTGTAAGGGAAATCCTCGAGTTTATATTCCTGATTGAGGAGCAGCTCGAGATCGGATGTGCGGTCGAGAGTAGTCTGCCCCTTTGGCACGATATCGAGCTGACTATCGCAAGATGTAGCCAATAGGATGCAACCTGAAGTTATAATTGCTGATAATATTTTTTTCATCATATAAATGTCTTAAAAACTGAAGAGAATACTGAAAGTGTAGCTTTGAGGGGTCTTGAGATATCTCTCACCCGACAGGGCATTGTTGGCTTCCGGATCCACTCCGTGGCTATTGCGTGCCCAAGTGCACAAGTCGTTTATCTGGAATCTCAAGCGAAGGTCGCGCATCATGAGTTTTTTGCAAATCTTTTCATCGAAATTATATCCAACCACCAAGTTGCGGAATTTCAAAAAATCTGCAGGGACAACCGTCTGTGACCCTAATGTGCCATTGCCAACAACATGACTGCCTCCAAGATACCCATTCGCAGGATATTTGTCGGCTCCGTCTCTCCAATAATTGAGATAGCCAGATGGGATGGCATCCACCATTGCAAGACTACCGAAACCGTAGACCGATCCGTCTGAAGTCCAATCGTTGCAGTCAACGCGCATAACGTGTCCTCCATAATAGCTCAACATAGCGGAAAGCGTGAAACCTTGCCATTTGAACATGGGAGAAAATGATGCAATGTATTTAGGATCAAGCGAACCGGAATACACGATATCATTGACCGTGAATTCCTCTGAATTTATATCGGATGTGCGGATGTTTCCGTTGGCATCACGCCATGAGAAATACTGCATCTCTCCATCGTTGACCATTCCAGCAAAATCATATGAGAAGAGGGAGTGGACAGGATAGCCCTTGTGAAGAGTTGTGCTTTGTAGAGCCTCAGCTCCAGTAGCCGGAAGGTGATCAACCTTGGTCACTTTGTTGTGATTGTAAGCAAGCGACAGTTCTGCAGAGATGCCAATGTCGCTGCGTGAGAATTGACGCAGAATGTCACCGTTCAGCTGTAGCTCCAGGCCAGTGTTGAGAACCTTGCCGTTGTTGATCTTGAGCATAGTCCATCCCGTAGTGGGGTCGAGATCTGTATTTGTCAACAAATCACAACCCCGCTTAGAGTAGAAATCCATAGCACCCGTCAGGCGGGAACCCCAAAGTGAAAAGTCGACTCCGGCATTCCACGTAGCAGTTTTCTCCCACCGCAACTGCTCATTGGGAGGAGTGTCAAGTGTCACGTATTTATTACCATAGATTGAGTTGATGCCAATACTACCAGTGAGATAAGAGGATACATCATTGGCAATATTTCCGGTGAGTCCATAGCTGACGCGAAGCTTTAGAGCGTCAAGCCAGTCGGTATCGCTCAGGAATGCCTCGTTGTGCATATTCCAGCTTAAACCAGCCGACCAGAGAGGCCGTCCGCGGAACTTTGGATCGGCACCAAACAAGTCAGCCTTGTCGATTCTGACGGATCCCGTCACAGCATAACGTGAATCATATACGTAGTTGCCTGTGAAATAGAGTGAGTAGAACCTGTGGAGTATGTCGCCAGTTGAGAATGCATCGCTCTTTGGAGCTCCATACATGTAATAATCAGGCCCCATCACGGAAGCTGATCCACTGAGATTCTGTAGCAATCCCCAATTGACCATAGTGTTAGCATTGGTCTGTGTCTGGTCATCGTAGCCGAGCATTACATTGCCGTAAGTTTTGGTATTCTGCTGGCGGTATTCGAAACCAAATGCCGCATTAATCTCATGTTTGCCCCCAAATGTATTGTCATAGTTGGTCTGGGCCCTGAAAGTATAATAAGCTCCTTCAGAGGTGTTGGTGTTCAACATTCCACCTTCCGGGATATGATGGGTCACTGTGCCTGTCGCTTTATCGTAGGCAGTATAGGAATTATACATAGTTCGCATTTGATACGATTCTGCTGAATAATAGGAATCTCCCTTATAGTAGATATCCTCATATTGGAACATTCCTGAAGCAGTCCATCCTGGAAGAATGGTGAAGATTGCATTTACATACGTGCGGATGTTGGTCCTACGTTGTCGACTCAGCGAGGTGCCATAATCGCTTATAGGATTGTAGTCGACTGGTTTCAGTCCGTATGTCTGATTACTGAGAGCAGGGAGGTCGACTGGGATGTCGGCTGTCATAGAATTCAATGAGCCATCGGCACTATATAGAGAATAATATGGAAGGAAAGAGGATGCAGAGCCCCAGAATGGATTTGTAATATGATTTTTGGTACGCTCGCTGAGCATATTGAATCCAAAATTAACATCAAGATTCTTGAATACATGCCATATGCCATTGTATCCAAACATAATGTTTGAATTATAGTCACCATGGGAGGCATTGTTATCTCGCATGTAGTTAAGAGTAAGGCTCGATGCGAGGGCGTCGGAATTATGGCGCACGGCAAGATTGTATTGCTGGTTGACTTTCGGAGCCTCCATCGCATCCTGCCACTGGCTTACATAGTCGTTTGAGCGCAACCGGCCGAGTTCTGCTTCCAATGTAGAGGCTGAAATTTTGCCAAGAGAGTGTTCCAGCATGAGCCTTGTAGCCGGCGATATCAAATGAGCCCTACCTGTGGTGTAGAAATTTACCAACGAGTTATAAGGAGATCTGTCGGCAGAATTGAGCACATAGTTGAAGTTATAGTGTTCCAACTCCACCATTTCAGCAGCAGTCGCATAACGCAAATAAGAATAGTTGTTCTTTTCATAGGTAGTGACATCGGCATTAAAGTCTACTTGGGTCTTGTTTCCCTTAGCTCGTTTTGTCGTGATTACAATAACACCATTGGATGCGCGGGCGCCATAGATTGCTGCAGCAGCGGCATCTTTAAGGACCGTGATGTTCTCTACGTCGTAAGGGTTCACACTTTCAATAGAGCCTTCTATTGGGAGTCCGTCGACAACAACGAGAGGATTGTTAGAGGCTTCAAATGATCCTGTTCCGCGGATTGACATCTGTTTGCCATTGCCGTTGTCGTAGTTTACGAGTCCAGGGATCTTACCTTCGAGATTGTCTGTGATTGAACCCATGTGTCGTTTGTCGAGGTCAGCAGCGGTGATGGTCTGATATGCACCCGTCGCACTTTCTCTCTTGAAATTGGAGTAACCGGTCACAATGACTTCATCCATAAGCTTAGTGTCTTCTTCCAAAGCTATCATAATGGTCTTTTCCCCAGGTTTCAGCTGAACAGTCTTTGTCTTCATTCCGACATAGGACACTCTGATTCTTGGTCTCTGTCCTTCGGCGAGCAACGAAAACTGACCGTCTACATCAGTAGCAGTACCAATCTTTGTGTCTTCTACAAAAACCGTGGCGCCAATCAGAGGCTCTCCAGCCTCATCAGTGACTATACCGGAAATATTGCGTTTAAAATATGGAAGCTCCTTATTCGCTTTTGACAGGATAATGGTTTTGTCTACTATCTCATAAGCGACGTTGAGTTCCTCCGTAAAAATACGGTTAAGAATCTGTTGTAGAGTCAAGTTATGAAAAGTACCTGAGATTTGAGGATTGCCAGCCAAGACATCCTTTTGATAGACAAAGTCATATCCAGTGCGTTTGCGTAGATTTGATATTACCTTCTCTATCGGTGTGTCACGGAATGTCAGGTCGTAAGTAGAAGCAGCCTTCGCGCTCAGAGTCGCAAGGAGCATGAATATTGTAATAAAGGCTATAATTACGGATCGTTTCATTGTGAATTATATATGTTGTGATTAGCCGAATGCGATGTCACTTTTTGGAGATTTCGATTACATCGTCTCTTACTTTGAAGGAGAGTCCTCCTGATTTCTCAAGGATGGCTATTGCAGTCTTGAAGTTGCTATAGCGTGGTATGCTGCCCATGAAGATTGTTTCTGCCGCATCTTCATCTGTAAATTCGTAGCGGAAGTCATACCATCTGCTGAGATCCTGCATAATCTGTCGCAAAGACTGTTCTTCAAAGACAAAACGGCCATGACGCCACCCAGTCACCCGCTCCAAGTCGACGTTTCTAATGGTAGCCTTTGACGTTTCCTTGTCAAACACAGCTTGTTTGCCTGGCGAAATGAATACCTCTCCTCCCCCTGTAGAAGGAGTCAGCGATATGCTTCCTGTGCTGAGGGTGGTATATACCATTCCGTCTTCTGGATATGCACGTATATTGAATTCAGTGCCATATACCTTGACCTTTTGACCATATGATTCCACAATAAATGGAATATCATGATTATGAGTCACCTCGAAGTAAGCTTCCCCTTCAAGTTCTACTTTCCGGGAATCTGAGGCAAAATGGGCCGGATATATCAAACGTGATGCCGAATTGAGCCATACACGCGTGCTGTCTTCGAGCGTCACAACAAACTCCCCTCCACGCGGCACATCTATTTGCAAGGGTCCTTCGGAGGCTTTTGCAGCGATACGGTCGGACGAATCGATGCTTGAAAGATGAATAGTATCTCCAGTATCAGTAGTCACGACAGCCCGAGAACTGCCGGGGCCGAGAGCCTCTATGCTAAGAGGTGACGCCATGTTTTCGGCTGTAGCTATAACCGGCATGTTCGAACCATGTTGATATGACTTGAAGAAGAATGCCAGTCCGATGATGATAGCGGCACATGCAGCCGCAACACTGACTTTCAGAATGCCAGATCCCCATATTCTTTTTACCGAGGATCCTTGTGCAAAAGAAGAGATACCAAGCCTATGTTCCATTTCAGCCTGCGGGCGAAGAGTGTTGATCATGGAACGCATACGGTAGTCTTCGGCAAGACGAGTGGGGTCAGAAAGCATGTCGATCATCTTCCCTCGTCCTTCCGGATTTTCTGCAATCCAGTCATTAAGGATAGAATCCTCGTCGGCAGTCAATNNCTTCTTCAAGTCATATCAACATGGTCTTATACAGAATATTGATTATTTGCTCGGTATTCATTGAATCGTATTGAGAATCTTATTTTACGAGTGAACGTAGTTGCCCTTCAAGTTTTGGATCAGAGGGCATCATAGCGTCAGGAGCTATGAGCTTGCCATCTTTACCTATAATCATGAAGCGAGGGATGCCGGTGATGTTCATGGAACTCATGAAAGATTCGCCCTGCCCTTCAGCAAAGATATACTGAGGCCAATCAGGTTTGTCTTTTGCCACGAGTTCTTTCCAAGCCTCTACATCAGTGTCGCATGAAATTGAGATAAACTCTATGCCATTAACATCTTTCATACGCTCTACGAGTTTCTCAAGATGTGGAATCTGCTTGCGACAAGGACCACACCAGGTAGCCCAAAAGTCGATATAAAGTATCTTTCCATATAGTTCGGAAAGTTTACAAGTCTTGCCATCTGTAGTGGCGATTATTGGATCGAATCGGAGATCCTCACCGGCTTCCACCACCTTCACACCCTGTGCTTGCATCGTGTAGGTGTCGATTAATTCGGGATAGTCTTTGGCGAGCTCGGAGTATGCTTTCATGAATTCAGCAGCATCTTCTGGAGTGGGCTTGGTGTATGCAAAAAACTGATGAGGCACCATATGGAAAAGGGCCTTACGAGAGAGAGGGTTTGTGATATTTTCAGATACTGATTTCAGCTGAGCGATGCTTTTTTCGTATTCTTTGTCAGAGTTGACTTTTCTGCCTTCATTATTGAGCCATAAGAATACCATGCCAGATTCAAGCGTAGCTTCAGAATTGGGATCTATACCATTGATAAGAGCTGTATACTTAGGATTATCCCAAGGCTCGGCATCCTGATCATAAGCTGCATCTTCATAAATGAAACCTTCCATGCGCTTCGACATAAGGGAAGCAAGCTCTGAATAATAAGCCTTTTTGGCGGAATCTTTGATTGTTGACACTTTATCATTGACAGTTTTTCTGTCGCTTTCAAGGCGAGCAAGTGCCTCTTCAGTGCTCATTCGGCCTTCAGGATCTTGTGGAGAGTATATCATAATATCGAAAGTAGAAACGATATTGTTGTAAGCGTCGCTTATGTCGGCATTGGCTCCCGAGAAATCTATCTGATATCCAGAGGCAGGAGTTCCGGTGATGTCAACAGTCAGGGTCTTGCCGGGTTCGAGGTATACGCCCCAGTATCCCTCAGAATCCGCCATAATAGTGGCGTTGGTGCCTCCAGCCGGTATCAGAGAGTCAGGTATCTGGAATTTGCCATCGGCATCGCGCTGGATATCGATGGTGTGGTAGCGCATCATATCTCCTTCCTCATTGTAGGAAAGTACGAAGTCTTCGATGCTGTCGTTAGCGAAAGTTCCCTGTAGGGCTACTCCGTCTACCCGACCTTGGTTGCTTGAGCACGCACCAGTTAGTAATAGTCCGATTACGAGTGGTGTGCTTAAAATTGTCTGATGTTTCATAATTGCTGTTTTAAGAATTGGGTCTTTTGCTAAGAATACGCAGTCACCAAGTTAAAGTATATCAAATATGATATTTTTTTTGAAAAAATATAATTTTTAGATATACCTTTATTATAGGAACGCGTATTTTTGTAAAGTAATCATAAAAAATGAAAATATGAAAAAATCTCTACTGCTGACTTGTGGGATGCTCTGTGCATCCGTCACCCTTTGGGGCGCCGCTCCTGAGGGCAACATGTATATCATCGGTCTTAATGGCGAGACAGAACCCTCTGATTCCAACTGTCTTGTATTAGGTGAACGTAGCGAGGAAGACATTGATGAAGGACTTTGGCGTTGGATACTGCCGGAAATCGAGTTGACAACGACTGAAGGTGCAGTCACATTCACTGACGGAGCATCTTTAACTCTCGGATTTGACGAGAACAATGAGTTTGGTTTCACCAATGACATAACGACTTCACAGGGCATGATTTATCTTGCTCAAAATGGCCCAGCAATTAATTATCATCTTCCTACAGGAGCTTATCAGGTATCGCTAGCGTTGTTTGAAGATCTTGAAGGAGAAATGGGTGGAGACACGTGGATGCTACAAATTAAGTCGCTTGGAGAAAGTGAAGAGGAGAGCATATATCTACTTGGGTTCAATGATTATCTTGACCCGACTGCTGCATGTCGCTTCAGCAAAGAAGAAATCACTGAAGATGGAGAGACATTTACAATTTATACTCTTCCACGTTATTATGTCTCACAATGTGAGACTGGATTTACTGTGTATGATGCTGGACAAGATGTCGCATATGGGCAGGATGAAAACTTTGCGGCAATGGGCGACGTGACAGATGAGAATCCAATGGCATTTTTGGGAGTAGGTGGAGATCCTATGCAGTGCAAGCTTGCTGAAGGATATTATGATATCAATCTCAGTATGCTTGGATCGATGGCCATGGTATCTTTCCTTAAGTGTGAGGACCAGACTCCACAAGATGAACTTGCATATTACCTTGTTGGAGTAAATGGTGTCAACACCATTGATGACACTTATAAATTTATTCGCACTGAAAATTCTGGTGAATATACCGATGAGGAGACTGGAGAGACAGTGACATATTCCACAGTTACTTATGTTCTTTCCAATGTGGAAGTGAAGGAGCCAGCCACACTGACTGTAGTGGCCCAAGACATGATGTATGTGTTCGGATACAATTCTGATATGGCAGCCTTCCTCCCCAACGATTTTAGCAGCGACATGCCATTTGCATCTATGGTTGCCGGTGGAGATCCACTTGAATGTTCACTTACAGCAGGGATATATGATTTTAATTTCACTCTTTCCGGGGTCAATACTGGAATGATGTCTGCATTTGAATCAGAAGAAGGGGCTGTTGATGGTATTTCCGAAGCCACCGGGACGGCCATTTTCTATAACCTTCAGGGCGTACGTGTGAATAATCCTGAAAATGGTATCTTTATCAAGATTCAGGATGGCAGAACTTCTAAAGTAATCCGTTGATTGAAGTTATCGCAATAATATTCAGTTTTGATAGGGTCCGGCATTTTCTCCGGACCTTATTTTTTATTTTTGGAAAAATTTCGTTAATTTTGTTTTCTGAATACACAGTTTGTGTGTTTTTAGATTTTATGACTTCCTCAGAACTGACAGAAAAGGCATATCGGCAGTTTGTCGAAGGAGATATTGGCTACTTCTATAAGTATATCTTCCCCGACATGATGCTCTATGCATCTTCATGTTTGCCAGGATCACTATCTATTATGGCTGAAGACTGCGTTCAGAATGCTGTAGAAAAAGCATATTGGCGAAGAGAAGAGTTCTCTTCTTCCTCACAGTGGAAGGCATTTCTTATCACATGCATCCGAAACAAGGCTATCAGTTATCAACGAAATGCAACAGCTGCAGACAAATATCAAGAGTATATAGGCAATATAGACTCTGCAGAAGAAGACATTCTTCTTGATTATATACGTCAGGAGACACTCCAACGCCTTTATACTGCAATTGATGCTTTACCTCCAGATATGCGTCAACTTCTTGAGATGAGTTTTGAGGAAGGTCTGAAAAATTCTGAAATCGCGGAACGTCTCGGAATTGCGGAAATAACGGTAAAGAAGCGGAAGGCTCGGCTGATTGTCATTTTGCGCTCATCATTTCCTGAAGGAATTCATCCAGCTCTTCTCATATATCTGCTCAGTAATCTCCCACTGCAGATTTCCTCGATGCCTTAACATATAGACATAAGACAGTACGAAAATTACCATTCCATCATTTTTCTTGCTTTCTTAATGCTACAATAACACGAGCCAAAGTCATATTTTACCAACTCATTGAAAACCCTTTGTTTAAACATTAATTGAACCATTTTGTTTCAGAATTGTTGCACGCATATTTCAGCGTGTTTCAATAATGATATATTAATTTAATTGTCCGTAATACACTAATTCATAGCGTGTTGCAAAATTGTTTAGCTGATATTGCAGTTGTTGCAAAAAATTGTCGAAACATTTAAAAAATTGCTAACGTTATACAGACAAAGAGCAATTCTTTTAAACTTTTAAAAAAAATTTTTCAACCCTTGAATTTGCGAAAGCAGGTTTAACAAAAACTTCAAAAATATGGCATCCAACAATTCATTCCGCACCAACCTCCTCAACCTCCAGTCAAACCTGCTGAGCTTCGCTTATCAGCTTACCTCCGACCGCGAGGCAGCCGCTGACCTCCTCCAGGACACTACCCTCAAGGCTCTCGACAACGAAGAGAAGTTCACCTCCGACGCCAACTTTAAGGGTTGGGTGATGACAATCATGCGCAACATCTTCATCAACAACTATCGTCGCAATGTACGTCAGGCAACAATCGTCGACACTACCGA
>DAAK01000041.1:7872-9950 GCA_001701075.1 Bacteroidales bacterium GP3 | reverse complement strand
GTCTAATTTGCAAATTTAACTCAACTTTCGAAAGCAAAAGTTGAGGATTATGAGATTATTGGGGTATTGGAGTGAGGAAGTTTCGGAAGAATTATTCATGATTTATCACGATTGATCGGGATGAAGCGGGATTGAACCTGAAGATTTTTTACTATGGGTAATAAAAAAAGGCTGCATCGGGTGTCGATTGACACACCGAAGCAGTCGTTGGAAATTGAGATGTGGTCTGTTTCATAACAAAAAGGAATATTAGCCCCGTCACCTATGGCGGGGAGGGTATAAGGCGATGAATGCGGTCATGTCATCGGCCCAAATGTCGATACCCTTAATCAATGCATAATTAGCTACGCTCAAGCTAAAGCAAGTCATAATGCATAATTGGCTTCGCGATGCGGAGGTTTTCTTATGCACGATTCATCAGTCATCCGGGGTTGGTTCGGGAGCTTCCTTTGAAGACACCATACCCCTACTTTTAGGTGCGGTTGAATTAACATGCATTGACTTGGGTTCCGAGTGCAAAGTTAGTAAGGAATTTAGGGGGAAACCCCTTATCTTACAAATTTAATTTTGAATTTAGAATAATTTTAATCCAATTTTGAATTCAATTGGTATGATTGGACTTGTCGGAGTTTGGGGAACGATCAACGATTAACGATTTTAAGGTCTTTAATGTCCTTAAGGTCTTTAAGGACAAGATAGAACACGGAGTGGGCTTGATACTAAACGGACGACTGCGGCGCAAGACGCAAGGAGTTTTTTGATGGTTAAATTGAGGCGGAATGAGGAATTTTTGCTAATTTTGTGGGGAACTAAAAAATATTAGAATATGCCTGTATTTAATAGAAAAAGCAGAGAGAAAGCGAATGCCGGTGATATCCTTGATCTGGAGGAACTCATAAAGGATGTAAGGAGACAACTCAAGGCGTTCAGACGCTTTGATGTGGAGTGGATTTATGAGTATCTGGATGATAAAGGAACGGATTTGGATTTGGATCCAACAGAAGAAGAATTTGAACAAATTCAAGAGGATATAGAAAAAATCCACGATAAGATTGAAGAGATCGAAGAGGATTATGATCTCGATGATGAGGATGAATGGGATGATATTAAGGATGAGTTAGAGGATTTGGAATTGGATATTTAAAGGCGTCTGGGGCGCAGCGGCCAGATTCCAGAGACAAGAGGCCTGGGTGCATAGGGCACAAGAGCTTATGTCAATGCATAATTCATAATTTCTTTATCAAGGAATAATGATTAATTAACGATTAAAAATCAAAACATCAATATTATGAAATTAGCAGAAGCATTGAGCCTTCGCGCTCAATTAAATATAAAAATCACGCAGTTGAAAAGCAGACTCAATGACTGCATCAAGATTCAGGAGGGGGACGAGCCTTCAGAGACTCCAGAGCAAGTAGTCGAGGAATTCGACAAAACTCTTAAGGAGTTCCAGCGCATAGTCTATCTCATCAATATGACGAATGCTAAAACCATCACAGAAGATGGCAGGAACATAACATCTTTATTGGCAGAACGAGATTCGCTTGGACTCAAAGTCAAGGCTCTAAACGATGCTCTGAGCATCCTTACGGAGAAAGGGAGTCGATATTCAAGAAACGAAATCAAATATATACGAACGGTTGACGTATCGGAATTTCGCCATATATATGACAAGAATGCTTCTGAATTACGCCAACTTGATCTTCGAATTCAGGCTCTGAGTTTCAGCACCGATCTGGTGGAATAACCATACAACTCCTTTTGTCGGTCTAAAGGAGAAGGGGTGATACAAATTCGATATAGTTCCAGATATTGCAATCATGACCTTAATAGACCTAAAGGACTTTTGCATTGAGCAGGTCAGCAAATTGCACATCCACATCGAGCAAATCCATTAGGATATTCATCAATTATTACCATGTATCAACTTTTCCCCGACAAAAGGAGCTTTTATTATACTTACATCTCTAATTCCTGTGGATTGGGATAATCTGAGCTATTGGAATTATTGGGATGATTGGACTTGGAGGACTTTGGGAAATGATTAATGATCAAGGCGGCGGAGCCGCGAGTCTTCA
>DAAK01000041.1:4479-7738 GCA_001701075.1 Bacteroidales bacterium GP3 | reverse complement strand
TTGAGGGTTATGGGGTTATGGGGTTATGGAGTTATAGGGTTAGGGTTATGGGGATAGGGTTATAGGGTTAGAGTTATGGGGTTGTGAGAATTTGTTAACCTAAAAAATAATACTTATGAAGAGAATTTTGCCTGCGCTTGGTATGATAGGCGCGCTTGTGCTTTCGGCATGCGGCGGAAAGGGATCCGCAAAGGAGGCAGAGGGTGAGGAACGTGATTCAACCTACACTAATGTGACTCATCCGGAATGGAGCCGCAATGCGGTGATCTATGAGGTGAATCTGCGTCAATACAGTGATGACGGTAAGGTGACTTCTTTCCAAAAGGAGCTTCCACGTCTGAAAGACCTTGGTGTTGATATTCTCTGGATGATGCCTATACACCCAATCAGCAAGCAGGACCGCAAGGGTACGCTCGGAAGCTATTATGCTGTGGCAGACTACACTGCATTTAATCCGGAGTTTGGAACTATCGACGAGTTTAAGGCGATGGTGAAGGATGCACATGAGAAGGGCATGAAGGTGATCCTTGACTGGGTACCTAACCATTCAGGACGCGACAATAAGTGGGTGACAGAACATCCCGATTGGTATGAGAAGGATTCTCTCGGCAATATGAAGGGTATCTATGACTGGACAGACGTATATGTGTTTGATTATTCCAATCCTGAGATGCGTAAGGGGATGATCGACGCAATGAAGTTCTGGCTTACAGAAGTGGGAGTGGATGGTTTCCGCTGCGATGTGGCAATGGAAGTGCCTACGGATTTCTGGGATGAGGCTCGTCCGCAACTTGAAGCTGCAAAACCGGATCTCTTTATGCTTGCTGAGGCAAGTGTGCCAGAGTTGCAGAAGAATGGTTTTGACATGGGCTACAACTGGCCGATGAAGGATCTCTTCAGTGAGATAGCGGCTACTGCAGGACAATATTCATTTAAGGATAAGGATGGCAAAATAAGGGAATTCCCAGAGAAACATGCTACGGATATCTATGAATTGGTAGCAGAACAGGAAAAGGATTATCCGAAGGATACTTATCTGATGAATATGGTGACTAATCATGACCTCAATTCATGGGAGGGGACGGAGTTTGACCGTCTTGGTACTCTTACAAATGCTTTTGCAGTGCTAACCTATACCCTACCGGGCATGCCGATGATGTATACAGGACAGGAGACGGGTATGAACCGGGCTTTTGAGTTCTTTGAAAAGGATAAGGCTCCTGTGTGGGAACCGCGCAATGATTATTTCACTTTCTATAAGCAGCTTAATGCGCTTAAACATTCTGAAGAGGCTTTGGCAGCCGGAGTAGAGGGTGGAGAGATTGTGAAATATGAGACTACGAGTCCTGACTTATTGATTTTCTCACGTGAGAAGGATGACTCGAAGGTGGTAGTGATGGTGAATCTGAGCGAAGAGGAGCAGGCTATAGAGCTGCTTGGGAATAAGCCGGAGTTGGAAGGGATGAAGGATTATTTCCGAGGAGAGGAGGCTGAGATGCCGATGTCGCTGGAAGGAGGGGAATACGTGGTGTTCGTCAAGGAATAACGAAAACAAGAAATAAGAAAAGTAAAAAGCCATGGACTAGGTCCATGGCTTTTTACTTAGACGTCGAGGGAGAAGGCTTGGCGGATGGCGGGGACGGAGTCGAGTTTTTCCCAGGAGAAGAGTTCGACTTCGCGTTCTATTGGCTGGGCATCGTAGCCTGATTTGAAGACTTTCTTGACTTTCTGTGGTTTGCGACCCATGTGGCCATAAGCAGCAGTCTCGAGATATATTGGTTGGCGGAGGCCAAAGCGTTTTTCAATTGCGAGGGGACGCAGGTCGAAGAGGCCTTTTACGACATCTGCAATCTGAGCATCGGTCATATTGACTTTGGAGCGACCAAAGGTATTCACACAGAAGCTGACGGGGCTTGCCTCTCCAATGGCGTAAGCAACCTGGACGAGGACTTCGTCGGCAACACCAGCGGCAACAAGATTCTTGGCAATATGACGGCAAGCATAAGCTGCAGAGCGGTCTACCTTGGAAGGATCCTTGCCGGAGAAGGCACCACCGCCGTGGGCACCACGTCCGCCGTAGGTGTCAACAATAATCTTGCGACCGGTAAGACCGGCATCAGCATGGGGTCCGCCAAGGACGAACTTGCCAGTAGGATTGACGTGGAGGATGTAGCGATCGTCGAAGAGGGCGCGAGTCTTTTCGGGGAGTTTTGCCAACACACGAGGAATCAATACATTCCTGACATCACGACGGATAACTTCGAGCATTTTGTTTTCAGCAACTTTTTTAGCTTCTGGAGTATCCTCAAGGGGTTCGATGAACTCATCGTGCTGAGTAGAGATAACAATAGTGTTGACATGCAGAGGCTTGCCATTATCGTCATATTCGACTGTCACCTGGCTCTTGGAGTCGGGACGGAGATATGTGACGAGTTTACCTTTGCGATAATAGGTCATCTCCTTGCCTTCACGACGAATGTCGGCTAGCTCGCGCATAAACATATGTGCAAGATCGATGGTGAGAGGCATGAAGTTTTCAGTTTCATTCACGGCATAGCCGAACATCATACCCTGGTCGCCGGCACCTTGGGCTTCCTCAACTTCACGGTTGACACCTTGCGCGATGTCGGGACTCTGCTCGTGGATAGAAGAGAGGATGCCGCAGCTGTCGCAGTCGAAACGGTAGGCGCCACGGTTGTAGCCGATGCGGTCGATGACGTTGCGGACTACGGAATGAATGTCGATATAGGCTTCAGAAGAGACTTCTCCAGCGATGACCACTTGGCCGGTAGTCACGAGAGTCTCGATGCCGGTATGGCTTTTGGGGTCGCGGACCAGGAACTCATCGAGGAGCGCGTCGGAAATCTGGTCGGCCACTTTGTCGGGATGGCCTTCGGAGACGGATTCGGATGTGAATAAGTAGCTCATTTAATCTAATGATAAATTATTAATGATAAATGATTAATTATAAAGCAAATATCATAATCCACAATTTGACAAAATGACAAATTGAGGTGAGGAGAGGAATAAAAAAAAGACATGTGGGGCTTGCGCACCAAATGCCTAAACAGTCGGGATCCTCTGTGGGTCAGGGATCTATGTGCAGTTTTAGCATTTTTTTCAGTGGTTGCAAGCAGCCAAATTTTTCCACTTGTGCGATACCTTTCGGAATGCGGATGCAAAGATAATAAAAAAATTTGAATAATTTAGAATTTTGAATTTAGAATTTTGAATTATTCTACCATAAAGCGCCTCTCCG